>JAFGFD010000015.1 GCA_016931215.1 Candidatus Omnitrophota bacterium
AGCCGCTCTTCGTCGATGCAATCGGGTCTCGTAGATATATAAAGACCGACTATATCCGGAAAATTTCTTATTACCTCATATGCCTTCTTAAGCTTAGGGACGGTCGCGTAAGTATTGGTGGCGTTCTGAAAATACGCTATGAATTTCTTCGCATTATAACGCGATTTAGCGAAATCCATCGACCTGCGTATCTGTTCATCCAAAGGGAGGTCGCTCGCCGCGTAAGGAGAAAAGGCCTCGTCGTTACAGTATATACAGCCTTCCTTGCTGATACTTCCGTCTCTGTTCGGACAGGTAAAGTGGGCATTCAGGCTGAGTCTCTGTACCCTTTGGCCGAACTTCTTCCGCAAATACTCATTGAAGGAATAATAAGCGGGACGATCCTTCCGCTGATCGGAAATGTATCCCGCCTCCAAATTGAAACCCGTACCTTTCTCTGAAAGATGCCCTCTCCCGCCTTTGCTCATCCCCGCCTCTTCAGGTTTACCATTATGAGACTGACCGCTGTCGGCGTCACGCCGGATATCCTGGCAGCCTGCCCCAGAGAATACGGACGTATGCGCTCCAGTTTCTCTCTTATTTCATTAGAAAGCCCTGTGATGGATGAATAGTCCACGCCCGCCGGTATCTTGATCGAGTCTATCTTGTCAAGTTTCTTTATATTTGCCGATTCTCTCTTGATGTACCCATCATATTTGACATCGACCTCAAGTTGCACCTTTTCGTAATACGAAAGCGGTTTTAGAGAAGCTTCGATCGTACTGATATCCTCGTATGAAATATGGGGGCGCTTGAGGATCTGTACAAGTTTAACCGGTTCGGAAAGTGGCCTGGTCTTCGCTCTCAATAAGAGAGAATTGACTCTTTTACTTGGCTTTATGACTATTGAATCGAGCTTCTTCTTTTCGCGTAAGACATTTTTAGTCTTTTTCAGCACCGAAGAAAAAGACTTGGCAGAGACAAGACCCAGCTTTTTGCCTATCCCCATAAGCCGCGTGTCGGCGTTATCCTCCCTAATCAACAATCGGTGCTCTACCCTTGAGGTAAACATCCTATATGGCTCGTTTGTGCCCTTGGTAACAAGCTCGTCTATTAAGACTCCTATATATGCCTCTGACCTCCTTAGTACTAGAGGTCGTTCTTTCTTGATCTTCAGGGCAGCATTGACACCTGCCATGAATCCCAATGCGGCAGCTTCTTCATAGCCTGTAGTCCCGTTGATCTGGCCGGCCATATATAGGCCTTCTAGCTTTTTCGACTCAAGGGTGGAATAAAGTTCCCGTGGATCTACGAAATCATACTCGATACCGTAACCGGACCTCGTAATCTTCGCCTTCTCCAATCCCCTTATGCTGTGAACCATAGCCTCCTGGACGTCTATAGGCAAACTCGTTGCGATTCCGTTTGGGTAATATTCGCCGCTGTCCAGCCCTTCCGGTTCCAGAAAGATTGCATGCGAGTCTTTAGAGGAAAAACGTACCACCTTATCCTCTATGGAAGGACAGTATCTCACGCCCGTGGATTTTATCTTTCCGGTATATAGAGGCGATCTGTCGAGATTGTCTTTTATGATCCGGTGGGTCCTGTTATTTGTGCAAGTAATGTAGCAGGGCACCTGCCTGAGTTTCAATTTACTCGTGGAAAACGAAAATGGTACTATCTCGACATCTCCGTCTTGGGCTATAAGAGAGGAAAAATCTACGGTCTTACCGTCGATGCGTGGCGTCGTCCCCGTCTTCAGTCTATCTACCTTAAAACCAAGCCGCTTTAGAGCGCTTGAGAGTTCTTTAGAAGAATCCTCTCCTATCCTGCCTCCGGGAAAATGATCCAGGCCGACATGTATAAGACCGTTAAGAAAAGTCCCGGTTGTTAGGATGGCTGCCTGCGATGATATCTTGCCGCTGCGTTTCGCGACAACCCCTTTACAAACACCATCCGCCGTGATTAAATCTATCACCTCGTCCTCCAAGACGTCCAAATTTTTCTGTCTCAAGAGGCGTCTGGTCATGTATTCGTTGTAGGCCTTCCTGTCGGTCTGTGCCCGCGATGAACGAGCCGCGTAACCTTTCGAAGAATTGAGCATTCTGAATTGAATAGCGGTCCTGTCCGTCGCCCGCGCCATCTCACCGCCAAGCGCGTCGATCTCCTTCACCAGTTGGCCTTTTCCAAGCCCTCCTATGGCAGGATTGCATGACATGAACCCGATCTTCTTGGCCTCGAGCGTCACCAATAAGGTGCGAAGACCCATGCGCGCCGCAGAGAGAGAAGCCTCCAAGCCCGCGTGGCCGCCGCCCACAACGATTATGTCATAACTTACCCTGCGATTCCCCATAAAGAGTGGCCTTTCTAACGTTCTCTTTTACTGTGCCGTCTCTAAGCACCTCTACGACCTTAAGCGCAAAATCGAAAGCAGTTCCGGGCCCCTTACTGGTTATTATATTACCGTCCACGACGACATTTTGGTCTTTATACTTCGCTATGTCTTTAACCTTATCCGATTCGCTTGGATAGCAAGTAGCCGATTTACCGTTCAGTAATCCCATCGGCGCCAGGACATAAGCCGGAGCGGCGCATATCGCCGCTATGATATTACCTGTTTTATGGACCGATTCTATTATGTCTTTCACTTTATCCGAGGCCGCCAGATTCTGGACCCCTTTCAAACCCCCCGGAAGCACCACTGCGTCCGGCGTCCCTTTGTAAGAATCCAACGGCATATCCGCTTTCACGGATAAGCCCCTCGACCCAAGTATCAACTCTTTCCCGAGGCCCGCTATGGTGACATCGAGTCCGGCCCGCCTCATAATATCTATACTGGTAACGGCTTCTATCTCCTCAAAACCTTCTGCGAGAATAATCAGCACCCTCTTTTTCATGGAGACCTCCCTAAAGTTTCTGAATGCGGCTCATTTACGATACCACAAAAAATATCCAAAATCAATTCTTTTCCGGGACGGTTCTGGCGCTGAGCACAAACCTGTCCCGCCTTTAAGCACAAACCTGTCCCCAAGTAAGTGAAAAATATTTAAATTTTTATGAAAGAAAATCATGGATTCAGACGTATATATATGTGAGGGGGTGGTTAAAATGCCTAGAGCTGCAAGAATTATAATAGATGATGCTTGTTATCATGTCATATCACGAGGTAATGATAAGCAAATTGTCTTTAAAGAAGACGGGGATTTCCAAGAATATTTAAAAATTCTTAGAAAATACAAAACTCGTTTCAAATTCAAGATCTACGGATGGTGCCTTATGTCAAACCATGTACATTTATTGGTCGAAAGTAATAACCTCAGTAAAGTAATGCACGGCATTAATCTGTCTTACGCAAAGTATTTCAAAGAAAAATATAAAACAATAGGCCATTTTTGGCAAGATAGATTTAAAAGTTATGTAATACGAAAAGATAATTATATGATCAGTTGTATTACTTACATTGAATACAATCCTCTGCGCGCAAATCTTGTAAATAGTGTCGATGAATATGTCTGGAGTAGCTACAGAGCAAGGGTACTTGGAAAAAAATTATTTAATCTTTTAGACAACGTAGAATTGTAATTATCTGTGCTGCGGGGGACGGTTTTCGGTTTGGCTGTGGGACAGGTTTGTGCTTAAACGCAGAACCGTCCCCAAACACTGCTATTCTTTTTGGGTGTGGTTCCCGCCCTGCCTGCCCTGATTTCATACAGGCGTATTGATGTAAAAGAAAAGAGGTCTCTCTATTGAAATTATATTCATATCTGATATACTATTATAAACAGAAAGATAAAAGGGGTGAGGAATGAAAAAAATTTTTATAACATCCATATTTTTGTCTACACTTGTGTACCTTTTCATAATGCCGTTGTCATCGGCTCAGGCGGCCGGTAACATAAATATTGCGACTGATGACGCCGTTATACTGTTCAAAGATGGAACGGTCAAAGTAAAACCCGCGGCGGAAAACGACTGGGTAGATGCGGAAAAAGGCATGAAGCTTTCAAGCAATGATAGACTGAAGACCATTGAGGACTCATGGGCGGAACTGGGGCTCGGTAAAGGCTATTTAAACGTATTACGCATAGAAGAAAACACAATAGTCGAACTCACCGGTATCTCCCCGGCTCAGGTAAATCTTATGCAGGGCGAATTGCGGGCTCTTGTAGAAAATCTCGACAAGGATGAAACTTTTGAGATAAAGACGCCCATGTCCGTATGCGGCGTCAGGGGAACGGGTTGGGACACCTCATATGACGGCTCGAAAGTCATTGTTGACGTATTTGAAAATGATGTCTTCTTTGCCGCTATCTCCAAAAAAGGTGAGCCGATTTCGGATCCCGTAATAAATAGCGGCAAGCGTGGTATCCTGACGGACCCCATTAAGCCAATAAATATAGTGAATGTACCCGGCGGCAAAAAACGGGATTGGCTCAAATGGAAAGAAGGGTATCTGCAAAGAAGGGGGTTGCAAAAAGGTCCCGGCGGCGGTGCAAATAATCTGCAGAATAAAGTATCCGATCTAAAAGACACTTCCAATGATATGCTTAAAGGCAAAGAGGGCATATTCGAACGGAAAGACCAGAATAATATAGACAATAGAACCGATGACAATTCAAACCAGGGTGTAGGATATCCTTGATGCCGGAAAAGATAATTGGTCGAGGGAGGACGGTTATTTATGCTGAATCGGAAAATATTTGTGTCAATGACGGCGGTATTAGGAATAATTTGTATCGCCTGCGGCTCTTATGCCGTGGAGGACCAATACGAACTTTATCCAAGCATAGGTAAAAAGGAAAAGTATCCGGAGATGACTGAAACGGAAGGCGAATATGAGGCCGGCGATCGTTTTGTATTCGACCTTTCGAGTTCGTTAGAAACCGGGTATGACACCAATGCCTATCTTGAACATTACGACGAAGCAGCCAGCATATTTCTCCAGAATGCGGTCGGCGTAGAGACCCGTTCTCTTATCTTCGAAGAGTGTGTATTAAGACTCGCCTACGATATGACTTACCTTGATTATCTTCGGTTTGCAGAACCCGATCTTTTCGATAACATATTCACGGTGGGCTTAGATACTCAAGTTACGGAAAAGATTCTATGGTCCCTCGATTACAGTCTGGATCTCGTAGGCTACCCTCACGACGAGGCAAGTGAGTATTCGATCAGCGAGATAGAAACCGGATTAAAGCACAGTATAAGCGACGGTCTGTATCATAGGCTCGTATACAGATATTCAAATAAGGAATATACAAAATGGAAGATAAGAAATAGGGTTGGAACCGTTCAGTCCTCTGATAGAGAAGATAAAAGGAATACCATAAAGTATGAGATGGGGTATTATATGACGGATCGGACGTTCCTGAAACCCGAATTTACCGTATACTTCAACGATTCAAACGAAGCCTTCATAGATTACTACGATTATACCTCTATCCAGACTCAACTCACAGGAATTCATTTTCTGACCGACAAAATATTTACGAGACTAAACGCCGGATATCAATATAAATCTTACGATAACCGCGTCGTATCGGATCAGGACAGAGGCGACCAGCGGGACCATCTCCTATCGGCAGGCGTTTCTCTCTTTTATGACCTGAATAAAAACATATCTCTTGGAACGAACTTCGATTATAGAAAGAATTTTTCGAACGAAAACAGCCAGAAATACACCGACTACATAATGTCCTGCGGAATCTACTATACCTACTGATATGATGGCCTTTGAAGGGTTTAGCCGAGGTTGTCTTTCTGCTTGTCTAACTCCCGTCTTTGGATAACGTCGAGATATCTGTCTATCTCTTCCTGGCTCTCGAAGACATTTTCCGAGGGTAACGCCTTGATCACGTCGAATACCCTTTTAACCTGTGGCTGCAAGCTTGCTATGATAAAAGACCCTCCTTTTTTCTCGACGAATTTTTTCATCTGGAATATGACCGCCAGCCCTGCGCTACTGACATAACCGACTCTGCTCATATCAAGAATGATTACCTTAGTGGCAGGAACCAGAATGGGTTGGATCTCCTTATCCAGCTTTCTATAAGTATCCGAATCTATGCGTCCGTTTAGAGAAACCAATATGGCGCCTTCCGCCTTGCGCTCGATTTTAACCGAAAGCGACGTAGTCTCGTCGAACATTTTGCCCTCCCGCATTTTGATTACTCAATCATTCTATCATACGGCGTTATTTCGTCAAGAATAAAGATTGATACAAAAAGTAAAGTCCCAATAGACCGAGTAAGGCGGATAATGCCCTTACTATATTTCTATAGTTCCTTTCGCTCAAGTGATTTTTACCCTTGTCGACCGCATAGGACAATGACCAGTACCAGATTATATCGGCCGTCCAATGGCCCAAAGAGAGTATCGCCACTCCTATAATTCCGTGCAAAAGGGACCTCATTACCGTGGAGAGTCCTATCGTCACCCACCATACTATGAAACCGGGGCTGGCTATACTGAAGAAGATCCCTCCCAGAAACAATCCGCCCGCAATGTGGCTACCGTTTGTGTCCTTCAAACTTTTCATTCTGGGGCTCTTTAAAAAAAGGATGGCGCCCATCGCTACCAGCGCAATGCCGCCTACGGCGGTGGTTGCCCTCAATAAAATCTGTGACTTTAAAAAATGGTACAGTCCCAAAAATATTATGAGTATAAGCAAAAATTCCGTAACTATATGGCCGAATATAACTTTCAGTCCGGCAAAACGGTTACTCTTCATGACCTCCGATACCGTGAACAATGTAAGCGGACCCGGGATTATGGCACCGGTAATGCCTATGAGAACTCCTGTAGAAAAAAGAATCAAAACATTCATAATCTCATCCTTTTAATAAAACAGCTTTATTTTCATACATGAATATCAAAAAAGTGGTCCTGAAACATGTCGATCCTGACGAGGAATCCGCTCACTTCCCGGAAGAGATCTTATGAAGAAAGACGATCAAGGCAAATAAAATCAATATCATCAAAGAGAGGACGATAATCTTATTATGCTGCTTGGTAAAATCCTTATCGATATTATAGCTGGTCTGCCTTTTGGGCTGTTCCTTGTAGGAATAACTATCAGTTTCAAACGGCCTCTTTTTGACAACCGGTTCTTCTCTTCTAGCCCTTTCCATTATCCTCATCTTCTCTTCTCTTATCTTCTCTATCTCGGTCGCGCCTCCGTTGTCTTTCTTAGAAGATTCTCCCCTTTGAAGTCCGGTATCTTGTATTTGATCGACTTTCTCGCTTTCTCCATAGGTAACCTCTCGGCCTTTCAAAGAGACTAGCGCATAACCCTTTTCAGCCGGCAGTAAAAAAATCCAGACCGCCGTAATCAGATATATTACAATCTGTCTTTTTGCTGTAGACACAATATACTCCTTATCGTTACGATAAAATCCGACGCCCCTTACGGCGCCTCTTCCCACCACCCGACGATTCCCGTGCTATCAGAGAATGGCAGTCTCAAGTCTATCAGCCAGTTTGGGTCATTGCCGTATCTTGAGTGTAATCTTTCGTCGTAGTTGAACGTTATGCTATTGTAGGCGGCTATAGATTCATCCTTTGATATAACTGAACCGTTGAAGACTATACCGTTACCCCACCCCGCATAGGCATGGTTGGTATAATACACTCCTTCCACTTTACTTATATTGTCCGTTGAGATATCGCTGAAGCCGTCCACATCCTCCGGGACATTTGTATACGTAGTTATATCTCCTTGAGTCTGAACATCTGACCAGTTGTAGTTATCGTCAAAGACGGCATCCTCGTCCAAATCCTCGTATTGGCTCTGAAAGGTACTATCGTCCTCTCCTGTGTCGCCGGTATCCGGTATGCCATCCTGACCAACATCTTCGCTACCCATGCCAAAGAGATAATTATCGACGAGCCATTGCCAATTTCCGCTCGTGTAGTCGCCCATGATGACGCTCTCTCTTGCCGCGAACCCTAAAATATCCTTATCGGCGTTGTCAAGCACCCACTGGTCGATATCGTCCTGGTCGTCAGACGGCGGCCGAGGACTTGACGGAGGGTCATAATATTCAATATTACTGACTACATATACGTTCCGTCCGGCATAGATAGTGCCCTGCCCCGTTACAGTGCCTCCTATTACTACGTCGCCATTTACAACTACCGGACCTGAAATTTCAACTGGAACACTCGGGGTACCTATTAATACGATATTCCCACTCTCTCCTGCATCGTCTCCATAGACGCTGCTTATAACAGTAGCGCCTCCTATCACGACAGTGCTGCCCCTGTTGATGGCCTGCGTCCTGTAGTAACTGAGGTCTTCGATATTCGGCATCTCTATAGTCGGCGAATTCGGGTGCTGATATATATATTCGCCGTCCTCAACGGTCCCGGCCTTTCCCTGAACATTCTCGCCTCCGCCTATACCCTGTCCCGCATACACCTCACCTTCTATCGTGGGTTCACCCTGAAAATCGAATCTTCCGTTGGAGCGCACATCGCCGTTCGCCGTAATGCCGGTACCGTAAAACCAGCCCCAGTTATTCAAAAAGTATCCATAATCGAAGACCTTGGAAGGAGGATTATATATTATCTCGGACTTTATTACCCTTTTTACTCCGCCGACCGTCGCGTCCGACGTTATACGAAATTTATTACTTCCCAGTGCGTCCGCCTGTATGTTTATGATGGCGTCGTCCAGTCGCGTATCATTCAAGACGCCCGTGTCGGAAAGTTTGAACATAGCCGGCACAGAACCGACGGCCCCCGTAGAAGCGATCGTAGTCTTGGCCCTTTCAATCCCGGCCTCCGCCAAAAAAAGCGCCTTGGTCGAATCGCACTGACGTTTCGCATTATTGACTTCCGTGTTAACCAAATAGAGCACGCCTATCGACATCATGACGAATACCGACATAAACGCCATTATTATAACGAGCGCATACCCTTCTCTGCCGCAGATCTTAATACGCATTTCGCGCCTTTACGATTGTCGAAATATCGGCGTCCTGCTCATTGGCCGTCCCTATCTTCTCAACCTGTAAATCTATGGTCACAAGTTTTGTCCCTAAATCATACTGAAAGAGTTTATCCCCTGTATCAAGCGAGACATTTTCGACAACGACAGTCTCTACGCCGACAGAGGTATCAGCCGTAAAAAGTATCTTCCCCCCGCTTAGTCGGTACCTGGAGGTCCAGTTAGAGCCCGCCTTGCCTATCCTCTGAGGATCATATGTAAAATTTATCTCGTTGCCGGATAAAGTACAACTTATGCTCGCAGCTTCTCTCGCATCCCTTACTATCCTTTCGGCGCACAACCGCGTCTTTCCTTGGAGTATCGCCTGCTTGGCCAGGTCGCTGACATATTGAGAAAGGAGAACATAGGTGGACATGGCAACGGCGACCACCAAAAGGACCATAATAGATACTATAAGAATCTCCGTTAACGTAAAACCTTCTATATACCTTCTTCGACGAAACATAATGATTACCTTTCAGCTCATATGCATAATCAGATCAATTAGGGTATATTATGGTCTCGGCCGTCTCCCGCTTTACGACTCCGAATAATGTCCAGCTAACGCTGACAAAGACCTTCTTCCCTGACGTGGGTGGATTTATCGCATTTCTCACCACCGTCCTCATCTCGCCTATTACGTCATCGCCCGATCCACTCGTAGGTCCTCCGTCTATAATGACATTTGTGGATTTATAAGGCGTATAGTCCGATATGATTATATTATCGTAATTCTGGCTTTTTATATCTTCCAGCTCTGCCTGGGCTATATTGACCGCCCTGACTCTGAATTTTATATTTTGCAGCATCATTGAAGATATGTTGCACACCTGCAGAAAACCTGCAAACACTATAGCCGCGATCAACAACCCGATTACGTTTTCTATAAGGGTAATTCCCTTATGGCGCTTAAACGTAATAAAATCGCGCATTCCCTTTAGTCTTTTATTTAATGATGTAAATTTAAACATGTTTAGCCTTTTTCAGATCTATTCAATCGCCGTCTTTTGAGACCAGAGAGGAATTTTCTATGTCTTTCTCTATTTTCGAAAGCCTCTGTTCTATGCTATCGAGCTTCATCACCAGAGTATTCTGAGTCTCTTCAGTTTTATTCACGCGGGTTTCCAAATCCATGATTTTTCTTGAAGTGAACTCAGAGGTACTCTCCACGGCAATCAGCCCTCCTTTTCCGGTCTTCTCCACGCGAGCACCTTGGGGGACCAGGATCTGCAGGTCTCCCACCTTTTTTATCTCCATCCCCTCAGGGATCTCTTCTTCCTGTGTATAGCTGCTGTCTTGAATACAGGCGAGGAAAACCATAATCAGCACGATTAATATTATAGCAGATACTCCTACCTTTCTCATTCCCCACCTCTTAAGTTTGTGCCAACATCTTCCGATGTGTGCCAAATTTTATAACATTTGAAAATATCAGATCCCTGCCGGCACTGCCTTCTGTCCGGCTCTCTGATCTTCCTTATCTACTTCTCCCAATTCCTCTTCCGGAGAGACATTAAAACTGATCAATTCGTACGTGCCGTCAGCTTTTTGTCTAAGATGAGTCAAATGTGTATTGGCGGAAAAATATTTCCCC
>JAFGFD010000138.1 GCA_016931215.1 Candidatus Omnitrophota bacterium
AAAGGCCTCTTACACAGGCGCATACCTTAAAAATATTCTTAAATAATCAATCCCCCATTCATCGGCAAGGGCCGATATAGCAAATTTGAAGACCGCACCCCAATTTTCTTGAATACTATCCTTCCAAGTGGTATAATCAAAATAATCGTCTATTAAGGTATAATAAATGAAATCTATTAACTCAATATATAGTATACAATTTTACTGTATATGCCTCTCTTTGGTCTTGGCGTCTTGCATTGTATATGCTGACGAAGAGCGCGATCTCATGTTTGCGAAACAGGCCTTTGACGACGAATTCTATGAGATCGCTAAGGATAGGCTCATCTCATTCGTAAGAGATTATCCCTCCAGCGCAAATATACCCGAAGCCCGTTTTATCCTAGGGCAGACCTATTTCAAGTTGAATAAATTTGATCTAGCCATGTATGAATTCGATTATCTCGCCAATCGCGTGGAAGGCATTGCCCCGAACGGAGATGTCCTATATTGGCTTGCCGAGACATGCTTTGCGCTGTATGACTACAGAAATGCATTAAATTATTACGGTCAGTTTATAGACGAGTATCCCGGTTCTTCATATGCTCCTTTTGCCTATTATTCTCAGGCATGGTGCTTAAACAATATCGGCGAGTATGATAAAGCGGTTGAGGTTTTCCGGCAAGTCATCGATAATTTCGGCAACCACAAGCTTGCCTGCGAGGCTCAATATATGATTTGCGAAACGCTGTTTCTCGTCAAGAATTTTAGCGAAGCAGAAATCGCCCTCAAGGAGTTCGCGAGCACGTTTCCGCTTGCCGAAAAGATAGGGAATGTTTATTACATGCTGGGGGAGATCGCTTTTGAGAAGAATGAACATCTATCGGCAATAGAAAATCTCAGCAAGGCCGTGACATATTCGGATGATAACGATTGGCTTCCGTACGCCTTCAACAAGATAGGCTTGTCGTATCTTAAATTGTCAAGGTCCGATGAGGCGATCGCCTATTTCGACAGATGCCTCGCAACCAATCCTTGCAGCGACCTTATGGCCGCCGTTATATGCGGAAAGGGTCGTGCGCTCACAGCGCTTGAAAAGTATGACGATGCAATTTTAGAATATGAAAAAGTCGTCAGGGACTATCCTGATACAAGTTGGTACGATGACGCACTTTTGAATAAGGCCGAAGCACTGGCTAAGCTCGGTAAATTGGAAAAGGCTGTACAGCTATATGAAAAAGCTATAAAAGACGGATGCGAGGGCGAGATATGCGATAAGATGAAGTATAACCTGGGGTGGCTATATATCAAAAAGAAAGATTTTGAAAAGGCAGAGGATATTTTTTATGGCGTTTCCAGAAAGTCTCGGAATGCGATACTTAGAATAAGTTCGCTGCTTAGGATGGGTGACATCTACTATGAGCAGAAGAAGTATGATAACGCGTTGAAGATATATGACGAGGTATTGGAAAGATATTCCGATAGCATCTCGGCTGACTACGCTCAATATCAGATCGGGAACATTTTTTACGATCAGAAAAAATACGATTCCGCCATACTGTCCTACCAATCGTTGCTTATAAATTTTCCAAAGAGTAAACTACATGATGAGGTAAAATTTAAGCTCGTGATGACTTATTTCAATAAGGGGGATTATGCTCGGTCGGCCGAGGGGTTCATCGATTTTGCAAACAGCGTTCCGGATAGCACGGACAGAGACGATGCCTTATATTATGCGGCGAGCTCTTATTATAATTTAAGGGACTACGGCAGGGCATTGACTTATTTCAGGAAATTGATTCAGGAGAGCAGAGATAAGGAGTTGGTCAAGACTGCGCTCTATGAGATCGGATGGTGCCATTATCAAAACGGGGACATCAATCAGACAATGGAGTCTTTCGCGAACTTCCTGAAGATTTATCCAAAGACCGAGATGAGTGCCCAGATATTATTCTGGTACGGAGAGCATTATTACAACGAAGGTGAATTCCAGAAGGCTAAGCAATATTTTGAAAAGATAGAAGAGACGTTTCCCTACTCGACAATATCGGACGACGCCAGTTATTGGCACGCCAGCACGCTGTATAAAGAAGGAAACGTCGTAGGTGCGCTCAATATGCTCAATTCCATATGGATCAACCATCCCGACAGCGAATTGGTCGCTAAGGCCCATCTGAAGATGGGTGAAATATTAATTGAGAGCGGTAATATAAGCGAAGGGCTCCGCAAGTTTGAAGAACTTGTTTACAGTTACCCGAATACGCCGTTTGCCAGGATTGCCCATAAAAAGACGGGAGAAATTTTAAAACTGCAAAAATCCTATAGTCTTGCAATAGCCCATTTGAAGAAGGCCTTGACCGAAGAAGATACAGAAATGAACGCCGAGATACAGTACAATATCGGAGCATGCCTTGAGGAATCCGGAAATTCAAAAGAGGCCATAGAGGAATATCTAAAGGTCGTTTACCTGTACCCCTCCAGCAGGTTTTGGGGCATTAAGAGCAACTTCAGGTGCGCTCAGATATTCGAAAAAGAGGGCGAAAACGCGAAGGCTAAGAAGATATACGAAAGACTGGCCAATGAGCCCGTAGAAGAGGGTGAATATGCACAAAAAAGGCTCACATGGCTTGAGGGTCAGGAGCATTAGTTACGTGGCTCTAAACTGAAAATGTAGCAAAGACCGTGAAGTTCAATATGAGGAGGTAATTAAATGTGGGATGTGATTCAGAGAGGAGGACCAATAATTTATATCATCACGCTCTGTTCGATCTTGGCGTTGGCGGTAGCACTGGAGAGGATATATCATCTCCGAAGGGCCAAAATCAATACAAGAGATTTTATGGCAAAGATAGCTGAGAAGTTAAAGAGAAATAAGATCATGGAGGCCATAGAGATGTGCAACAGCACTCCGGGTCCGATCGCGCATATAATGAAAGCAGGTATATTAAAACATGATAGACCCAGGAGCGAGATTAGGGAAGCTATAGAAGATGCGGGTTTGCATGAAGTGCCGAGGCTGGAAAAGAACCTGGGAGTTCTGGCAACGATAGCACATATCGCACCTCTTCTCGGACTTTTGGGTACGGTTACCGGTATGGTGCGCGCGTTTCAGGTTATTCAGGAAAAGGCCACCAGTCTATACCCTGTCAACCCAGGCGATTTGGCCGGCGGTATTTGGGAAGCGCTTATTACGACGGTTGCGGGTCTCTCTGTGGCCATACCCACGTTCGTAGCTTATAATTATTTAGTGAGCAGGGTAGACGGATTTGTATTGGACATGGAGAAGAGCGCGACGGACCTACTCAATATACTTACCGTAAGAGGCGATAAATATGAAGTTTAAAAGAAGGACTGAATTAAAAAAGGGCCAATTAGACATAGCCCCGCTCATTGACGTGGTATTTCTTCTCTTGATATTTTTTATGCTGACCTCGAGTTTCATATTTCAGCCCGGCATCAAGGTAAATCTGCCCAAGGCCGTTACGAGCGAGGCGGTGCATGAAAAGAGCCTGGTGATATTAATAACTGACAAGGACATGATTTTTTTGAATGAAAGGGCCATAACGACCAACGAATTGAATTCTCGTCTGCGTATTGCGGCAAAGGAGAAAAAACCTCTCTTGATTAAAGCAGATAGACATGCATCGATGGGCAAGATTGTCGAAATTTGGGACATGTGCAGGGATACCGGCATATCCCAGATAAACATCGCGACATCGCAAGAGATTGAATGAAATTTTTATGGTTATGTTCAGCAATAAGGCATTTAACATAGCATTCATACTTTCCCTTGCATGGCATTTACTTTGCATATCGTTAGTGAATATTGTGGTATTGCCGGGTAGGTATACGGCAAGGGATCTGACTTCGGTCTCTTTTTTGGGGCCTATACTCGAAAAGACGGCTCTTGAAATCATGCTTGTCAATAAGCCTGTTGCCGTGAGCACGAGTTATCACCATGACTTAAAATACAGCCATCACATAGATTCCGAAAGAGATTCAAATGTCAATGGAACCGCGCTGGGATTTGGTCTTGAACCACCGAAAGTAGACGACAAGCTGGATAATATCGAAGGGGCCTTATTGCAGAGCGCAAAAGAGATTCCGCGCATTCATATCAAGCCGAGCAGGCATGAGGATGGCCATGCCATTGATGGCATAGAAGGAATAGACAAAGGTAGGGAACTGATATATAAGCCGGATAAGCCCAAACTTCCCAGATGGATTACTTCCGGCAAGGGGTTCTCTGTAGTTTTGGAATTCGTCGTTACGCCACAAGGTGATGTCAGCAGGGTCGTACCTGTTATTTCTTCCGGCGATCCCGATGTGGACCTGCTTGCCATCAGGTATTTAAAGAGTTGGAAGTTCTCGCCTGCTAACGGCAGACATGATCAGGAGACAGGCACTATAAAGATGTTTTTTGCTTTTCAGGAATAAATTTGTTTATGTAAATAGGCGCTCATATGATAAGACTGGATATATCACAAGCTGTATTTTTGTATCTGCTGGTCTCGGTAATCGGTATTTTTATACTTTGGATATTCTTCGAGGAGCGTTTGAAATTTCTGCACTTCAGAGAAGAAGATGTATACGTGTGGCAGTGCGCGATCTGCGCTTATACCTATGTTGATAGTCGAAGCGCGGATATCTCGCGTTGCCCGCGTTGTAGTAGCTACAATACCAGAATGGAAAGGGGGGAGAAAGATGGAAATAAAGTCATCAAAGGATGAAAAGATTCCCATAGCGCCGCCGTTAAAAGTCATCGATTATGCTACGGTAAACAAGAAGTTTGGATGGTGGTCTGCTGTAGTGCTTTTGGAATCGTGGGGTAGAAAGCAGCTCTGCTTTTATCTATGGCAAAAGAAGCCTGACGGTGGATGGAGGAGAAAACAAAAATTTGCAGTCCATAGTCAGGAACATTGGGCCCTTATTTCAGAGGCCGTGGATAAGATGATATTAGAATTGAATTGATATAGCTAATATGACCTCTATGCCTGATGGATAAGTTAAAAATAGTATATTCGCAAGAGTATGACGTAGATATAGGGAGACATGTGTTCCCGACCAATAAGTATACATTGATATATGGTCGGATGGTCCGCGAAGGCCTTATCTCCGAAAGGGATATAGTACATCCCGACCCCGCTCCAGAGGAAGACATACTCCTTGTTCATGACAAGGACTACGTCAGAAAACTTAAAGAAGGTGGTTTGAGCCGGGAGGAGGAGTTTCGTCTCGAACTCCCGTACTCAAAAGAGCTGGTCAGGGCTTCGTATATTTGCGTCGGAGGCACCATTTTGAGTTGCGATATAGCTCTTGATAAGGGAATAGGTATTCACATCGGCGGAGGTTTCCATCACGCCTTCAGCGATCACGGCGAGGGGTTTTGCCTCTTTAACGATATTGCTATAGCGATAAAGAAGATGAAAAAAGACTCAAGAGTCAAGAGGGCGATGGTTATAGATTGCGATCTACACCAAGGCAACGGGACCGCGGATATCTTTAAGGACGATCCGCGCACATTTACGTTTTCTATACATCAAGAGCACAATTACCCATTTTTTAAACCAAAAAGCGATTTGGATATAGGGCTTGAGGATTACACCCAGGACAAAGAGTATTTAAGAAAGCTGAGTGATTGCGTACCCAAGATAATAAGCGATTTCAAACCCGAAATGATAGTATATGTAGCCGGCGCCGATCCTTTTGAGCGAGACGTAATAGGTAATCTGCGCTTGACGAAAAAGGGGCTGCAGAAGAGAGACGAGTTTATTCTGGAGACCGCGAAAAATTACGCAATCCCGACGGCTGTAGTATTGGCGGGTGGTTACGCCGAGGATATCAACGATACAGTAAGCATTCATTTAAATACGGTAAAGACTGCCTTGAATTACGCCTCTTAGGCTGTATGGTGCGCGATGAAGACCAAATACGTAATAGTTTTCTTTACATGCATATCATTTAAAGAAGCGGAGAAGATAGTAATGCGTCTTTTGGACGACAGACTTATAGCTTGCGCAAATATAAACACCGGGATACGGTCATATTTCTGGTGGAAAGGCAAGATAGATAAAGCAAACGAAGTCCAAGTCACAGTAAAGAGCCGAAGGTCCAAGTTTGCCATGATCAAAAATAGGATAAAGGCAATGCATAGTTATGAAGTCCCGGAGATAATAGCAGTCGATATTTCATTGGGCGAAAGATATTATTTAAAGTGGATTGATGAATCAATTTTATTATAAGACCCTGATAATCATTTTTTTTATCTTAATGAGTTCTTACGCAACGCTCAGCGCGGAGGATAAAGGCTTGATTTTTTTACCTAAGGCGAAGATGCGAGGAGTCATCAGTTTGGAGGAGGCTATATCAAAGAGGCGCTCCGTAAGGACGTTTAAGCCCAAGGAGTTGAATGTCAGTCAAATTTCACAACTGCTATGGTCTGCCCAAGGCGTGACTAATGAGAAGAGGCGCTTCAGGGCCGCGCCTTCAGCCGGCGCCCTGTTTCCGATCGATATCTATATAGCTAAAAGAGACGGTATTTTTCATTATGAACGTGCAAGCCACGGTTTACTTGCTACGGGCAGCCGCGACGTTAGAGCCGAGCTTGCCGTTGCGGCACTCGGGCAGTCGTTCATAAGCGAGGCGCCGGTATCCATAATAATAGCTGCCGTAAGGAACCGAGTGACTTCCCGCTATGGAGAAAGGGGAAATAGGTACATCGATATAGAAGTCGGCCACGTGGCGGAGAATATTCATCTGCAAGCTGTCGCTCTTGGATTAGCCAGTGTTCCGGTAGGGGCGTTTGACGATGGGGCCGTCACCGAGGTCTTGGCTTTGCCGAGTGGTGTCGAGCCTTTATACATCATTCCTGTAGGTTACGAGAAATTATAGCGTTTAGCGGATAGGGAAGAAAAGATAGGTTCCCGGTTTACGGTTATCGGTTAACGGAAAACAAAATCCCATACACCGTGAGCCATAAACCGATATAAAACGCACTACGATATACGCTAGACTAGTCAGGCTATAGACAATGGACTATGGACTAAGACTTAAAAACATAGGGATTTTTCTTTTACTATCGACTATAGCCTATCGTTCATCGACTAGTAAGAATTATAAAATGGGGCAGTAGCTCAGTTGGGAGAGCACCACGTTCGCAACGTGGGGGTCGTGGGTTCGAATCCCATCTGCTCCACCACTGAACCGTTCGGGCTCCGGGGCTAAAAAGTAAGGAATGGGCTTTTTACCCCTTCGCCCTGCAGCAATATGAAGAGCGTAGCAGGACT
>JAFGFD010000139.1 GCA_016931215.1 Candidatus Omnitrophota bacterium
GAATGATTTAAAGCTGGCGGTGGGTGTCCTGCGAAGACTCTCCATTCCTTTCGGCGTCTTCATCAACCGCGCCGATCTGGGAAACAACAAGACCGATGAATTCTGCGTTAAAGAGAATATACCCGTTCTTATGAAGATGCCTTTTAAAAGGGAGATAGCGGTCGCTTATTCAAAAGGCGAGTCTATCGTCGAGGCTTTTCCGGAATATAAAAAAGAATTTGCCCGGATGTATGAACGCATAAAAGAGATGGCGAGATGAAACAGATCGCGATAATAAGCGGGAAAGGCGGAACCGGCAAGACCGTTATAACGGGGGCGTTTGCCGCGTTGGCCGTAAATAAAGTCCTGGCCGACTGCGATGTCGACGCGGCGGATCTGCATCTTTTGTTGGAACCGACTATTAAAGAACGCCATGAATTTAAAAGCGGAAAGACGGCAAAGATCGATAAAGAGCTCTGCACGCAGTGCGGCAGATGCTTAAGCGTATGCCGTTTTGACGCGATAGATAAAGATCTCACGGTGGATCCCGTCTCCTGCGAGGGATGCGCCTTCTGCTCTTTCGCCTGCCCGGCAGGCGCAATAACGATGGAGGAGAACGTCTCCGGAGAATGGTTTATATCCGGCACTCGTTTCGGCCCACTCGTTCACGCAAAACTCGGTATAGCAGAGGAGAACTCGGGCAAGCTCGTTACGCTTGTCAGGAAGCAGGCGAGGGAACTGGCCGAAAAGATCGGATGCGAATGGGTGATTGTAGACGGTGCCCCGGGCATAGGTTGCCCCGTCATCGCCTCGCTTTCGGGCATAGATTGCGCGATAGTAGTGACAGAACCGACTTTATCCGGCCTCCACGATGCCGATAGAGTAATCAGCGTAGTCAGGCATTTCGGAATCTTGCCAAAATTGATAGTGAATAAGTATGACCTGAATGTAGATATGACAAACGATATACGTCAATACTGCGAGAATAACGATATCGACTTGATCGGTATGATACCCTTTGACAAATCCGTAGTCGAGGCCATGGTTGAGGGAAAGACTATAATTGAATATTCAGATACAAAGGTAAAAGAAGCTATCGCCGGTATTTGGAAAAAGATTCAGCAAGAGCCCAAGTAGACCGTTTTCGAAGAAAGGCAAAGTGGGTAACAAAGAATGTAAATGGTTTCACGTCTGCCCCCTGAAGAGGTTTTACGAGGAGGGCAGAATAGATAAAAAGTGGATCGATGATTATTGCAGAGGTGACTATTTAAGATGCACAAGGTATGCGATGGAGGAGAAAGGCGTATATCATTCCGACAATATGATGCCCGACGGAACCATTGCGCGAGGCCTCAAATGAGAAGACAAAACCTTTACTACCGTCATATGAACGCGAATATGGAGCGCGCAGGCTATAATGGATAGCGCGCTGAAAAAGCTGATACGCAGTCTAAGCGAGACGAGACCTCGGCGTAAAGACGCTCACATCTTGAGATTCTATTCTTCATATGTTTTAATATGCGACGGCAAAGCGATAGAAGCGACATATCCCAAGATGTCTTATTGTCCTTTGGCGGCGGCGCTTTACAAAGGAATCGACCGGGTTAAGGACAAAGATGGACTTATGCAGGCCATATTGCAGGCGGTCAATAGCAAGATAGCGAAATCCGGCCATTTTACCGGCCAGAGAGAATTATCGCAAAGCAACATCTCCATACCTTACGGCGCCTCTGAGATGTTGATGTATGCCTTGAGAAAAAAAGTCCTCGATGCCGCTTGCGTTGTGTGCGATGGCGCCGGGACCGTGATTGTCGCGAAACCTGACATTGTGCAGGGCATAGGCGCCCGCATGAACGGCCTTTTTTATACTTCCCCCATACTTAAAGTTATAACTCGCCTTGAAAAAACCGGCTCACATGTTGTTTTTAAAAAGGCTTCAATAGATCAGGTGGAAGGTGTAAAAAGGGCGGCCAAGCTTGGCTATAAAAAGATTGCTGTAACCGTAAATGCTTCCATGGATGAATCCTTCAAACGGCTGAGAGAAATAGAGAGGGGTGCGGGCATATCCTTGACGATATTGGCCGTATGCACTACCGGGATAAGCAAAGAAAAGGTTCGGGAGATTGCCGGTTACGCTGATTTAGTTTGGAGTTGCGCATCGAGCGCGATCAGGTCTATAATAGGCCCAATGTCTGTTATCCAGCTTTCCAAGAAGATCCCGGTCTTTGTGTTGACCAAAAAGGGAACGGAATTTGTAAGTAGCTATAGCTCAGATGAGAAGGCGCTGAAGAATTTGGATCTGAGGAGACAATATATGATTGCCGCGAGCGGCAGAGGTAAAAAGATGACTATGGGCGATTTCGAAGCGTGTATTTATGAAGCAAAGCTGCCATTGCGAGACGGAAAGGAGCCAAAAATAGATGCTGTATAAGCCTAAGTTGAGCCGGAAAGAGATAGAGGAGAATCACAGGATCTTCGAAGAACGGGTTAATATATACAAAAAGAGGGGCATGGATTTTTTGAAGATCAGAAACTTCATTATCGAGAAATCGATGCCGCTTGAGGGAAATATACTCGAGATCGGAACAGGTACTGGCCATACCGCACTGACGCTGGCAAAGGCCGGATATAAATTGACGTCTATCGACAGAGACAAGGAGGTCCTGAAGAAGGCCGCGCTGAACCTTGCATATGAGGATCTTCTGCCGAAAGTGACTTTACATGTCATGGATGCAAAATCGCTGGAATTTAAAAACGGGAGTTTTAATAATGTAATAGCGGTCAATATGTTTCACCACGTAAACGATATAGGAGACATACTTGACGAGATGGACAGGGTGGCCGCGCCGAACGGCAAGATAATCGTCTCCGACTTCACCGAAAAAGGGATGAGGGTTGTCGACCAGGTCCATAATCACGAAGGCAATTCTCATGATTATAGCCGCGTAGCGGAAGAAGAGGTCTCGAAGCGTCTGAAAGAATTGAATTACGACACTATTCAATATGAAGGCGATGCCCAATGGCTTATAACTGCCAAGAAGGCGGTCAAATGAAGGTCCAGATACTCTTCGATAATGAAGCTGCGGCTTCGCAGTTATCCGTAGGATGGGGGCTCTCGTGTCTTGTTGACGGACGTGTTTTATTCGATACGGGCGAAAGCGACTCGTTTCTTTTTAATAATATCGATGCCATGAATGTCGATGTGTCTAAGATCAAGACCGTCGTCATATCTCACGACCATTGGGACCATTGGGGCGGTTTATGGGGATTACTTGGAAAAAGAAAGGGGATGGACGTATACGGTTGTCCGGGGTTCGGAGACGAATTCAAGGATAAAGTGAAGAGACTCCGGGCAAATTTGAAAGAATTGAGTATCTTGACAAAGATCGATGACAATATCTTCTCAAGTGGCGAGATACCGGGAGAATACGGAGGCAGGCCCATGCCTGAACAGGCATTGGTACTTACGTCCCCTAAGGGCCTTACAATAATAACAGGATGCGCCCATCCGGGTATCGTCAAGATGGTAAAAGAGGTAAAGTTATCTTTTCCGGAGAAGAATATCTATGCAGTTCTCGGAGGCTTCCATCTGATGGATAAAGATAGAGACCACATAGCCGGCGTAACAAAAGCATTCCGCGATATGAAGGTAAAAAAGGCAGGGCCGACACATTGCAGCGGAAAGGAAGCGGAAGCGTTCTTTAAAGATACATATAAAGAGGATTTCATCGCGGTTAAGTCAGGGGTGACGCTGGAGGTGTAGCGGATGGCCAAGGGGCTCTATAATGAATTGAAGAGTCATCTTCCTTTTACCGTATTTGGGACGGCTACAGGTATTTTGATCATGCTTTTGGCCCGGAAGCTGCCGCGGGTGACTTCTTACAATATCTTTTACATCCTTCATCCTTTTCACGTCGTATTGAGTTCTTTAGTGACGGCCTCCATGTATAAATTGCATACGTGCGACCGGATTACGGGCAAGTGCATAAGGGGCGGATGCAATTTCTGGTTTCTGCTTTTTATCGGTTATATCGGCTCGGTAGGTATAGCCACTATAAGCGATTCGATCATACCCTACTTAGGCGAAGCCCTCCTCGATCTACCCAATAGAGGTATTCACTTGGGTTTTATAGAAAAATGGTGGCTGGTAAATCCATTGGCTATACTCGGAGTAATATTTGCTTATCTCAGGCCGTCCACCAAATTTCCCCACGCCGGCCACGTCCTGCTAAGCACGTGGGCATCCCTCTTTCACATAATGATGGCCCTGGGTGGCACCCTAAATCTGTTTTCATATTTTGTGACGTTCATATTCCTGTTTTTGGCCGTATGGCTACCGTGCTGCGTAAGCGATATAGTATTTCCCATGTTGTTTGTGAAGGAAGATAGAAAAGCGTAAGTTAATTGTAGCTTCCCGCGCATACAAGCCGCCGCAGGTTTTCATGAGATAAAAGAAGTTTTCCGGCAGGAGAAGTCGGCCTTTCATATTGACAAAGGGAGAGCTATAAAGTATAATTTATACCACGTTATATAGACTATAGTCCATGGTCAATGGACTATATTTTTTCTTGAACACCGCTCTTTGTGACCTGTCTATAGACCATCGTCTATAGTCCAATATATTCCCCCCTAGCTCAGCTGGTAGAGCAGGTGGCTGTGCACGAGCGGAGCGAGTGCAAACATTCGTTTCTAAAGTTAGCAGCCTCAAGCGGCAACGCTGGAGTGAAAAGTGGGCTAATTCAGGGAAACCGCAGCGTAAAGACGGCGGCAATCCTGAGCTAAGGCTTAGCAGGCCTGAGTGCAGAGACTATACACCCACCATCCCTTGCGGATGAAGAGATAGTCCGACTCTTGAGGAGACTCAAGTAAGTCCGTAACCACCGTGTCGGAGGTTCGAGTCCTCCGGGGGGAGCCAAATATCGTAACTTATTGATATACAATGAGTTACGACAAAAGAGCCTGGTAGATTTTACCGGGCTCTTTTTGTATC
>JAFGFD010000140.1 GCA_016931215.1 Candidatus Omnitrophota bacterium
CACCTACGCGGATAAGCACAAAGAAGCGATCGAGCTATTCGAGGAAGTGAGGTCGAAGCATCCGGATCGGGAGAGGGAGATTATAAGGGACCTGGCGGAGCAATACAAGTGGGACGGGCAATACGAGAAGGCCGTGGAAGCCTACAAAAAAGCATTGGAGTATGAACCGGATGACATAGCGCTCGAACTCGATATGGCTCAGGTGCTTATTTGGTTAAGGCGGCATAAGGAAGCCACCGGTATTTATGAATCTCTGTTGAAGAAAGAAGGCATTGCGTTGGATGAGTCGAAGCTTATCGATATTGCGCGGGCGTATGTAGATCTCAAGGAATATAATAGAGCGCTCGATATATATTCAGGTATCGAACCGTGGATTAGAAAGGGGCCTTCCCTCATGATCGAGTGGGCCAGGGTATGCACATACGCGGATAAGCACAAAGAGGCGATCGAGCTTTTCGAAGAGGTAAGAAGAGACTACCCGGAAAATGAGAAAGAGCTCATAAGGGAGCTCGCGGAACAATACAAATGGGACGGCCAATATGAGAAATCTATCGAGACGTATAAGAGAGGCCTTTCCATAGATCCTGATAACATGGCGCTTCAGCTTGGAATGGCACAGGCCTATGCAATGAGCGGCCGCCACGAGGAGGCGATGGAATCTTATGATTTGCTGCTGGAAAAAGATCCATCCTCCATTGAGGCGTTGCTGGGCAAGGCGGAGATCTTGAGCTGGAGAGACCAGCTTGAGGCGGCAATAGGGCTTTATAAAAGAGTGCTTGAGCTCGATTCCCAAAATATACATGCATTGACCGGAAATGCCAGGATACTTGTTTGGCAGGGCTACTACAGGTCGGGCATAGATGAATATGAAAAGACACTGGTGCTCTATCCCGATAATCTGGACGCGCTTGAAGGCCTCGCCTTCGCTTACCATTGGATGGGTAACGAACAGAAGTCGGTCGATACACTTGAGCATCTATTAGAGCTTGATAAGGGACGTCAGTATGCGAGAAAGCTATATTATCAGATTAGAAACTCAAGAACGCCATATGCTTCCAGCTCAAGTCGTTACTCGCATGATAAAAACGGACTTCGAATATTCTCATCTCGACTGACCAGCGGCCTGTATCCTGAGATGGAGACGAATACAGAATTCATATATGAATATTTGCGTTACAGCAATCCAAATCATAATGACTCTTCCCCGGTCTCCGGACAAAGAGGAGGGGTCGGATACAGCAAAAGGTTCAGCGATTTGTTAAGTTTTGACTCGTATCTGTACCTTACAAATTATGACACAAAGGATTTCACGCCTTTTACGACAAATACGTGGCTGACCTTTTCCCCGAACGATATGTGGAAAATCTATCTAGGTTATGACCGCGAGACCATAGAGGATATAGATTCGGTAAGAAACGAGATCGTAGTTGACAGCGGCTCGCTTACGGCCGATTTCAGGCCCAATCGCTGGTGGTATTTTTCGGCGAAATATAAAAGGGGTTATTATAATGACGGCAATACCCAGGATACATATCTGGGAAAAGTCGAATATAGAATACATCAGGACCCGTATGCAAAATTATATTACAATATATATTACTCGGATTGGGATGCTCAAAAGAGCCATGGTTACTTCAATCCGTACTCTATCATATCACATGCGTTGGGCCTTTACGGTAGTACAAATATTACGAAAAAATTGTTTATAGAGGGACAAAGCTCTATCGGATACGAATTCCAGAATCCTCCTATGAGTCACCCCACGTATTATGCAGCCCTCGGGCTTAACTATAGGATATCCGAAGAATGGCTGATGTCGCTCAGAGGAGAGTACTTTAACGCCAGGCCGGACGAGGATACCGATAAAGGTTATGATAAAAGGACGGCATATTTGACGTTAACTTATAGCGGGGCGGAAAAGCCCGAGAGAGAAGAGATTTCCGAAAAACCCGAGAGGGAAGGATACGAAAAACTTCCCGATGCCACTGAACCCGCAAGACCTGTTACTGCGGATTAAAGAAGGCCGAGATATGAGACATATGCGCAATACTTTTATAATTTATTTATTTTTCTTGATATTCTTATGTGAAGTGACGGGTTCCAGGGGCATAATTGCGCCAGCTTATGCCCAGAAGAAGACGGGGTCTGCGAGCGAGGAAGAGATGCCTCCAGAACTTGTCATGAGGTATGAAAAGCACAAGCAGGCTATTGAGATTGCCCGGCAGGGCGATTTGAAGGTAGCCCTTAAGATGATGAAAGAACTCTATGACGAGTCAAGCGATGATGCGCGAATAGTCGCCGATTACATTGCGATATTGTCATGGAACGATAATTTTGCATCCGCCGCTGAGCTTTACGAGCTTCACTTCGATGAAATAAAACACCTTAGCTACGTCAAGCCCGAGGTCGCCAGATGCTATAGATTGCTTGGTAGAAATGACGATGCCATATCGCTATACGAGGAATACCTTACAGAGAACCCTGACGACATAGATGCGAACGCATCCCTTGCTTATACTTACATACACTCCAATATGTATCAGGAGGCTAAAGACTTGATAGAGACTGGTCTATCCAAGCAGTCGAGGATGAAGCGCTGGCTGTCTCTCGCCGCGCTTCTTCAGGCACATCAGGGGCATTGGAATGATTTCTTCTCTAACGTGAAGAACTTGAGGCAGTCGACATCCGAAGACGAACGCGAAAAGAGAGAAATCGAAAGTGAGCTGACGGAAGGTTTTTCTCTTGCGTACGACGCCGCAATACGCAAAGCGCGATTGGGCGATTACAATACCTCGGCCCAGATGATGGCTCAGTTAAAAGAGTGCGGTTATGGGACGGACAGTATGTCGATAGATGCGATCGTGATCAACGTATGGAAGGGAGATTTTGCCGCGGCCATAAACGGCTACGAAAACTTACCCTCCAATGTTGATAGGCCGCTCTACCTTTTGAAGGCAATAGCCAGGGCTTATGAACAGACCGGACAGACTGATAAGCTCGAGGCCGTATATAGGAAGATCTTTGAGATGACGCCCGAGGATATTGATATAAGAATCGCGTCCCTGGGGAAGGCCGACACCTACGACGAGACAGAGAGGATGATAGATAAGTTATTGGCCGGAGATCCCAATAATTTAGACTTTAAGCTGAGAAAATCGGAGGTCCTGCTCCTTCAAGGTAAGTACGACGAGTTTATCAAATCGCTTTCCGATTCCGCATTGTCGCGCAATTACGGCAAGACGAAGACTTTTCTTAGTTCTATAATGCCACTGATGAGCGATGAGGACTGGCTTGAGATACACCTCGCGATGCTGGAGAGGGATGTAAAGATACCCTTTACCTATCCCGAACTGGCGGTGCTACTGGAGAGACTGAAGAATCACGCGACCGATGCCGATGATTATAATCTATTCAAGTACGAATTGCTGAAATCTTTCGACTCATACCCTCTTGACTTGAGACTTGACCTTGCCGATATATGCCTAAAGTTCGATGATATAGAGAGCGCCAGGGATTTATACGAGTCCATTATTAAGGAAGAGCCGGATAACTTAAGGCTCCGATTGGGCCTGGCGAAGATCGAATCGAGCGCGGAGAACTATGAGAATGCTATGGTAATGGTGGAAGAAGTCCTTAAGCGCGATCCCGGCAATACCGAGGCGCTGTTTTTAAAAGGGTATATATATGAAGAGACGGGAGATTATGTAAGGGCGATAGACGTGTATCAGGCTATAAGGGCGAATAATAAGGCGGATTTGGCATCTCTGAGCCTGGAGATAAGGGCGCTGATGGAGTTGGGGGCGAACAGCGTTGCCATGGATAAACTCGATGGCATGGGAGGTAATGCGGACAGGGTGCTCGTCGAAAGGGCGCGAGGCAATATGGCGATGCAGAACATACATTGGGAGGAGCCGGCAAGGGCGGTTCAGGGTTTGCAGAGGGAGATCGAATATTACGAAGATATTGCGGAGGCGCAAGACCGGATGTATGAACCGCCGAAGTTTATCAAGACCGTTACGCCCAGCGGTAACGTGGAGTACTCATTCCCTCCGGAAGATACGGACACGCAGCATTATTACAGGGCCAAATGGGACAAGATTCTGGCAATGCGCCAAAATCAAGATATGGAAGAGATAGTAAAGCAGTATGAGGAATACGTAAACGACGGCGTTGAACTTCCGTTTTGGATAAGAGAAGCCGCCGGCGACGCATATCTGTATCTTGAGCAACCCAAGAAGGCGCTCGAGCTTTATGAATCGGTCTTGGCAGAGCAGCCGGAGAACCACAATACGCGCATGGCAATATACCACACACTTGTTGAGTTGAGCCGGTTTGTCGAGGCAAAAAAGGTAATAGACGAGTTGGATCAAGAGACGCCTACGCGCGTATATGATAGGGGCCTGATGCGCTATAACTGGAAGAAGGCGGAGATCATCTACGCGAAGGCATGGTGGTACATGTACCATGACCGCTACACAGATGCGGAAAATTATCTGAAGGAGGCGATGTCGAGCTCTCCTTTTAACACCAATCTTAGAACAGCCATGGCCCATGTGTATTTTTGGCGCGGTTGGCCGAAGAAGGCCCTTGAGGAGATCGAAATCGCAAGGACACTCAGTGATGATAACATCTCCACCGAAAACGGATACTGCCTTATTCTAAACGATAACATAAAGAAGAAGGAGGCGAGGGAACATCTTGAGCCGTTATTGGAGAAATATCCGAAACAGAAACATCTCCAGCGCACTAAGAGGGCTTTCGATATAGAAGAGATGACGACCCTTCAAATAGACTCCTATTACTCATATGACATGCCGGGTAACGACGAATGGTCCATATCGGCGAGACTTGAAAGACCGGTAGGATATCATCATACGCTTTTCGGCGAGATCTTGAGGCGGGAGACCATCAACGCGGATGCCGAGAATGTCCTTGACAAGCTTTATCTGGGAGATGTATGGCAGCCTGATAATATCTGGAAGTTTACGGGAGCGATCTCGTATGATTTTGACGACTTTGACGATTTTGGGGCACTTGCCGAGGCTTCGATCACGCCCGATGATTACTGGACGTTCGATATAGGTTATGAGAACAAGGTTACGGATATACCCTTGCGCTCAAGGGCAAACGGCGTCGAGGCCGATCAATATTCTCTGGCAGCTACATATAGGATGAGCGAGATGTTCGACACATCATTCAGTTTTGCTTTCAAAGATTTTACCGACAATAATCACAATCTCAGCTACATATGGACGACCAATTCGTACTATATAATATATCCGAACTGGAGATATGGCATGGGGACGCAATACTATTATTCGACAAACTCAAAGCAGGATGTCGATTACTACAGCCCTGGCCACATACATTCAGTCTATTTCGTTCCTATGATAGAACATACTTGGTTCCGGCGTTATGAACAGGCATTTGTGGACAGATTTTACGTCGGACTGGGCAGGCAATGGCAGAAGAATTATACCGGTAAACCCGTAGGATATATTACTTATGAGCAGGATGTGAGGATCTCTGATACGTTGATATTGCTTATAGGAGCCACTCAGTCCCTCAGAAATTATGACGGTGACTATGTCGACAATTTTACGATCTATTCGACGATAATAAATAAATTCTAAGCAGGGGAAAACATATGGCGAAAAAAGTATTTTTGATGTTTGCGATAGCCGTGTTCACGCTCTTTTATTACGGTGCGACGTGCCTCATGGCAGAAGAGCCCGATTTCACGGAAAAGAAAGAGAGAGATTTCCTAATATCCAAAGAGGGAGACTTCATAGTCTTATGCTACCACGATGTACCAAAGGAACTGAACGAGGATAAATTCGGAGCCGATTGCGAATCCTTTGTAGACACCCTGGAGTATTTCAAGACGCATGGTTACAATTTCATAAGCATCGATGACGTAATAAAAGCGCGCGACGGCATTAAACCCTTGCCCGAGAATCCTGTTCTTTTGACATTTGACGATGCCTATAAGAGTTTTTATGAGTATGTACTTCCCATAATAAGGGCATATAATGTCCCATGCGTCTTGAGTGTCGTGACCAATTGGATAGAGGGAGACGCCCCGCTCGAATATTTAAAGAACGGATTGATGACCTGGTCCGACCTGCAGAAGGTCGCCAGAGAAGAGCTTGTGACCATCGCCAGCCACACACATGACCTTCATAAAGGCATTAAATATAACCCTCAGGGGAACGAGGCGCCTGCCGCGACAAACCGCATATACTATCCGGAGACAAATACGTATGAAGACGAGGCCTCATATAGGAGAAGATTGAGTCAGGATTTCGCCGAGTCGAAGCGTATTCTCAAAGAGCGGTTGGGCGTCGATACCACGGTACTTACATGGCCTTTCGGAAAATTCAGTTCAATCACCGTTGAGGAGGCCAAAAGGCTCGGATTTAAATTATTTTTTGTGCTTAACGACGAGATGGCAAACCTTAATGAGACCGAAACCATGGGCCGTTTCCTTGTGTACGAAAATCCCAAGACCAGGGATCTCTTGAAAGACCTCGGTATAATAAAGATAGAACCCGTACAGAAAAGAATAGTTCAGGTGGATCTGGATCTGGTGTATGACGAGGATCCGGAGCAGGCAAATGCCAATCTAGGCCGCCTGCTCGACCGTATTTATGCGTTGAAGCCGACGACCGTGGTTCTCCAGGCCTTTTCGGACGCCGACGGTACAGGCGACGTAAAATCCGTCTATTTTCCTAATAGAGTGCTGCCGATGAGGGGAGATTACTTCAACAGGGCAGCGCATCAGATCAGGACGCGCGCGATGGTGGAGGTATACGCGTGGATGCCGATGTTGAGCATACAACTGCCCGATCAAAACGAGACCGAAGCCTTACGCGTGAAGGAGTATAACAAGCGCAAGAAGAAGATCATGCCGAGCACCTCCTGGTATAAGAGACTCTCCCCCTTCGACGATAAGACCAAAGATATTCTACATACACTTTACGAAGACATGGCCGTAAACGCGGCTATAGACGGCGTGGTGTTCCAGGACGACGGATACCTCAATGATTTTGAGGATTTTAACGATTCGGCTCTTCCATATTATAAGGAGATAACGGGCGGCGAGATCACCCCTCCGTGGAAATTGTCGGACGACAAGATGGCCGGATGGACCGCTATCAAGACGCAGAAGCTGATTGCTCTTACGGATGATTTGATAAGGATAGTCAAATATTACAGGCCCGAGACAAAATATGCACGCACTTTATACGCGCCCGTTCTGACGAACCCGGAGAGCGAAGAGTGGTTCGCGCAGAACTATGAAGAGAGCCTGGGGGCGTACGATTTTGTGGTAGTAATGGCGTATCCCTATCTTGAGAAGGTATGGAACCCAAAGAGATGGTTGATGGAATTGGTCGATATAGCCAAAAGACATCCGAAAGGCATAGAAAAGACCATATTCAAGATACAGACGTACGATTGGGAAAGGAAGAAGCCTATAAAGGACGTTACTATATCGAGGTGGTTAAGGTACCTTTTGAACGAAGGCGCGCGGCACGTCGCTTACTATCCGGATAACTATATCAAGAACCTGCCGACGGCGCATAATGTCCGCATGGCGATGTCGGTCGAAGATTTTCCTTTTAAGGATAAATAAATTAGGAGGCTATGATGCAGGCCATCTACAGTTTTGTTTTTCACTACCCCTTATTTATGGCGTTTGCACTCATGTTCGGCGGTTTTATATTTCACCTGTTCAGGGAGCGTTCCCAGTATAAATTGGGAGAGCTTCCGTCCACACCAATGGTCTCCATATTGATCCCGTGCCACAATGAAGAGGGTTGCATAAGGGAGACCATACGCTATCTGGATAAGATAGATTATCCGAACTATGAGATCATTGCCATAGACGACGGTTCTAAAGACCGAACGCTTGAGATACTTAAGGAACTTCAACGCACGAATCAACGGTTGCGCATAGTGACCCTTACTTCAAACCAGGGCAAGGGCATGAGCCTTACGATGGGCGCGATGGCGGCAAGGAGCGAGTATCTAATATCGATAGATGCCGACGCATTGCTTGATCCGAACGCAATCATATATTTCATGTGGCACTTTCTCCATTTTCCCAGAGTAGGGGCCATAACCGGCAATCCCAGGGTCAGAAACCGCACAAGCATAGTGGGTAAGATACAGGTGGGTGAATTTTCATCAATAGTGGGGATGATAAAGAGGACTCAGAGGATTTTGGGTAAGGTATATACAGTGTCAGGCGTTATAGCGGCTTTTAGGAAGAGGGCCCTTTTGTCGGTCGGATTTTGGAGCAACGACATGGTCACGGAAGATATCGATATCAGCTGGAAATTGCAGCTGAGGTTCTGGGATGTGAGGTATGAGCCGAGGGCGATCTCCTGGATACTGATGCCAGAGACCATCGGCGGGCTATGGCGACAGCGGCTGCGCTGGTCTCAAGGCGGGTGCGAGGTCCTGAAGAAGTACACCAGGAGTCTCTTAAACTGGAAACAGCGCAGAATGTGGCCTATCTATCTGGAGACGCTCGTCAGTATCACATGGGCATACCTATTCTATTTTACTGTGGTGATGTTCGTGCTCGATAAGTTGGTCGATCTGCCTCCCGGCATAGAGGTAAGGACGATCATGCCCGGATGGACCGGTGTCATCCTCGCCGTGATCTGCCTCTTTCAGCTTTCGGTGGGACTGCTCATAGACAGCAAGTTTGAAAAAGGAATCATACGCATGTTCTTTTGGCTCATATGGTATCCTCTCGTATATTGGATTATAAATGCGACAGTAACGATTGTGGCCTTTCCCAAGGCCTTACTTAAAAGAAAAGGGACCCCTGCTATATGGGAGAGCCCTGATAGGGGATTTTAACTATGGCGACTAGAGACATGAAAAGGAAAGACGAAGAAGCGAGGCCGCTGATCATAAACAGGCCTGACGCATTGGGTAAAGCTAGGAAATGGACGGAGTGGGGCGTTACGACATTTGGATGGATAGCCTGGATGTTCGTCTGCAGACCCATAATGATCGCTATGTTGTGGGCTTTGGGAATACATCTATTCTATTTCCAGATGGTGAAATTGGGAGGCTTCGGCGGCATAGTAGAGCTGTTCTGGGTGTATTTCTGGGTAATACTATTCATCTGGCTGGCGATAAGGAGCTGGAATCTGTATAATTATCTGCGTTTCAGGAGGAGAGAGGCGCGCAGGAATACCAGCCCTGCGGAAGACGGCGAGTTGGAAAGATTCATGAAGCTGCCAACGGAGGCCCTTAAGACGATTCATAATAGCAATATCACCGCGGTAGACTTTATGGAAGGGTACAAGATTCAGATGAGAGATATTTCCGGCGGGGATAGTTCGGCCGCGTATCCCGGATATTTCAATCCCTCCAAGCCTAATTATGATTTGATGAAATTGAGAAAGAAGAGCCAGAAGTAATATTGACGTCAGCAAGGTAGGAAAATTTTCTCTCACCCGTAATATCATTCAGATATGACTAGAAAGCAGTTGTCATGCAAAGAATCCACGCCCTCCCCGACAGCGCACTATCTATATGTCATGCTTTCGTTATTCACGTGTTTAACCGGACAGATTTGATATATGAAGACTGATTTTATCAGCATAAAATGGAAACTTTTGGGAGCCAGCGTATTGCTTGTGACTGCGCCGACCATCATCCTCGGGGCGCTCAGCTACAATACGTACAAACAGGGAGTCCATGAGAATCCCGGTTACAATCTCGGGCTCATAATAATCCTCGCCTGTCTCATTTTTATTATGTTGGGTGCGGTCGCGGCTTATGTATTCGCCCTATTTATTTCCAGACCCATAGAGCGGCTTAAGGCCATATCACTAAAGGCCGCTGACGGAAATCTCGACGTTCGCGTAGACCGTGACATACTGGAAAAGAATGATGAAATCGGCACTTTGGCCAGGTCTTTTAATATTATGATAGACAATCTTAGGAAGAATTTTGTCGATTTGGCAACTAGCGGAAAGCGTTTCAGGGACGTGGCGGAAAACGCGAGAGAGTGGATATGGGAGGTCGACGAAGAGGGCAGGTTTACGTACTCGAACTCCATGGCGCTGGAGATCCTCGGATATTCTCCGGGCGAGATACTGGGCACACATTTTTATGACCTATTCCATCCGGATGATAGAAAATCCTTCACAGAGCAGTTCATGGCTAAATTCAAGGAGATACAGTCGCTTCGCGACTTTGTCTCCAGACATGTGCATAAAGACGGGAGGGCCGTATGGATATCGACCAGTTGCGTTGCCTGCGTCGGTCCTAGAGGTGAATTTACCGGCTTTAGGGGCGTCAATGCCGATATCACCCAGCGAAAAGAGGCGGAGGAGACACTGAGAGAATCCGAGAGAAAATACCGCGAGTTATATGAGGGGTCCCGAGACGGGTATGCTGCGGTGAACATGAACGGCGACATTCTGGAGTTTAACAGCGCGTATCGGGAGATGCTTGGCTATACGGAGGATGAGCTCAAGGATATGAGATATAAGGACTTGACGCCGGAGGCATGGAGCGAATCGGAATCGAGCATAATCAGGGAACAAGTAATACCGAGGGGTTATTCCGATATTTACGAAAAGGAATGCCGCAGGAAGGACGGTACTATCTTCCCGGTTGAGCTGAGGACCTATTTGGTAAGGGACAAGGAAGGTAATCCGGCAAGGATGTGGGCTTTTATAAGGGATATAACGGAGCGCAAAAAGGCCGAGGCGTCTTTGCGGGAGGCGTACGAAAGACTTAGGAGGACTCAAGAGGAGCTAATACAGGCAGAGAAGATGAATGCGATAGGGCAGCTGGCAAGCGGCGTGGCCCACGAAGTAAAGAATCCGCTTGGGGTGGTATTGCAGGGGATCAATTTTCTCGAGTCGAGAAAGAAGAACGCCGGGGGTAAAGAACTTAAGCGTATTATAAGTGCCATTAAAGAAAACATAATAAGGGCTGACAATATCATACGCGCTCTTGTCGATTTTTCAAGGGCTACTGAATTACAAATAGGATTACATGATATGCGCGATATTTTGGGCAATGCATTACATTTGATTCAGCATAAACTCAAGGCCGAGGACATAAGGGTAGTCAAAGATTTTGAAGAGGACTTGCCAATGGTACGGGTCGACAGGATGAAGATGGAGCAGGTATTTGTGAATCTATTCCTGAATGCCGTTCAAGCGATGGCAGGAGGCGGCGTATTGACTTTAAATACATATTCGACTAAAATAAAAGTAGGCAGGAACCGCGTAGGAAGGCGAAAAAGTGATTTTTTCGCAATAGGAGAAAAAGTAGTCATAGTAGAGGTTATTGACAACGGGTCAGGCATAAAGAAGGAATATCTTGGCAGGATATTCGACCCGTTCTTTACTACCAAAGAGCCCGGTTCGGGCACAGGACTGGGGCTCTCGGTTACGAGTAATATCGTGGATATGCATAGAGGGTTGATCGAGGTCGATAGCGAAGAAGGCAAGGGTACGAAGGTAAGGATAACTTTAAAAGCCGCAAGATGACACTATTTGAATATATATGAAGAGTAGAATTTTAAACATGCTGGGCTATACAGCTGCCGAGATTTTGATAGTCACATCTATCGTCGCAGTGGTGCCTTTGAATGTCTATATCGAGGCGTATAAATCCGCGCAGGGAATGAGCTGCCTTTCCAATTTAAGGAATATATTCGTGGGCGTACAGATGTATGAGATAGATAACGGCAGGATACCCGATATCGTCTTTTATCCCAAAAATTTTGACAGCGATCCCAAAAGTATTTTCAATGTCCTCAGGTACTATGTGGAGGATACAAAGGTATACGTGTGTCCGGTGATGCCCGATGAACTCAAGAAGAAAAAGATCACGTACATATGGAACGACAATTATAACGGCAAACCGATGCATTTCGTAGATGACAGAAGGTCAAAATGGATTATGACTGAGATGACGGCGGTTCAGCCGGAGATACCTCCCCCGCACAAAGGCGCATACAATGTGCTATTCCTCGACGGACATGCCGAGAGCGTGAAAGAAGCGGTGTATCTCTATCCCACGCCCGCCGATTTGATAAAAGACCATGGATGTGAATATGCCGAGAGAGCTGATTAGTAAAGATTTTTGGTTTATTGTATTGCTGGTTTGCGCGATACAGGCGTTCGCGGTATCCGGCTGTTCTTCGAGGGGTGGCGAAAGAGATGTTGTGCCCAAAAGCCTCCTTCCGAGCGATAAACAGGATGAGATGAGGCAGATACTTGCCGATACGGATTATATGCGCAAGGCCGCACGTTATAGATTTGGCGAAAAGTATGGCGAAGAGGCGGTCCCTTTTATGATCGAGAAGGTGTTCGAGACATACGAGCTTGGTTCCGACTGGAAGCACCCCGCATTGTATTCCATAGCCTGCAATCTGATACTTTCGCTCGGAGAGATGGGGGATGAGCGCGTCTTTGCGGCGCTGCAGATGTGGCTCGTCGATAAAAAGTACCGCGTATTCCGCTCAAGCGCGGCATATGCGTTGGGAGAGCTTGGAGATGAAGATGCCATAGACGACCTGTGGAGAATATGGCGCGAAGAAAAATCGTATTTATATAAAGGGGACGATGAAGGCCCCTGGCCTTTTTTTGGATATCATCCCAGCGGTTGTTACGTCCATCGCGTCTTGAGCGAAGTCGGAGAGGCGTTATATAAGTTGGGCGAGGCCCGGGTGGTAGGAGAGATAATCGAGGTGGCCGAGTTATCCCGGGAAAAGGGATGGTCGAGCGGTTATAAGAACATGATTTGGACCCTGCGCAAGATCGGGGGGATGGATCTGTCCGAATCGAGTTACGATATACAGTACTGGATCGATTGGTGGGGCAAGAATAGATCGAAGTATGTCGCCGGAAATTGAATTACGGCGCAATATTTATGTACATTATTCGCAATGAGGAGGTGTTATGAAGAGGGTATTTTTGGTTATATCGGCGCTTATCATTTTATTTGTCGCAACGACCAGCCATGCGGCAAACGATGACGTGCTCGTGGGCATGACACAGAAGATAAAGAGAGGTATTATAAATACATTCACCGGATGGGCCGAGTTTCCCATACAGATATGGAAAGGGTATAATAATGGTTTCAGAGGAGATAGTTCCAGAAAGGTGCTCGGTACGACAATGGGGGTTGTCGACGGCGTTACGCATGCCGTCGGTAGGACCGCCTCCGGTATATCCGAGCTCATATTTTATTGGGCGGTCAACCCCGAAGACAATGTCAAAGTAGGCGTTCCTCTGGACGCGGAGTATGCCTGGGAAGAAGGCGAGCCATACGACGGATTCGACCCGAACTTTACCGAGGCGACCATCAGGCCTGCAGTAAATAAGTTATTCAGAGGCGCGGGTAATTTCTTATTTGGATTCATGGAGTTACCGAACCAGA
>JAFGFD010000141.1 GCA_016931215.1 Candidatus Omnitrophota bacterium
AGACATCAAAGAAGGGCCTTACAATAACGGGCACGGACTTGGATATAGGTATAATCACCCATATTTCCGTTGAAGTCATTAACCCTGGTTCTATAACCATACCGGCAAAAAAGTTTTTCGATATTATTAAGGAATTACCCGAGGCCACTATAAATCTGCAGGTCAAAAAAAATAACATGGTGAATATTCTATGCGATAAATCCCAATTCAAGATAATGGGGATACCAAAAGACGATTTTCCCAACTTACCCGAATTTAAAGACAAGGAATCAATATCGATCGACCAATCTGTTTTTAAGACCATGTTAAACATGACTTCCTTTGCAATGAGCAGGGATGAAACGAGATATATCCTCAATGGGGTCTACATGGTAATTAAGAAAAATAATATAAGGATGGTAGCGACCGATGGTAGAAGATTGGCTATGATAGAGAGGGAAGTGGAACTACCCAAACAGATAGATAAAAAGGTGATAATACCGATAAAGACGGTGCAAGAACTTGGAAAGACGCTCAAAGACTATGGAAGTCTCTCAATCGCGTTCGGCGAAAACCAAATTATGTTTAATATAGGAGAATCGCTCATCATATCGCGAATCATCGAAGGCGAGTACCCTAATTATGAACAGGTTATTCCCAAGGAAGCAAAAGAGAAGGTCGTCATAGACAGAGAAAAGTTTTTACTTGCCACCAAAAGAGCCGGCTTATTGACGAGTCAAGAGTCCCAAGGAGTGAAGATTGATATAGAAAAGAACAAGATGGTGATATCGAAACAATCTCCCGATATTGGAGAGGCGAGGGAGGAGATTGAAATCGAATACAAAGGACAACCGTTTTCGATCGGGTTCAACCCCGGCTATATAGTAGATGTCTTGAAGAATTTGAACGATCAGTCGATAGGTTTTGAATTGCAAAATCCGGAGAAACCGGGCGTGATCAGAACAAATGACAAGTATGTTTACGTAGTGCTTCCCATGCAGTTATCGTAAATTTTACATCCACCTTCGCAGTTTGGTGGCAATAGCAATGTGCGCGGCATGAAGAAGAAGCCCGAAAAGATAGACGGCGTTGTAAAATCGATAATCAAAAGATTGGACGACCAGTCGATCCCGACCAGCGAGGCCGTTACGGCCGCCTGGGATGAGGTCGTGGGGAACAAAGCGAAGCTACATACAAAACCGGCGTCTCTCATAAAGAAAAGATTGACAGTAAACGTCGATGGGTCAACGTGGTTGTATGAGTTGACATTAAAAAAAGAGAGTTTAGTAAAAGAGATGAAGAAGAGATTGGGAGAGGGCAAGATAGAAGAGATACAATTTAGAATCGGAGATATTTAAATGGCAAAAGAGAAACATAAGACAAAGAGACCTCGCGTTAAAAAGACGGAAACCGAAGCCAGACCGAAGAGACAAAACGGCGAAGCGGCGGCCGGTCAACAAGGCAAGTTGTCGGCTAAACAGTATGACGCAAAGACCATCCAGGTGCTGGAAGGAGTGGAGGCGGTTCGAAAAAGACCGGCTATGTACATCGGCGATACCGCTGTCACGGGGCTGCACCACCTTGTATATGAAGTCGTCGATAATTCTATTGACGAAGCGATGGCAGGCTATTGTGACAATATTAAGGTAACGGTCCATGCGGATGACAGCGTGACCGTGGAAGACAACGGACGCGGTATACCGGTCGATATGCACAAGACACAAAAGAAACCGGCAGTGGAGGTCGTAATGACTACGCTACATGCCGGCGGCAAATTCGATCATAGGGTCTATAAGGTCGCAGGAGGCCTACATGGCGTAGGGGTAAGCGTCGTAAACGCACTTTCCGAATGGCTTGAGGTAGAAGTGCGAAGGGACGGCAAGGTGTATCACCAGGAATACAAGCGGGGTAAGACCGCCTCGAAGTTGACTGTGATAGGCAAGAGTTCAAACACAGGCACCAAAGTTACATTCAGACCGGATAAAGAGATATTTAACAAGACAGATTTCAGCTTTGAGACCCTGACAAACAGAATGCGAGAACTGGCCTTTTTAAACTCCGGACTCATAATAGAAATAAAAGATGAAAGGACGGATAAGGAGAACAAATTTCAGTTTAAGGGAGGTGTCATCTCTTTCGTAGAGCATTTGAATAAAAATAAAAACGCCCTCCACAAGAAGATAATATATTTCCAAAAAAAGAAGGATAATGTCGAAGTCGAGATAGCGATGCAGTACAACGACGGTTACGCAGAGTCTATCTTCACATTCGTCAATAATATAAATACGATAGAAGGCGGGACGCATTTAAGCGGATTCAAATCGGCCCTTACGAGGACATTAAATCAGTATTGCCGTAGCAAGAAGTTGTTGAAAGATACGGCGGCCTCTCTGTCGGGAGACGATGTGAGGGAGGGCATAACTTGCATCATAAGCGCCAAGGTACCCAACCCGCAATTTGAGGGGCAGACAAAAGCTAAACTCGGGAATTCTGAGGTAGAGGGTATTGTAGAAGCGGTAACAAACGAATCATTGAGCACCTTCCTTGAGGAGAATCCGCCCGTTGCGAATAAGATTGTAGAAAAGGCGGTGCTGGCGGCCAGGGCGAGAGACGCTGCGAGAAAAGCGCGCGAACTGACGAGGCGCAAGGGCGCATTGGATTCAGGTTCGCTCCCCGGCAAGTTGGCGGATTGTTCGGAGAGAAACTCTGAGTTTAGCGAGTTGTATATTGTTGAAGGCGATTCTGCCGGAGGCAGCGCGCGCCAGGGGCGCGACAGACGGTACCAGGCCATTCTGCCGATAAAAGGCAAGATACTGAATGTCGAAAAAGCTCGCCTCGATAAGATACTCTCTAATGAAGAGATACGTACCATAATAAGCGCCATCGGCACGGGCGTTAGCGAGGAATTCAATGTGGATAATCTTAGGTACCATAAGATTATCTTAATGTGTGACGCAGACGTCGACGGGTCGCATATACGGACTCTTTTATTGACGTTTTTCTACCGTCAGATGCCGCGGCTCGTTGAGAAAGGGCACATCTTCATAGCGCAGCCCCCTCTTTATAAAATTAAGAGAGGAAAAAGAGAGGAATATATTGAAACCGAGTCAGTAATGAACGAATTGTTGCTGGAACTTGGCACCGAAGGCATGACTGTAACGCGCTTAAAGGACAAAAAGACGATCGAAGGTAAACAGCTAACCTCGCTATTAGAGACGCTTATAGCTCTCGAAAAACTCGACAACGCATTATCAAAAAAGGGAGTAAAATTTAACAAATTAGTCCAATTGAGAAAGAAGAAAGACAAAAAATTGCCTATTTACAGGGTAAAAGTGGATGGCGAAGTCATGTTTTTATATGACGATAAAGAGTTAGCATCACTTGTAAACAAGCTCGAGAAGGTAAGTAAAAAGTCGGATCAGGGTAAAGATAAAGCAGAAGAGGCCAAACCGAGCGATGATATTACAAAACAAATTGGCTTGGTGGAATTATTTGAGTCAAGGGAGATTGAAAAGCTTGTTGAGAAATTAGAAAGCTTGAAAATGGACATCTCAAATTATGACCCAAAAGAAGATGAGTCTGAAAAGAAGGCCAAAAAGAAGACGGAGCAAAAACCGATTTATAAGGTGGACGTTGAGGGCGACAGGAAGATGCTCTTTACGATGAAAGAATTGATTGCTTACGTTCGAGAAGTGGGGCGCAAGGGCATGTCCATACAGAGATATAAAGGTCTCGGAGAAATGAACCCTCATCAGCTGTGGGAGACTACCATGGACCCCGAAAAACGGACCATTCTACAGGTCAAGCTCGAAGACGCCGTTGAGGCGGACGAGATGTTCACTGTTCTTATGGGCGATCAGGTTGAGCCGAGGCGCGACTTCATACATAAGTACGCGCCAGAGGTAAGGAACCTTGATGTTTAATAGAACATAGAGTATAGACGATAGACTATGGACTATAGTCTATCGTCTAAGACTTGAAAACCTAAGGATTTTTCTTTTACTATCGGCTATAGTCTATCGGCCATCGGCTAAATCAGAATTGTAAAAGATAGCGCATAGCGGGTAGGCGAAAAAATAACCTTTTAAAAGAACCAGCAACCGTAAGTCAAATAGTGGTAACATAGATAAGCGAAGGAGTCGGGGATAATATATGTATACGAGGAATGAAAAGGTCATACCCATATATATTGAAGACGAGATGAAGGATTCTTATATAAGTTATGCAATGAGCGTTATTGTAGGACGGGCGCTGCCTGACGTGCGGGACGGATTGAAGCCGGTGCACAGGAGAATTCTCTTTACGATGAGGGAGTTGCACCTTGAGCACAATAAACCTTACAAGAAGAGCGCCCGCATAGTAGGAGAATGCTTCGTTAAAGATACCCTTGTATTGACCGACAAGGGATTGCTCCCCATACAAAGCGTTAATAATGGGGATGTTGTATACACACAGAGAGGAACGAAAAAGGTAAGAGAGCTATATATTATGCCGCCAAGGCCGATTATGAGAATAAGCCTTGAACATGGCGTATATAACGATGTTACGGAATCTCAAAAGTTCAAGGTTCTTAATAAAGATTTCACATTTACATGGAAAGAGGCAAAAGATCTTACCAGTGATGACTATATTATTCTGAAGGCCAGCTACCCCACTATAACTAGAAAACTAAAACTTAAGAAGATTCATCCTCTAAACCCCTCGCGCCTCAATGAAAACATCGCTTATCTTCTGGGGATTTTTATCTCCGAAGGATGGATATCGAAAAATCAGAGCAGGAAGGACACATATAAGATAGGCATTGCGGCAAATAGCAGGTCGATTATTGGCAAAATAGCCGATATCCTTATGGAGGAATTTGACTATCTGCCTACTATCGAAGAAAGGCCGTATTATGTCGGCAAGCCTGATGGTGCCAGAGATAAAAAATGTACTTATATGTTCAGGATCAGCAAAGGGTATATAACAAAATTTTTTATTGAAAACTTTAATCTGGCTGGCATGAAAGCGGAGACAAAGTCGATACCTATGCAAATTCTTTTATCACCCCAATCGGTTATCTATGCTTTCATATCGGGGCTCATAGACGGGGACGGAAGCTTGCAAAATAAGAGAGCCGTTATCCAATACGGCTCGATATCGCTAAAGTTAATCAACCAGTTACAAATCGCATTGCAGCATTTAGGAATATTTGGTACAAGATATACGGAATATGCTCCGCGAATCGGAGAGATAAACGGCAAAAAAGTTAGCGGCAAAAAGACATTTTACTCTTTAGAATTTAATAGCGTCAACACCCTCATCCTGGCTTCACGCCTCTCCTTGGCCGACAGCAATAAAGAGATGAGGCGCAAAGAGATTTGCGCGCAACGCATCGGCAAATCTTCGCATGACATTATCCCCTTTGCCGGCAGTAATGTATTCGGCGAACTCAGCGAAAGACATTTAGGCGGAGGATGGTATAGCGACTCCTACGGAGAGAAATTCAGAACGGGCATTAAATACTCCACGGGTTGCAAGATTTGCTATCGACGGGGCCTGAGGGGTCTTCCTCTAAGGAAATCCCAAGTCGTCGAATGGGGTCTTTTAGAAAAACTAGGTAAGATTAAATCCCCGCTTTATGAGTTTATGAATCACGTGGTAAGCAATGACATATTTTTCATGAAAGTGCTCTCAGTAGACAAAAGGCCTTCACAAATTACTTACGATATTCAGGTGGAAGGGGACCACGAGTTTATAGCGAACGGAATGATTGCTCATAATTGCCTCGGGAAATATCACCCGCACGGAGACATGGCTGTCTATGACGCACTGGCGCGTATGGTTCAGGATTTCTCGCTTCGATATCCGCTGGTGGACGGTCAGGGCAACTTCGGCAGCATAGACGGGGATGCCGTTGCGGCGATGAGATATACCGAGGCACGCATGGCTTCGATAACCGACTGGATGCTTGCAGACATAGAAAAGGAGACGGTAAAATTTACTCCCAATTTTGACGACTCGCTTCAAGAACCGCTCGTTCTGCCCGCTACATTGCCGAATCTATTGATAAACGGCTCAAGCGGCATAGCCGTGGGCATGGCTACCAATATGCCCCCTCACAACCTCTCCGAAGTAGTGGATGGCATAATCGCCGCGATAGATGATCCCGATATCGAGATAAAGGATTTGATGAAATACATAAAAGGCCCTGATTTCCCTACGGGCGGTATCATATGCGGCAAAGAGGGCATCGCCAGCGCCTATAAGACAGGCAGGGGTCGCGTCATAGTCCACGCCAAAGCGGCTACGGAAGAACTCAAAGGCGGCAAGCAGCTAATAGTCATAACGGAGATCCCTTACCAGGTGAACAAGACTAATCTGATAGAGTCCATTGCCAATCTCGTTCAGTCAAAGAGGGTAGAGGGCATCAGTGACCTCAGGGACGAATCAGACAAGGACGGTATGCGGATAGTGATAGAGCTCAGGCGCGATCAGGATGCGCAGGTTGTGTTGAACCAGCTTTACAAACATACTCAGATGCAGACAACGTTTGGGATTATCATGCTGGCGCTTGTAAACAACAGACCCGAGGTGCTAAACCTCAAACAGATAATCCGCCATTACATAAACCACCGCAAAGAGATTATAATCAACAGGACAAAATTCGATCTGGCGAGAGCCGAGGAACGCGCCCATATTCTCGAAGGACTGAAGATCGCCATCAAGAATCTCGACAAGATCGTGAATTTGATTAAGAGATCGAAGGACCCCAAGGCGGCCAAGATAGCCTTAATGGACAAATTTGAACTTTCCGACAGGCAGGCCCAGGCGATTCTGGAGATGCAGTTACAACGGCTCACAGGCCTTGAAAGGGACAAGATAGACAAAGAATACCTGGAGCTGTTGAAAAGGATCGAGTATTTAAAGAGCATACTGGCGAGCGAAAAGAAGGTCCTCGAACTCATCAAGAACGAATTGCTCGATATAAAGAAGAAATACGGCGATGATAGAAGAACCGCTCTTTTGGGGAAATTCCAGGAGCTGGAGATGGAAGACCTGATAGCCGAAGAAGATGTCGTCATAACAATCAGTCACTCCGGATACATCAAGCGTTTCCCGGTTTCATCGTACAGAAAACAGAAAAGAGGCGGGAAGGGCGTTACGGGCGCAGGCATGAAGGAAGAGGACTTCATACAGGACATATTTGTAGAATCTACCCATTCGAATACGCTCTTCTTTACCAATAAGGGCAAAGCGCACCTGTTGAAGGTCTATGACATCCCTCAGGCGGGACGGCTCTCGAAAGGGAAATCCGTCGTGAATCTCTTACGACTCGCGCAGGGGGAAGATATAGCTTCAAGTATTGCCGTGAAGGAATTTGACGAGGGGTTACACCTTGTAATGGTTACGAAGATGGGCAAGATCAAAAAGACCTCGCTTACGGAATTTGCTAACATACGGCGCGGCGGGATAAACGCCATAAATATCGGCAAGGGTGACGCGTTAATCAGGACACAGCTCGCCTCTGACCGCGACGAGATATTTATAGCTACCCGCGAAGGCAAGGCCATACATTTCCCGGAAAAGAGCATAAGGATTATGGGTAGGAATGCGGCGGGGGTGAGAGGTATAAACTTAGGCAAGAAGGACGAAGTGGTCAGCATGGCCGTGGTAAAGGACAAGAAGGCCACTTTATTGACCGTGACAAAGAACGGATTCGGCAAGAGGACCGAGGTCTCCGAATACAGAATACAATCACGGGGAGGCAAGGGGATAATCAATATTAAGGTGACTTCTAAGAACGGACCGGTGGTGGGGCTGAAGATGGTCTCCGATAGTGACGATATTATGCTTGTAACACAACAGGGCATGGTGGTTCGTTGTTCAGTAAAAGACATCAGGGCGACGGGCAGGGCCGCCCAGGGGGTCCGCATTATAAAGCTCGATTCTAAAGACAGCGTCGCATCAATTGCAAGCGTAATCAAGGAAGAAGAGGAAGAGGAATAGGAATCAAGGCCGCCGCGAGTTTCTGCTTTACAAAAGAGATTTTTTTAATATAATTGTTACCATTGTCATCCAACTAGATTGTTAGTCAGAGCGTCCCCATCGTCTAGTCTGGCCTAGGACACGAGCTTTTCAAGCTTGCGACTGGGGTTCAAATCCCCATGGGGACGCCATATATCGGCAAGGAAGCGTCAAGCCGGGGATGTGAAGTGAGCGAGCGCGCGACAAATAGGAGCGAAGAACGCCTACTTCGAAGAATTTCTTGAACTAGTGAAGCGAGCGAGTGGCCGACCCGAACACCCTGGCGGAGCCGGGTGAGGGCGCCAAATCCCCATGGGAACGCCATATATCGGCAAGGAAGCGAACACATGGGAAAAAGGAGATTTTAAGAGGAAAGACCGTTTCCTCTTATCGGCGGATATGACATCTATGCGGAAGGAAAGAAAATATTAAAAGAGAACCATCAGGGTTCTTTTTTAAGGAGAGAGCGAAAGCGAACGACCCCCATGGGGACGCCATATATTGGCAAGGAAGCGTCAAGCCGGGGATTTTCCGCCAGCGGCGGGCCCACCTCGGGCGGGGAAGTAATCCGTTGTCTTAAGACTCATGACTGAAAAAGGAAGAACATATGTGCGGCATAATCGGATATATAGGCGATAGAGATGTCTCAGAGGTAGTCATCGAAGGACTGACGCGGTTGGAATACAGGGGGTATGATTCCGCGGGAGTCGCAATTTTAAATGATAACGGTATCGATATCCGCAAAAGACCCGGCAAGCTTAATATATTAAAAGCGGATTTAAAGAAAAACCCGATAAAGGGACACATAGGCCTTGGCCATACCAGATGGGCCACGCATGGTATTCCCAACGAACAAAATGCCCACCCCCATACAGATTGCAAGAAGAATATAGTACTTGTCCATAACGGCATAATAGAGAATTACCAGATGCTAAAGGACGGACTGACGAAAAGGGGTCACGCCTTTCGGTCTCAGACCGACACAGAAGTCATCGCCCATCTTATTGAGGAAAACTATAAAGGCAATCTAGAAGAAGCGGTACGCATTTCAGTCAAAGAATTGAAAGGCGCCTATGCCATCGCAGTTCTACATAAAGACGAGCCGGATAAAATCGTCGCCGCCCGGTGCGAAAGCCCCCTGATTGTGGGGATAGGGCAATCCGAATACTTTGTAGCAAGCGACATACCCGCCATATTAAAATACACCAATAAAGTCATATTTATAAACAATTATGAGATAGTCTCTATTGACAAAAAAGGCGTGCGCGTCATCGACTATAGCAACCAGCCCATAAAGAAGAAGGCTGTGTGCGTGGACTGGGATATCACCCAGGCCGAGAAGGGCGGGTACGATCACTTCATGCTGAAAGAGATACACGAGCAACCCGACCTTATAAGCAATATATTGAATACGCGCGTTAGAGGCAATAGGATCCATTTCGACGAGCTCAGGATAAAGGATACAATACTCAAGAAGATAGACAAGATCTTTATAGTTGCCTGCGGAACCGCATATCACGCCGGGCTGAACGGCAAGTATATGATAGAATGGCTCGCTCAGGTGCCCACGCTGGTCGACACATCCAGTGAATTTAGATATAGGAATCCGATCGTCGGTAAAAATACGCTCGTCGTTGTCATATCGCAGTCGGGGGAGACCGCGGATACCCTCGCGGCCCTTCGCGAGTCTAAAAAGAAAGGCGCGAAGGTGCTCGGAGTCGTAAACGTACTCGGGTCATCCATATCCAGGGAAGCCGACGGCGTTATCTATACGCACGCGGGTCCGGAGATAGCGGTTGCCTCAACCAAGGCATACACGGCTCAATTGGCTATACTCTATCTATTCAGCCTTTATCTTGCCGGCCTCAGAGAGAAGCGAACACCATACAAGATAGCAGGTTATCTCAAAGAGTTGAAGAAAGCACCGGGCCATATAAAAAAGATGCTTGAGCAGTACGGCGACGCGAAGAAATCGGACTTGAAACATAAAGCGCGCATCTTCAATCGTGAGTATCATAAACGTCTTAAGGACTACTACCAGAGAGATTCGGAAGGCAGAAAGCGGGCGCCCAACTGTTGCTTTTTGTTCCTCGGCCGAAATGTCAATTATCCCAGCGCGCTTGAAGGGGCGCTGAAGCTGAAGGAGATATCATACATCAGCGCGGAAGGATATCCTGCGGGCGAGATGAAGCACGGCCCCATAGCGCTCATAGACGAAAATCCCTGGACCATCTGCATCGTTCCCGAATCCTCGCTACACGAAAAGATGATCTCCAACATAATGGAGATAAAATCACGTGGCGGCATAGTTGTTGCCATTGCAACCGAGGGCGATGAAGAGATACGCAAGGTCGGGGTGGACTATATTATAGATATCCCGAGGATAGAGCAGACGCTCACGCCTTTTTTGGTGGCAATCCCGCTTCAGCTCCTCGCCTATTTTGTTGCCCGGGAGTTCGGTGAGGATATAGACCAGCCGCGCAATCTCGCAAAATCGGTCACCGTAGAATAGCCCGCTATAATCTGAGGATACGATGCCAGGTGCCTTATATATCGTCAGCACGCCAATAGGAAATCTTAAGGATATTACGCTTCGTGCCGTTGAGACCCTGAAGCAAGTCGATTTGATAGCCGCGGAAGACACTCGCCATACCAAGATCCTGACCGGCCATTACGGAGTAAACACCCCCCTAACGAGCTATTTTCAGTATAACAAGGTCAAAAAATCGGATTTTCTGATAAAGGCTCTGAAGGATGGCAAGAATATAGCGCTTGTCTCAGACGCCGGGACGCCGGGGATATCGGACCCGGGGTTCGTCGTAATCAGAAAGGCTATTCGCGAAGGCATAAAGGTCATTCCCATACCGGGCCCTTCAGCATTCCTGACGGCGTTGAGCGCCTCGGGATTGCCGACGAACAAATTTGTGTTTGAGGGCTTTCTGTCAAACAAATCTTCCCACAGAAGAAAGCGGCTTAAGGAATTGTCCCGGGACCAGAGGAGCATCATTATCTACGAGTCGCCTCACAGAATAATCAGTACGCTGGGAGACATCAGGGATATTATGGGGGACATATGTATCGTATGCGCGCGGGAGTTGACAAAGAAATTCGAGGAGATAAGGAGGGAAAAGGTCAGCGCTTGCATAGGTCATTTTTCCAACGCCAAGGTTATGGGCGAGTTTATAATAATAATGAACCTTACCGACCGCGGGACGTAGTAAAAGTGGCCTGGAGGGTGCCCCGGGTTTTTTGTGTTGACAAAAAGACGGTTTTATGGTATCGTAATACGCAAATGAACCTTTTAAATTCGGTCCCGCGAGGCCGAAAAAGGGAGAAGATTAAAATGGAGTTTCAGTATAATACAAATAAACCTCTTCACGGTAGGTGGAGAGGTATTTTTTTTGCCCGTCACAGGTTAAGGTTTAACCCCGAAGGACCTGCCCGGCATAAGCAATCCGAAGGAGTAAGGTATGACGTTTCATGAAAAAGCAAATGTTATGGACCCCGAAGCCATAGATAAGGCCCTCATGAGGATTTCGCACGAGATACTGGAGAAGAACAGGGACATCAAAAATCTGGCAATAATCGGGATAAGGAACAGGGGAGAATACCTAGCCAGGCGCATAGCGGAGAATATAAACAAGATAAAGAGAGCTCGAGTCCCCGTGGGGGTATTGGATATAACCCTCTACCGCGACGATCTTACGGAAGTGGCCGAACAGCCGCGTCTACGCGAGACTGAAATAGACTTTGATGTAAGCGTAAAGAATATAGTCCTGGTGGACGATGTTCTATACACGGGCAGGACCATCCGCTGCGCCCTTGATGAGATTATCGATTTCGGGAGGCCGCTTTCGATTCAATTGGCCGTTTTGATAGACAGGGGCCACAGGGAGTTGCCTATAAGAGCGGACTACGTAGGGAAAAACATACCTACTTCTCAGAGAGAAGTCATAGAAGTGCGACTGAAGGAATGTGACGGCGCCGACGAGGTTATAATCGGCGAGATAGACGGCAGGTGATGTATGGCGAAGAATAATACCATATGGAATAAAAAAGACCTTTTGGGCCTCGAGGAGCTCTCTCGCGAGGAGATAGAAGTTATATTATCCACGGCGGGGTCTTTTAAGGAGGTCTCCACAAGGAAGGTGAAGAAGGTGCCCACATTGCGGGGCAAGACCGTAGTCAGCATATTTTGCGAACCTTCCACGAGAACGAGATTGTCATTTGAGCTGGCTGCCAAGCGGTTGAGCGCGGATACGGTCGGGATTACCTCCAGCACCTCGAGTGCCGTCAAGGGCGAGACCTTGAAAGATACCGCGAAGAATATCGAGGCAATGAATGTGGATGTCGTGATTCTGCGCCACACGACGCCGGGGGCCCCCCATCTTTTGGCGAAGACGTTGGAGCCGTCCGTTATCAACGCCGGTGACGGCGCCCATGAGCATCCGACGCAGGGTCTGCTTGATATATTCACTATGAAAGAGAAAAAGGGGAAGGTAAAAGGGTTAAAGGTGAGCATAATAGGAGATATAGCCCATTCCCGAGTTGCCAGATCGAATATATGGGGCCTTAAGAAACTTGGTGCCGATGTTACTATATGCGGCCCCAGCACTCTTATGCCTGTTGAGATAGAGAAGATGGGAGTGAGTGTCACGAACAGTCTTGATGAGGCTATAGAAGATGCCGATGTTCTAAATGTGCTCAGGATACAGCTTGAGCGGCAGAAGAAAGGATTATTTCCTTCCATCAGAGAGTATATAAATCTATTCGGCATCAATAGGCAGCGGTTGAAGCATGCGAAGAAAGATATTTTGATCATGCATCCAGGCCCGATCAATCGCGGGATAGAATTGACGCATGATGTGGCCGACGGGCCTTATTCTGTGATACTGGAGCAGGTGACAAACGGCATAGCGGTAAGAATGGCGATATTGTTTTTGGTTACCGGAGGTAAAATTTAGGAAACCTTAGGAGAAGGAAGAGCGATGAAGACCTTGATAAAAGACGGATACATTTATGACCCGGCGAATAGGCGCGAGGGGGTTCACGACATATTTATTGTGGGAAATAAGATTATAAAGGTGGCAAAGAAGATAAAAGAGAAGGCCGACAGGACCATAGAGGCCTCCAGGATGGTCGTTCTGCCGGGCCTTATAGACATGCACGCGCATCTTAGGGAGCCCGGCAGGGAAGATGCCGAGACGATAGAGACGGGCCTGGACTCCGCAAGCCGGGGCGGTTTTACAAGTGTGTGCGCTATGCCAAATACGACTCCCTGCTGCGATAATCAGGGAGTGGTCGAGTTGATGCTGGAGAAAGCCCGCAACGCGCGGCTCGCCCATCTCTTCCCCATAGGCGCCATAACGAAGAACAGGGAAGGTAAAGAGCTTTCTGAGGTTGGCGAATTGAGGCACGCAGGCTGTGTGGCCGTATCCGACGACGGCCATTCAGTCAAAGATAGCTCTCTCCTACGGCGCGCCATGGAGTACTCTTTGATGTTTGATATACCTATAATATCCCATTGCGAAGACGTGGGGCTGTCCCAAGAAGGCGTGATGCACGAAGGCTATGTCTCCACGGTGCTTGGCATGAAGGGGATCCCCTCTGCCTCGGAGAGCATCATCGTAGCAAGAGATTTACAGCTTGCTGAATTTACGGGCGCGCGCATACACATAGCACACGTGAGCTCGAGGGAGTCGCTCGATCTGATAAAACACGCCAAGGCCAAAGGCGTTAGAGTGACATGCGAGACGTGTCCCCACTATCTAATATTTACGGACGAAGACGTAAGGACGTTCGATACAAATTTTAAAATGAACCCACCGCTGCGCACTTCTGAAGACCGAGAGGCATTGCGTCAGGCAGTTCACGATGGCACGATCGATGTGATTGCGACGGATCACGCCCCGCACATCGAGAGCGAAAAAGACGTTGAATTCGATTACGCCCCGTTCGGGATCATCGGGTTTGAAACGGCAGTCGCGTCACTGAATACCCTTTTGATAAGAGATAAGATTACGGATTGGAACGGCATCGTTGAGCTGATGTCGCTACATCCGGCAAAGATATTGGGTCTGGATAAAGGCACCTTGGGCGAGGGCAAGGAAGCGGATATCACTATAATAGACCCCAATGAGAGATGGGTATGCACAAAAGATGAAATCAGGTCTAAGAGTAAAAACTCGCCATTTATAGGTTTTGAGTTCAAGGGTAATGTTAAGTACGCCATGGTGAGCGGACACGTAACATTCGGCGATGTTTCGCTTCACAGAAGGTCTTCTTAGACGATCCGTCGTCGGCGGCCCATACGTTAAATATGAAGTTTATTACTACGAAGGAACTTGGAAGACTGGCAAAGTGGCTTAGGATAATGGGGTTCGATACAGAATATTTTCCCGAGAAGGAGAGAAGAGAGCTTGTTATAAAGAGCCTGAGGGAGAATAGAATAATCCTTACGAGAGATTCCAAGATGTCCGTTTATTCCGGCGTGAGGATGGTGCACATTAAAAGTGATTTTGTGCAAGAGCAGGTGAGACAGGTAGTGCGGGAATTGGACATGAAGATAGATAGAAAAAGATTTTTCTCTTTATGCGTAATATGCAACAAGCAGTTAACAATGGTCGAAAAGGAAGATGTGAAATTGCGCGTACCCGATTATGTCTATAGGACGCAGGAACATTTTATGAAATGTGCCGCTTGCGACAGGATATATTGGCAAGGCACCCACTGGACAAACGTAGGCGATTTTGTAGATAGGATCGGATTGGAGAAAGACGGGGGATAGAGATGCCCTATATATGCGATCTGCATATCCACTCTAAATATTCGAGAGCTACTTCTAAGGACATGGACATCGTACATTTGAGCAAGTACGCCAGGATAAAAGGGATAGGCCTTTTGGGAACGGGCGACTGTACTCACCCCGATTGGCTTGCTGAATTGAAGGAGAGGCTCGGCGAAAAGGAGTACGGGATATACGAATACGACAACGTCAATTTCATCCTCTCGGGGGAGGTGTCGAATATATATTTTAAGAACGGAAAGGTGAGAAAGATCCACAATGTAATCATGGTACCTTCTTTCGAGATAGCCGCTGAAATGAATAAGATGCTGGCCCTGCACGGCGAGTTGCGTTCCGACGGCAGGCCTATTCTTAGCTTTGAATGCGAAAAGATGGTGCAGGCGCTGAAAAAGATCAGCAAAGACATAATGATAATCCCCGCGCACATATGGACGCCCCACTTCAGCCTGTTCGGCTCAAATTCCGGGTTCGATCGCATAGAAGAATGTTTTGAAGACCAGTTAGGCAATATATCGGCACTGGAGACCGGACTCTCGAGCGATCCGCCGATGAACTGGAGATTGTCCGTTTTGGACAGATACTGTCTTGTGTCTAATTCGGACGCTCACTCGCCGTCGCGTATCGGCAGAGAAGCTAATGTGCTGAAGCGGGAGATCGGTTATATGGCACTGAAGGATATTTTGGAGAAGAAGGATAAAGAGAATTTTTTGTACACCATAGAGTTCTTTCCTCAGGAGGGAAAGTATCACTGGGACGGCCACAGGAAATGCGGAGCGCGCCTATCGCCAAAAGAGTCGGCGCAGATAAATAACAGATGCCCGAACTGCGGCAAGAAATTGACGGTGGGCGTAATGAATAGGGTCGAGCAGTTGGCCGACAGGCCCGAAGGATATGTCGCCGGGGACGCGCCGGGCTATAAGAGCTTGGTTCCCCTGACAGAGATCATCGCGGATGCATTAGGCGTCGGGAAGGAGTCGATAGGGGTAGAGAGGGAGTTCAATGCATTGACTCAGAGGATAGGCAGTGAATTCGATATACTTCTTTTTAAAGATAAAGAAGAGATCCTGGAGAAATGTCCTCCCAAGATCGCAAAAGGCATTATCAACGTAAGGGAGGGCAAAGTGAATATTCTTCCCGGATACGACGGCGAGTACGGCAAGATGGAGATACTGGACAAGGGTGAAGAAAAAGAAGAAAAACAACTGACGTTTTTCTGAGAGGGAGTGCTTCTCCTTCTGCAAAAAGTTTTTGAAAGCCGCGGGGATAAGAGGAGCGCAGTGAAAGAAAAAAGCCTTCTGGTAAAGGCGAAGATAATAGATACCGAAAAGATAAGAAAAGATTGCTTCAAAATAGGACTCGAGGCACCTTATGTAGCAAAACGCGCAATCCCGGGACAGTTCGTTCACGTCCGAACCGGCAATTATACGGATCCTCTCCTAAGGCGTCCGCTCAGCATCCACAGAATCCACGCGCACTCTATCGATATACTCTTTAACGTAGTGGGCAAGGGTACAGAGATACTTTCCGAGAAACGCAAGGGCGATACCTTGGACATCATCGGCCCCCTTGGCAACGGTTTTAAATTTTTTAAGAGCACAACTTACAAGATTATCGTTGCGGGCGGGATGGGCGTTGCGCCTCTTGTCGGATTGGCAGAAGCGCTTTCCAGGACGTTGAAGGGGTCGAAAAAAGGATTCACCGTAATCATGGGGGCCAAGACCAAAGAGCACATACTTTGCGAGAATGAATTTAAAAGACTGGGGGCCGATCTGCACATAGTTACGGAGGACGGATCTCGCGGTCAAAAGGCCATGGCGACAGACCTTCTCTTTGACATAATAAGGAAAAAAAGATACAATCTTGACAAGATCTGTTTTTATGCGGCCGGCCCCATGGCCATGGTGCGCTCGCTATGTAGACTTGCCGAGGGATGTAGCATAGAATCGCAGGTCTCTCTTGAAGAACGTATGGGTTGCGGCTTGGGCGCCTGCCTCGGCTGCGCCATCGACACACAATCGGGTTATAAGAGGGTCTGCAAGGACGGACCGGTATTTAATATGTGCGAGGTCTTGTGCGAGTAAAGAATGAAACCTAAGCTTAACGTTGAAATAGGAAGGTTGAAGCTGAAGAATCCCGTTATGGTCGCCTCCGGCACTTTCGGCTATGGCCTTGAATTTGAGAACGTTGCCGGCATAGGCGCGCTGGGAGCCGTTGTCACCAAGACGATTACGCTGCATAGACGAGTGGGCAACAAACCGCCGAGGATAGCCGAAACGCCATCAGGCATGCTCAATTCCATCGGCCTTGAGAACCCCGGGGTAGATATATTTGTCAATGAAAAGCTGAAGGATTTGTCAAAGTTTAAAGTACCAATCGTAGTAAGCATAGCGGGGGACACCGTTGAGGAGTACGGCCAACTGGCAGGCGCGCTGGAAGGCATTAACAGCATAGACGCCCTTGAGATAAACATATCATGCCCAAACTTACATTCGGGCCTCCTCTTCGCGCAGGAAGCGGGCACAACAGCTCGTGTAGTGGAAGCCGTGCGGAGCAATACCAAAAAGACCGTAATAACGAAACTTTCGCCGAACGTTACCGACATAACGCCGATTGCAAGAGCTGCCGAAGAGGCGGGCAGCGACGCGATATCTCTCATAAACACACTTATGGCGATGACAGTCGATATAAAAGAGAAGGTGAGCACACTTGGTAGCGTCACAGGCGGGCTAAGCGGCCCGGCGATAATGCCTATAGCCCTATATATGATATGGAGAACGGCGCGCACCGTAAAGATTCCTATAATAGGCATGGGCGGTATAATGGGCTGGGAAGATGCGGTAGCGTTCATGATGTGCGGGGCGAGTGCGGTAAGCATAGGCACGGCAAATTTTGTCAATCCAAGTACGGCCGAAGAAGTGATAGAAGGGATGGCGGCTTATCTGCGTAGACATGGGATAAAAGACATAAACGCACTTGTAGGTACTTTGCGCACGTGATCTCGTAGCGCATGATAGACCAAAGGAAAGGCGAGATGGCCAGAGGCGAGAAGATAATAGTAGCTCTCGACGTAAACAGGCTGGAGGACGTGGGGAGGCTCGTAGACAAATTGAGGCCTGTAGTCAAGATATTCAAAATCGGAAGCGAGTTATTTACTTCCTGTGGCGTCGAGGCGATAGATATTGTCCGGAGAAAAGGCTGCAGGGTATTTCTCGATTTGAAATTCCATGATATACCCAACACCGTTGCGAAAGCGGCAAGGTCGTTGGCGAATCAAAATATTCACATGTTTACCATACATACCATAGGAGGCCTAAACATGATGAAAGCGGCTGTAGAAGGCGCGCGAGAAGAAGCCAGACGCTTGAATGTGGCGGTGCCGCTTATACTGGGTGTTACAGTTCTTACCAGCTTGGATAAAGATGATATGAAGTCCGTAGGTATAGACGATAGTGTCCAAGGCGAGGTCTTGAGGCTTGTGGAGTTGGCTGAGGAGGCTGGCCTTGACGGCGTTATAGCGTCTCCCAACGAGGTCAGCGAGATCAGAAAGAATGTAAAAAAGGATTTTCTCATAGTTACGCCGGGGATACGGCCGGAGTGGTGCCAAAAGAGCGATCAGAAGAGAGTAGCCACTCCTAAGGAAGCTTTAGGCAGTGGGGCAGATTATATAGTTATCGGTAGGCCCATTACCGCATCGAGCGATCCCAGGGAGGCGACAGAGAAGATAATAGAGGAGTTGGGCTAAATGGATAAGGACGCCGTTTTAGATATATTTAAAGAGACGAAAGCACTTCTGTCGGGACATTTCAAATTATCGAGCGGCTTGCACAGCGCCGAATATCTTCAGTGCGCCCTCGTGCTCCAATACCCGGATATTGCCTGTCGTCTTGGGACGGCGGTAGCCGATATGTTTAAAGAGCATGCGGTGACCTGTGTCGCGGGACCTGCGCTCGGCGGCGTTATAATAGCCCACGAGGTCGCCAGGGCCCTTGGCGCCAGATGCGTCTTTGGCGAACGCCAGGATGGAAAGATGGCGTTAAGAAGAGGTTTCAAGGTAGGCCCCGGGGATAGGGTGTTGGTAGTAGAAGATGTTGTGACAACGGGCGGATCGGCCAAAGAATTACTGGAGGTAATAAAGAACAGCGGCGCGGAAATAGCGGGCGTGGGCACCATTGTCGACAGAAGCCCCGGTAATATAGAATTAGGATACGATATAAAATCCCTCATAAAATTGGAAGTACAGACATTCGACCCCAGCAGGTGCCCTCTTTGCAAGGAAGGTCTGCCGCTTACAAAACCCGGCAGCCGAAAATAAAAAATAGGTTGCACTCCCCAATTTAATAACATATAATTGTATTAATATAATAACAATTTACGCAAGGAACCGGGAGACTTTTATGGAAGATCTGAATAGTCTGATAGAGAAGATAAATCGGGAAGGCGTCCAGGCAGCTCAGGATAAGGCAAAGGACATAGAGCTTGATGCGGAAAAGCGGGCAAAGGCGATCGTGGCGAAGGCGGAGAAGGAGGCGCAGAAGCTCATCGACGAGGCCAGGGACGAAGGCGTCAGGATGCAAGAGAGCGGCAAAGAGTCCTTAAAGCAAGCCGGAAGGGACTTGATAATCGCCTTGAGAAAAGAGATCGCGGATATTCTCGACAGAATCATCGCGTTGCGCGTTCGAGACGAACTTACCCCCAATGATATGGCCAAGATCATAAGCACCCTGATCAAGAACTATGAAAACAGCGACGAGGGCGGCATTATTGTGTCTCTCGGCAAGGATGATTTGGAAGCTATGGAAAAGAGTTTTTTGGCGAAGCTTAAAGAAGAGACAAAGAAGAAGGTCATCCTTAGAAAATCGGATGATATTCAGGGAGGCTTTATCATAAGTTACGACGCAGGTAAATCGCACTATGATTTTACCGATAAGGCTCTTGCGGACTATTTAAGCCAGTATCTTAAACCAAAACTGAGCGAGCTCTTAAAAACCCCTTCTTCTACTGGGGGCGGAGGACAATAGCCTGATATGGCTCGCTATTATACCTATTTGATATCGACTTTACCGATGCTGCATTTCAGGATGAGACCCCCATTTTCCTTCGAAAGGTTCTTGGACATATGTTCTTATTTAATACCGGCAGAAGACATCGATGTGTTGAAAAATTGTCTTGAGATAAACGGAGATTGTAGAGAGAAGATCAACCCCACGCTCTCCAGATGGCGTGAATTCGACAGATCGCTTAGGAATGAGTTGGTAAAATTGCGCGCCGCCCGTAAGCGAGGGGGTTCTCTTAGGTATATACGGGGCGACGGATACGCAGACCCGTCCGTTGCGCACGTAGCGGTACACGCCTATAGGACTCATTCGCTACTTGAGGCCGAGGAGATCCTGGATAGAGCACGATGGGAGTTTTTGGAGGGGCTGGCCGTCGGGCACCATTTTGATATCGACTTTCTTATAGCGTATGCCTGTAAGCTTTTAATACTGGAGCGTTGGGGGCGAATCGAGGCATCGGACAAAGTTCGCGAACTAGAGAGGACGCTGGCTTCGGCAAGCGGCAAAGGACCCGCAACTACGGGGCATTTTGTTTCATAAGGGAAAATATTGAGAAAAGGGCAGGAGATGGAGCCAAAGAGAATAGGCCACATAACGAAGATAAACGGTAACATGGTCACGGTTGAATTTGAAGATTTTGTCGTGCAAAATGAAGTTGCCTATATATTACACGGAAAGGAACGCCTCAAGTCAGAGATCATACGGGTCCGCGGCAAAAGTGCGGAGATGCAGGTATATGAGTCGACGGGCGGGTTGAAAGTGGGCGAAGACGTGGAATTGACGGGCGAGCTTTTGTCCGTAGAGCTGGGACCCGGTCTTCTGGGCCAGATATTCGACGGGCTTCAAAACCCACTTCCTAATCTCGCCGAGCAATGCGGTTTCTTTTTAAAGAGAGGTATCTATCTCGAGGCGCTCCCGGACGACGCAAAATGGGACTTTACCGCTATCGCCAAAAAAGGCGATATAGTGCGCTCCGGTAGCAAGCTGGGTTTTGTGACCGAGAAGATTTTCAAGCATTTCATCATGGTGCCGTTTGGGCTGAAGGGGTCGTTTGAAGTCGCGCATATGGCAGAGAACGGGGAATATACTTTAAAACAACCTATTGCCGGATTGAAAGACGGCGCCGGCAAGCCACACCAGGTCTTTATGCAGCAGATATGGCCTGTAAAGGTGCCCATTCAGGCTTATAGCGAAAAGTTGAAACCACAGGAATCCCTTGTCACGAAGATGCGTATTATAGATTCGCTGTTTCCAGTCGCTCGCGGAGGCACATATTGCATACCGGGTCCATTCGGTGCGGGCAAGACCGTTCTTCAGCAGTTGACGAGCCGCCATGCGGAAGTGGATATAGTTATTATAGCGGCCTGTGGAGAGCGGGCGGGCGAGGTCGTAGAGACTCTCAAGACATTCCCGGATATTACTGATCCGCGAACCGGCAGGCCCTTGATCGATCGCACCGTTATTATATGCAATACAAGTTCTATGCCTGTAGCGGCGAGGGAATCGAGCGTCTATACTGCCGTTACAATCGCAGAATATTATCGGCAGATGGGGCTGAATGTTCTGCTTTTGGCGGATTCCACATCGCGTTGGGCGCAGGCCATGAGGGAGATGTCGGGGAGGCTTGAGGAGATACCGGGCGAGGAAGCATTCCCGGCGTATCTTGAGTCGCGAATAGCTTCGTTTTATGAAAGGGCCGGATTGGTGAGGCTTCACGACGGCACGACGGGCTCAGTCACGATCGGCGGGACCGTCAGCCCCGCCGGCGGCAATTTTGAGGAACCTGTCACGCAGAGTACGCTGAAGGTCGTCGGCGCGTTTCACGGCCTTTCGCGAGAGCGTTCTGACGCAAGGAGATATCCGGCCATCGACCCTCTTATCAGCTGGAGTAAGTATGAAAGCTTCGTCGATCCGTCGCATGTACAAGGCGGCCACAGTATACTGAGGAAGAGCCATAATGTCTCGCAGATGATGAAGGTTATAGGAGAGGAGGGGACTTCCCTCGAGGACTATATCGATTACCTGAAGGGGGAATTCTTCGATTTTGTTTATCTGCAGCAGAATGCGTTTGATGAAGTCGACGAATCAACGGATGCCGAGAGGCAGAGTTATATATTCAATTTTATCCACAACATCCTTGAGGCGAAATTCGACTTTGAGGATAAGGAAAAGGCACTCCATTTTTTCCAAAGATTGAGACAGCAATTTCGTGGGTGGAATTCCGCGGCATGGAAGACGGATGAGTTCGATAAAATAGAAAAAGAGATATCCTCTTTGTTGGAAGAGCCACAGAGGAGCGCGAAGGAGACGAAGGGTGCATAAGGTTTATACCGACATCATTCAGATATCAGGGGATGTTATTACCGTAGAGGCCGAAGGCATAGGTTACATGGATATAGCCGAAGTGACTACGTGGCAGGGGGCTTCACTTGCTCAGGTTATCCGTATTAACGGTAAAAGAGTCTCCCTGCAGGTCTTTGCCGGTAGCCGCGGCATATCTACCGGGGATAAAGTACGATTTTTAGGTCACCCTATGCGCATACCGAGCGGCGACAGCCTTCTCGGCCGCATTTTTAACGGTAGCGGGACACCGTTAGATAAAGGCCCTGCGCTTTCAGACAACGTCATTGACATAGGAGGCCCTCCCGTAAACCCCACGAAAAGAATAATACCGAATAAGATGGTCCGCACGGGCATACCGATGATAGATGTCTTCAACTCATTGGTCGAGTCTCAGAAATTGCCTATCTTCTCCATCGCGGGAGAACCATATAACGAATTATTGGCAAGGATTGCGACTCAGGCAGAGGTGGATATTATAATTTTGGGCGGCATGGGGCTTAAGCATGACGACTATCTATTCTTCAGGGACAATCTTGAAGAACATGGAGCTCTATCCCGCTCCATTTTCTTTATACATACTGCAGCAAATCCTACGGTTGAATGCCTCCTTGTGCCCGACATCAGCCTGGCCGTTGCCGAGGAGTTCGCCCTACGGGGGAGGCGCGTACTCGTATTGCTTACCGATATGACGAACTTCTGCGACGCACTGAAAGAGATAGCCATTACTATGGAGCAGGTCCCTTCGAACCGGGGCTATCCCGGAGATTTATACAGCCAGCTTGCTGCGCGGTATGAGAAAGCAGTGGATTTTGATACAGCAGGCTCGATAACGGTGCTGGCGGCCACGACTATGCCGGGAGATGACGTGACTCACCCGGTCCCCGACAATACGGGCTATATCACAGAAGGCCAGTTTTACCTTAAGAACGGCGTGATAGAACCTTTCGGCTCCCTAAGCCGTCTTAAGCAACAGGTAAACGGAAAGACCCGGGACGATCACAGGACGATCATGGATACCATGATCCAGCTCTTCGCCAATTATCGCGAGACCGTGGAAAAACAGGCAATGGGATTTCAGATGAGCCCGTGGGACAAGAAGCTCTTAAAGTATGGCAGACTCTTTGAACAAAGCATGATGTCGCTAAAGGTAAATATTCCTCTGGAAAAGGCGTTGGATCTCGGGTGGGAGATTATGGCAGAGTGTTTTACCCATGAGGAAACAGGGATCAAGACGGCCATGATAAAAAAACACTGGCCCGGGAAAAGATAGGTTTATGGTAAACAGTTCATGGTTTAAAGTTAACAGTTGGCGAAGAAAGATCGATCGCAAAAAAACAAGGATATCGTAGCAGATGCCCAATGTTAAACTTACAAAAGGCGAGCTAAAAAGGCAGAGGGACGCATTGAGGCAATACCAGAGGTACCTGCCTACGTTACAGCTCAAGAAACAGCAACTGCAGATGGAGATTCTTCATCAGAACGCCATTTTGGTCAAAAAAGAAGAAAATTTAAATGAAAAGCAGAATGCCGCAAAGGCATGGGCGGGGCTTCTATCAGATCCGGCCATAGATATGCGCTCCTGGATTGCGCCAAGGGAGGTCGTGGCCGGGTTAAAGAATATCGCCGGAGTCGATCTGCCCGTCTTTGACCATCTGGAATTTACGGCCGAGGAATATAATCTATTTATTATTCCCCTTTGGGTCGATGCAGCTATAACCGTTCTGAGGGAATTGGTTTCATTGCGTAGAGAGCTCGATATTATAAGAGAAGGTATAGCGGTCTTGAAACGCGAATTGCGCATTACGACTCAACGAGTAAATCTTTTTGAGAAGGTTAAGATCCCCGAGGCAAGAGAGATCATTCGTTTGATCAAGATTTATATAGGAGATCAGATGGCAAATGCGGTAGGGCGCAGCAAGATAGCCAAGAGGAAGATAGAGGAAGCCGTATTGGAAGAGGTAGCAGTGTGATTGTCCCCATGAAGAAAGTTTCAATAATAGTACAGTCAAAGGACGATGCAACCGCCCTACAGGCATTACGCTCGCTTGGGGTATTGCATGTAGAAGATCAAAATGTCCCTAAGGGCAAAGATATCAATTCACTTCGCGAGGACATAGCCCTTGTAGACGGGGCAATAGGCATATTGTCCACACAGGACTTTTCAAAAAAGAATCCCGGCAGAGACATCAACTGGTTGAAAGACTGGAAGTCTGTCATAAGGCATACAAGCGATTCCTGGAAGCGCCTCGACAGGGTGCAGGAGTACGCAAGCGATCTCAGGGGCAAGATAGATGAGTGGGGACCCTGGGGAGAGTTCGATCCAGGCGCTATCAGGGGACTGGCCGAAAAGAATATATATGTCAGGCTATGCAAGGTTCATAAGAGAGATCTGGGAAAATTCCCGAGAGGAGTTGTTGTCAAGAGATTGTCCTTTGCAAGGGGCATTATCAATTGCGCGGTCATATCGGATGAAAAAGTCGATATTCCGTTCAAAGAGATCACCTTACCGGAGATGGGTCTTAAGGAGATGCGGGAGAGATTGTCTGAGAGCGAAAGTGTGATCGAGTCCGCCAAAGAGGAGATCCGAAACTACGCTCAATATCGCGAAAACTTTATCAACATAAAACAGGCCCTGGAAAAGGAACTGCGGTTTCATGAAGCTGTGAGAGGGATGGGGCAGACAGGCGAGCTGAAGTATCTTAGAGGCTATGTCCCCCAGGATGCAGTCGACAAGCTTCTTAAGGCATCGAAGCGTGAGAATTGGGGAATATTGGTTGAAGACCCTTCCGAAGAGGACAAAGTCCCCACTCTTATACGCAATCCCCGCTGGGTGTCTATTATTGAACCGGTCTTTAAAGTACTTGGGATATTGCCGGGATACAAGGAGCTCGATATCAGTCTTTGGTTCCTCCTGTTTTTCTCCGTGTTCTTTGGTATGCTTATAGGAGATGCGGGATACGGGCTCGTCTTTTTTGCGCTTACGATGTTCGCTCATCTCAGGTTCGGGAAGAGGGTTCGCGAAAAATCGGTCTTCGTTCTTTTTTATATACTGAGCTCATGCGCCGTAATATGGGGAGTCCTTACAGGCACTTTCTTCGGCCAGGGATGGATCGGGCAATCAGTGCAGCCGCTTATTCCCGCCCTTCGCGACAACAGGACATTGCAATCATTATGCTTTTTACTTGGAGTGTTGCACCTGAGCGTGGCGCATCTGTGGCGGGCTGCGGTGAAACTGCCGTCTCTCAGAGCTCTTTCAGACATAGGATGGACTCTTATTCTGTGGGGGGCATACTTTTTGGCCAAGATGCTAATCCTGGGCTATGCTTTTCCGGACGTAGCTAAATGGCTCCTTATCGCAGGCGCATTGTCGGTCGTATTGTTTACAAACCCGAGCAGAAATGTCTTTAAGGGCATAGGTGCCGGTTTCGGCAGCCTTATCTTGAATATTGTAAATAGCTTTACGGACGTGGTCTCTTATATCCGCCTTTTTGCGGTAGGTCTGGCGAGCGTGGCCATAGCGGATTCTTTCAATGACATGGCTGTAGCTTTCGGATATAGTAACCTCTTAACGACCCTCGTGACATCATTGATTCTTTTCTTGGGGCATACCTTGAATATCCTCCTGGGGCCTTTAGCCGTTTTAGTGCACGGGGTGAGGCTAAATGTCCTGGAATTTTGCACTCATCTTGATGTTAAATGGAGCGGTATTTCATATAAACCTTTGGAAAGGTAAAGGAGACTGACTATGGGTACAGATCTATTGATTCAATTCAAGGATTTAGGCGTGGGCGCGGTGTTGGCGTTTGCAGCTTGTGGATCGGCCTTGGGCGCTGGATACGCCGGCATGGCCGCGATCGGGGCCTGGAAGAAGGCCTTTGCTCAAAACAAAGCGGCATCGTTCATGATAATAGCATTCGTAGGAGCGCCTTTGACCCAGACGGTTTACGGCATGATTGTAATGAACAAAATGGCCGAACTTGTCATAAAAGGAAGTTATTTATGGGGCGGTGGAGCAGCCTGCGGGCTGGCGATAGGTTTTTCCGCCCTTATGCAGGGCAAGGCTGGAGCAGTAGCGGCCGACGCGTTAGGAGAGACAGGAAAGGGTTTTGGTAATTACCTCATAGTCCTGGGAATCATCGAGACTGTGGCACTCTTTGTTATGGCATTTGCCCTCGGGCTGATGGGTAAGGTCGTACCTTAGATATAAGTATTGCCCGGTTGACACAGGCCGTCATTTATGATACCATCTTTAACCTGCCGGGAGATAGAAGTAGAGGGCGGATAGTTCAGTTGGCTAGAACGTCTCGTTTACACCGAGAAGGTCATAGGTTCAAGTCCTATTCCGCCCACCACTATATCGTTCGTGAATTTGTCTTGACAGATTGGTCTTAAAGCCTTAAACTTAAGGCTGTATTCAGACTGCGGAGGGGACGTAGTTCAGTTGGTTTAGAACGTCAGACTGTCGATCTGAAGGTCGCGGGTTCGAGCCCCGTCGTCCCCGCCATTATAATTTTGCGCAATGATGGAATTGTGACGCAAGCCCTATTTATTGTCCTGAAATCGATAAAAGCAGTAAGAAATATTCATTAATCTTGCTTTCCACAAAAAGAAAACCTTCCCAAGGTACCTTTTTTCTGATAATATATTTAATGCGTCAGCGAGTATGCAGATCTCTGTAGTATATTATGTAGCCGGTTGCTGTATTATCAGAATTTTAATGGATAACCGAATTTGACGAAGCGCTATTTTTATTTTTTAAATGATTTCGAATATCTTGCCAGAAACCAAAAAGACACGATATGGAGATTTTAAAACTAAAGCATAT
>JAFGFD010000142.1 GCA_016931215.1 Candidatus Omnitrophota bacterium
CTTACGTTTGCCGCCATGCTTCACGCGGGACTTGATGGGATAGAGAAGTCTTACAAGGCACCCGCTCCAATGGAGCAGAATTTGTATCATCTGTCGGATGCCGAGAGGAGAGAGAAGGGCATAGAGACGTTGCCGGACTCGCTCGGGCATGCTATATCGTATACGGAAGATAGCCAGCTTGTGAAGAAGATACTCGGCGATCACATCTTCCCGAGGTTTATAGAGTTGAAGAAGAAGGAATGGAACGATTATAGGATACAGGTTCCGCAGTACGAGTTGGATAGATATCTGTCTGTTTGGTAAAATGGCTTGTCATTGCGAGGAGCCCCGAAATTTCGAGACGACGAAGCAATCCCATAAAAACAAGACCCAACAAAATGAAAAACAAAACACGAGTCGAGAATATAAAGATTTGTACTATGAACTTAGATTGCTTCACTTCACTCGCAATGACGAGGTAAATACTCGCAATGACAGACTTTTTTTGCAAATAGGTGCACAAAATTTAGGCATTTGAAATGAGAAATCAGAATTTTCCGAAAAGACAAGGGCTCTACGATCCGCAGTTTGAGCACGATAACTGTGGAGTGGGATTCGTCTGTGATATAAAAGGCAAGAGGACCCACGATACCGTAAAGAAGGGAATACAGGTTCTCAATCGCCTAAGCCATCGTGGGGCGGTAGGAGCCGACCCGAGGACAGGAGACGGGGCCGGCATATTGATACAGATACCGCATAGATTTTTATTCGAGGAATGCAGAAAGATAGGTATAACTTTAGGCGAAGCAGGCGCGTATGCTGCGGGACTGGTGTTTCTTCCGAAAGACGAGAAAGAGAGAGACCTTTGTAAAAATTTGTTCAAAGAGATTGTCGAGAAGGAAGGTCAGCGACTTCTTGGATGGAGGGATGTCCCCCTTGATAGCTCAATAATAGGCGAGACGGCAAAGAATACGGAACCCGCGGTGTTTCAGATATTTATAGGGCGCGGGGAAGAGATTGAAGATGAAATGGAGTTTGAGAGAAAACTCTATATAATACGTAAGAGGGTTGAAGCCGCTATAGGCGAGTCCGGCATAAGCCGAAAGACCTTCTTTTACGTTACGAACATATCATCGAGGACCATGAGCTACAAAGGCCTTCTTATGCCCAGCCAGCTCGATAGATATTTCCTTGACCTTCGCGATGAGAGGATAGAGAGCGCCATATGCCTGGTCCATTCGCGATATAGCACAAATACATTTCCGACATGGGATCTTGCGCAGCCATTCCGTTTTTTGGCACATAACGGCGAGATCAACACCCTGCGAGGCAACGTGAACTGGATGAGGGCGCGCGAGAGGATGCTTTCCAGTAAGCTCTTCGGTCCGGATATAGAAAAGATAAAGCCCGTAATCGTGGAGGGCGGCAGCGACTCGGCTGCCATCGATAACGTATTTGAATTGCTGGTCTTGGGCGGCAGGTCACTGCCTCATGCGATGATGATGCTTATACCGGATGCGTGGGAGCACAACGACTTTATGGACCGGAGCCTGAAGGATTTTTACAGGTATCATGCATGTATGATGGAGCCATGGGACGGACCCGCCGCGATCGCATTTACGGACGGAAAGAAGATAGGGGCGGTTCTGGACAGGAATGGGCTGCGGCCGGCCCGCTATATAGTCACTAAGGATGACATTGTAGTCATGGCCTCCGAGGTAGGTGTTTTGGACATCGAACCATCCAGGATAAGACATTCCGGGAGAATTGAGCCGGGGAGGATGTTCTTTATCGATACCGAAGAAGGAAGGATAGTGGGTGACGATGAGATAAAGAAAGAGATCTCGAGCCGCGCCCCGTACGGAAAGTGGAATGAGGAGAATATGGTCAACATCGAAGACATCATTCCGTCGGGCGTAAAGACGAAGAGGTCTCGGGACATAATATCTGACCTCAAGGTCTTTGGTTACACGCGGGAAGACCTCAAGATGATTATAAAACCGAAGGCCGAAGAGGGAAAAGAACCGACGGGTTCTATGGGTAACGACACGCCCCATGCATTTCTTTCAAAGAAACCGCAGCTCCTCTATAATTATTTCAGACAACTCTTTGCCCAGGTGACCAATCCGGCTATCGATCCGATCAGAGAGAAACTCGTGATGTCACTCGAGAGCTTTATCGGGCCCGAGAAGGATATATTGGAAGAGACGCCGCGCCACAGCCATAAGATCCATGTGGGGAATCCCATACTCACCAACGAGGAGCTCGAGAAGATAAGGAATATAAGTATAAACGGTTTTAAGACGAAGACCATATACACCTTCTTCAGCCCTTCCGGCGAAGAGGATTTTGAGCGCGCGCTGCAGAGGATATGCTTCGAGACCGAATACGCCGTAGAGAAAGGTTATTCCTTCATCATACTGAGCGACCGGGGGGTCGATAAGGATAATATCGCTCTTCCCGCGCTCTTGGCCACGAGCGCGGTCCATCACCATCTGGTCAGAAAGAACATACGCTCGGAGGTAGGCATCATAGTCGAGAGCGCGGAACCGCGCGAGATACACCATTTTGCGCTGCTCTTCAGTTACGGCGCCGGTTGCGTCAATCCATACCTTGCTTATGAGGCTGTTGAATATCTCATAGAGGAAGGCGATATAAATTTGGATGTAAAGACGGCGCTCGAGAATTACAGAAAGGCCATAAACGACGGGCTGCTCAAGATATTGTCGAAGATGGGGATATCGACATTGAGGAGTTATCGCGGGGCGCAGATTTTCGAGGCTCTGGGCCTTGACAGGGATGTTATAGACAGATATTTTACGGGGACGGTCTCGAGGGTAGGCGGGGTGGACTTAAAGGGCATAGCCGATGAGACGATTTCAAGGCACAGAGAGGCATATCCTCGCAGAAAGAGGAAGGAACCTTATCTCTCCACAGGGGGGATCTATCAGTGGAAGAGGGACGGTGAATACCATCTTTGGAATCCGGAGAGCATAGCGGCATTGCAGGATGCGGCAAGGAAAGGCGATTATGAGCGATATAAAGAGTTCGCCAGGCTCATAAACGACCAGTCCGAAAATCCTACAACGCTCAGGGGACTTTTGCGATTCAGATCCGCGGGGCATCCCATAAGCGTGGAAGAGGTTGAGGCCGTCGAAAGAATAATAAAACGTTTTACTACGGGGGCTATGAGTTTCGGCTCGATAGGCAAAAGGGCACATGAGACATTGGCTATAGCCATGAACAGGATGGGCGCCCAATCAAACAGCGGAGAAGGCGGAGAAGACCCTGCGAGATTCACGACATTGCCGAGCGGCGAATCGAAGAGGAGCGCAATCAAGCAGGTTGCTTCCGGAAGATTCGGCGTTACTACGAATTACCTGGTGAACGCCGATGAATTACAGATAAAGATCGCCCAGGGCGCAAAACCGGGCGAGGGGGGCCAGCTTCCGGGACACAAAGTAAGCGAGATTATCGCAAAGACGCGTTATACTACACCCGGCGTTACGCTCATATCGCCGCCTCCGCACCACGATATATATTCCATAGAAGACCTGGC
>JAFGFD010000143.1 GCA_016931215.1 Candidatus Omnitrophota bacterium
CCCCATCTTTTCATTGACATTAGCTTTTATTATGATATAATATTAACCCATTAAAGGAAATCATGTCTAACTCAAACTGTTATATTGAGTTATAATATTAATACTTAATAACCCGCTATTAGAGCCGCCTTAGGGGCGAGTATATGTCAGTATCGGGTTATATAATGTGTAGGGGATGGATATGCGCAGCGATAAAATAAAAAGAGGGTTGGAAAGAGCGGGTAACAGGGCCTTGATTTACGCAACCGGCATCACTCAAGGTGACTTATCGAAGCCATTTATCGGAATATGCACAAGCTTTACGGATTTGATTCCGGGCCACATAGGCATGAGGCGGTTGGAAAGATTTATCGAAAGGGGTGTCGCCGCAGGCGGTGGCGTTCCTTTTATTTTCGGGGTACCAGGAATTTGCGACGGTATTGCAATGGGCCATACGGGGATGAAATACTCTCTACCCAGTCGGGAATTGATAGCTGACATGATAGAGACCATTATCAGGGCCCATTCGCTGGATGGCTTGGTATGTCTTACCAATTGCGATAAGATAACCCCCGGCATGGCGATGGCTATAGCGAGGTTGAACATACCTTCTATTGTGGTTACGGCTGGGCCTATGATGTCGGGAAGATATAAGAATAAGCGGTTGTCACTTGTTAGAGATACTTTTGAGGCCGTCGGTCGTTTCAAGAAGGGAGAAATTACTCAGAACGAGCTCAATTGCCTGGAGCAAGAAGCGTGCCCAGGCGCCGGCTCGTGCCAGGGTCTGTACACCGCAAATTCAATGGCGTGTATCGTTGAGGCCATGGGTATGAGCCTGCCGGGCTCGGCAACAGCCCTCGCTGTCTCGGCAAAGAAGGAGAGGCTTGCGTATGAAAGCGGTCAGACAGCTGTAAATTTGGTTAGGAGGAACATATTGCCGAGGAGCATTATGAGAGAGGAAGCCGTTATGAACGCCGTAATAATAGATATGGCATTGGGTGGTTCAAGCAATACAGTATTGCACCTGAAGGCTATCGCCCATGAGTTGGGGTTGGAGCTTCCTCTGTACGAATTCGACAGGGTAAGTCGCCAGACGCCTCATATAGTAAATTTAAGGCCGGGGGGCGATTATTTCATGGAGGATCTCGATGCAGCCGGTGGCATACCTGCCGTAATGAAGAGATTGAAAGATGTCCTGAATGATGTCGATACGGTGACCGGAAAGAGGATATCCAAGATTGCCCGTGAATCGGTCATTTATGATGATGACGTAATAAGAGATTTCAGCAGGCCGTATCACAAAGAGGGCGGCATGGCGATACTTTACGGCAACCTCGCGCCACAGGGTGCCGTCGTTAAACAGAGCGCCGTCGACAAGAAGGTCTTGAAGTTTAAAGGTCTAGCAAGAGTCTTCGAATCCGAGGAAAGCGCCATGAGTGCAATATTATCGTCAAAGATCCATAAAGGCGATGTCATCGTTATCAGGTACGAAGGACCAAGGGGAGGGCCCGGCATGAGGGAGATGCTTTCACCCACTTCCAGCGTAGTAGGCATGGGCTTGTCTGACGAAGTAGCGCTCGTGACGGATGGCAGATTTTCAGGCGGGACAAAGGGGCCTTGCATAGGCCATATCTCTCCGGAGGCCGCGATAGGTGGGCCAATCGCGATAGTTCAAAACGGAGATACGATATCTATCGATATACCAAGAAGGAAACTGGAATTGAAGATCAGCGAAAAAGCGATCAAGGAAAGACTATCGAAATGGAGACCGCGAAAACCTTCAATCGATTCGGGCTATCTTAAGCGGTACGCGGAAGTGGTTTCGCAGGCTTCGGACGGAGCGATCTTCACTAAATAGGCGAAAGAATTAATAAACTACTAAGGAGCTACTAATGAAGATCAAGGGCGCAGAGATTTTGATTAAATCGTTGCAGAAAGAAGGCGTCGAGGTCATATTCGGCTATCCCGGAGGTTCGGTACTGCCCATTTTCGATGCGTTATACGACGCGGATATAAAATTTATCCTTACCCGTCATGAACAGGGAGCGGCGCATGCAGCGGACGGGTATGCCCGGGCCACAGGAAGAGTAGGGGTATGTATAGCCACATCCGGTCCCGGCGCAACGAATTTGGTTACTGGATTGGCCACTGCTTACATGGATTCCGTTCCTGTTGTTGCAATAACCGGTCAAGTCAAGACCCATCTCATAGGCAATGACGCTTTCCAGGAGGCCGATGTCACGGGTATTACACGCCCTATCACAAAGCACAATTATCTGGTGAGGGATATAAAAGATTTAGCGGGTGTGGTCAAAGAGGCTTTTTATATTGCGTCTACGGGGCGTCCGGGACCAGTCGTCATCGACGTTCCGGTGGATATCACTACCTTTGAACATGAATTTAACTATCCCCAATCCGTGAATATAAGGAGTTATAAACCGACTTATTCGGGCCATATAGGCCAGATAAAGAAGGCGGCAAAGACCATAAGCGAGGCTAAGAAGCCTATAATATATTCGGGCGGCGGGATAATCATATCCGACGCAAGCGCTGAACTATGCGAACTTGCCAGGAAGAACAACATACCCGTTACAACTACGCTTTTAGGGCTAGGAGGTTTTCCTGAGACGGATGATCTTTCCTTGGGCATGCTTGGCATGCACGGGACCGTCTATGCTAATCACGCCATTATGGACAGCGATTTAATAATAGCGGTGGGCGCGCGGTTTGACGACAGGGTTACTGGAAAAATAGAGGCCTTTGCGCCTCATGCGAAGATTATACATATCGATATCGATCCGTCCGCCATAAGTAAAAACGTCATTGTCCATATTCCGATAGTCGGAGACGCCAAGAAGGTATTAAAAGAGTTGAATAAGAACATCAAGAAGAGGCCTGATACAAAAGATTGGCTGAAGAAGATAGATTCCTGGAAGAGAAAATCCCCTCTTTCATATAAAAAAGACGATAAGCTGAGACCTCAATACATCATAGAACAGATTTATGAATTGACAAAAGGCCAGGCTATCATTTGCACCGAGGTCGGTCAGAATCAGATGTGGGCGGCGCAGTTCTACTTATACACAAAACCGCGGACATTCATTTCAAGCGGCGGCCTCGGTACTATGGGTTACGGCTTTCCGGCTTCGATAGGAGCCCAGGTCGGAAGACCCGACGCCACAGTCATAGACATAGCAGGAGACGGCAGCATCCAGATGAATATTCAGGAACTTATGACGGCTGTCTGCAATAAACTGCCCATCAAGATAGCAATTCTTAATAACGGTTATCTCGGGATGGTCAGGCAGTGGCAGGAGCTTTTCTATAAGAAGCGCTATTCGGGCACGTGCATGGATCACGCTCCGGATTTCGTTAAGCTGGCTGAAGCGTACGGCGCGGTCGGGATGAAGATTACAAAGAAAGAAGATGTTATACCGGCGCTAAAGAAGGCCCTTGATATTAAGAATACGGTGATAATGGATTTTCGCATAGAGAGGGAAGAGAATGTCTTTCCTATGGTCCCTGCAGGTGAGGCTATCAACAGGATGATAGGGGGCATGGCGTGATTGGTCTATAGACTATAGACCATAGTACTCTATAGGGAAACAGACAAGGAGTTGCGATGAAAAAACACACAATATCCGTTTTGGTCGAAAATAAATTCGGCGTTCTGGCACGAATAGCAGGTCTCTTTAGCGCGAGAGGTTTCAATATAGATTCTTTAGCCGTTGGAGAGACGGAGGATCCGACGATCTCGAGGATGACTATAGTGCTAAGCGCCGACGACAGAATTCTTCAGCAGGTCAAGAAGCAGCTTAACAAGCTTATAGATGTCATACGGGTGATCGAATTTACAAAGCAGGAATGTATCAACAGGGAGATTATGCTTATAAAGGTGTCGGCCCCTGAAAAGAAGAGGCAGGAGATACTTAAGATAGTGAATTCCGTGGATGCCGAGGTGGTCGATGTAGGAGAGGATACAATTACGGTCCAGGAGACGGGTGACGAATCTAAGATTCACGCACTTCTGGAATTGCTGAGACCGTATGGAATAAAGGAGATTGTTCGATCGGGCACTATAGCTATAGGCAAGGAAGGCAAGTAGAGCTTACCGCATTGGTAGGCGGCTTTGGCATAATGACCTAAACAAAAGGAGACTTGGAAATGGCCAAGATTTATTACGATAAGGATGCGGATCTATCCGTTTTGAAGAAAAAGAAGATAGCGATAATAGGTTATGGCATACAGGGTAGAGGACAAGCGCTAAATCTGCGCGAAAGCGGTCTGAACGTAATCGTGAGCGAGATAAAAGAGAACCCAAATTATGAGATTGCAAAGAAAGACGGCTTTAAACCCGTCAGCGCCAAGGAGGCGTCGGAGGAGGCTGATATTATACAGATCCTTACTCAGGACCATGTGCAGTCGAAGGTTTATAAGGATTCCATTGAGAAGAATCTAAAAAAGGGGAAAGCTATAGTATTCTCACATGGCTTCAATATCCATTTTAAACAGATCATACCTCCCGATACTGTCGACGTCTTCATGGTTGCGCCGAAGGGGCCGGGGAGCCTTGTCAGAAGAATGTATGAGGAGAAGAAGGGTGTACCTTGCCTGGTGGCGATATTTCAGGACGCGAGCGGCAACGCTCTTAAGCTCGCCTTGGCGTATGCGAAGGGTATCGGCGGGACTAGGGCCGGCGTCATCGAGACGACATTCAAAGAGGAGACCGAAACGGACCTCTTCGGCGAACAGGTTGTGTTGTGCGGCGGAGTTACGGAGCTCATCAAAGGCGGATTCGACACCTTGGTCCAGGCCGGCTTCCAGCCGGAGATAGCGTATTTTGAATGCCTGCATGAGCTTAAACTTATTACCGACCTGATATACGAATACGGTATCCAGGGCATGAGGAAGAGGGTATCCGACACCGCAGAATACGGCGATTTGACCAGAGGCAAGAGGATTATAAACGAGTCGGTAAGAGATGAGATGAAGAAGATATTGAGCGAGATACAGTCGGGTAAATTTGCCCAGGAGTGGATAAAAGAGAACGAAAAAGGCAGACCTGTTTTTAACGAGCTCAGGAAGAAAGACGACAGTCATTTGGTAGAGAAGACGGGCATGAAGCTGAGGCAGATGATGCCTTGGATGAAGAAGTGATTGAGTTTTCAGTGACAAGTCACAAGTGACAAGTCACAAGTTACAAGCTTCAAGTCGGTTTATAGTACACATTTTATAAAAAAATCTTCGTAAACCATAAACTGATAACCATAAACCTATGCTTGAGAAAATATAACACCTGGAGAAGACAATGGACAGACGCAAAGTGATAATATTCGATACGACATTACGCGACGGAGAGCAATCGCCCGGAGCGTCTTTGACTACATCCGGAAAAATGGAAATAGCGAAGCAGTTGAAAAAACTTAGAGTAGACGTAATAGAGGCGGGTTTTCCAATTTCCAGCAAAGGTGATTTTGAGGCCGTTAAGATGGTATCTAAGAACATAAAAGGCCCTACCATATGTGCCCTGGCCAGGTGTATAAAAAGGGACATAGATACCGCATTTGAGGCCGTCAAATCTGCAAAGAAGCCGCGCATTCACGTCTTTCTAGCTACTTCCAAGATTCATATGAAATATAAGTTGAAGAAGGCGGAAGATGAGATACTCCGGCTCGCCCAGTGGGCGGTCAAATATGCCAAGCAGTTTCTGGAGGATGTGGAGTTTTCGCCCGAAGATGCCTCCCGGACAGACAAGGATTTTCTTTACAGAGTCATAGAGAGCACCATAACGGCCGGTGCCACCACCGTGAATATCCCGGATACCGTCGGTTATGCAATGCCATCCGAATTCGGCAGCCTGATAAGGAGCATTAAGCAGAATGTCCCTAGCATAGATAAATGTGTTTTGAGCGTTCATTGTCACAACGACCTCGGTCTTGGAGTCGCCAATTCCATAGCCGCGCTTCAGAATGGAGCCGGGCAGGTAGAGTGCACGATCAACGGATTGGGCGAGAGGGCTGGCAACGCGTCTATGGAGGAGATTGTGATGGCGCTTCAGACAAGGCATGATATCTTCGGTATCGACCACGGCATTAAAACCGAAGAATTATATAAGACCAGCCAGCTTGTGAGTAGACTTACGGGCATATTGGTACAACCCAACAAGGCCATAGTAGGCGCCAATGCCTTTTCCCATGAATCGGGTATTCATCAGGACGGCATACTGAAGCGCAGAACCACGTATGAAATCCTAAAGCCATCCGATGTCGGAGTGGAAAAGACTCAATTGGTACTGGGTAAGCATTCCGGCCGCCACGCCTTTAGGGAACGTTTGAAGAAATTGGGCTTCAATATGTCGGATAATGACATCAATAAGTCTTTCGAGGAATTTAAAAAACTTGCCGACAAGAAGAAAGAAGTCTTTGACGAAGATATCATTGCGATAGTTGAGGACTCCGTGCGGGAGATAAGTGAAAAATATCACCTTGAATGCCTTCAGGTCTCAAGCGGCACAAATATAATTCCGAGCGCCACACTTAAGTTGATATGTGATAATGAGACAATAGAGACAGCCTCCACCGGGGACGGCCCTGTAGACGCTTGTTATAAAGCAATAGATAAAGCCACCGGCATCAAAGGCAAGCTCCTCGATTATTCTATAAGAGCGGTAACAGGCGGTAAAGACGCTGTCGGTGAGGTCAGCGTAAGGGTTAAGGCTAAGGGAAAGGTGATTACCGGCAGAGGCACGAGCACAGACATAATCGAAGCCAGTGCCAAGGCATATTTGAATGCCATGAACCGATTGGTTTATAAGATAGGTAAATGACGTTCAAGGCGTAAGCGAAAACCGTAATTGGCGGAGTCAAAGAAGTAGAATGGACGAAAGACAAGATTGACGCGGCCAGCGAAGATGCGGTTTTCGCTTTGCAGTTTTATAATTTTGAACTGGGGAACGATATGAAGATAAACGCGAGAACCGAAATATATGGTTTACTGGGATATCCCGTACACCATACATTTTCGCCTGTTATGCATAATAGCGCATTTGAGGATTTGGGCATAAATGCGATATATCTGCCGTTCGAAATAAAAAGCGAGGATCTTGAGTCCTCTGTGGAATGTTTAAAGTCCATAGGCGTAAAAGGGCTAAATGTCACGATTCCCCATAAAGAGAGAGTGATCAAATATCTCGATTCGCTTGATCGAGAAGCGGCCTTAATAGGGGCAGTCAATACAATCGTCAACATAAAAGGAAAATATAAAGGGTATAATACGGACGGCAGGGGCTTTATTTCCTCCATCGAGGAAGAGTTCGGCATTGTGCCTAAGGGAAAGAAGTTTTTTATCATAGGCGCCGGGGGAGCGGCAAGGGCTGTGTCCTTTTCACTTGCTTTGAGAGGCGCTTGCAGGATTGTGCTCGTGGACCGCGTCGGCAAAAAGGCGATAAA
>JAFGFD010000016.1 GCA_016931215.1 Candidatus Omnitrophota bacterium
GAGCACCCACTTGTCTTCGACATCATTCTTCATTCCGCAACATTTTTTGCAATAGCGTTCTATTTCAGGAAGGAGTGGATTGGGATTATACGCGAGGGCATTCTAAATTTACGGGCGGGGTATTCATCCGCCGGGCACGATGATTCGAGGACATTATTGAAGATAATAGTAGCAAGCGTCCCAATACTGCTGGTTGGATTTTTATATGGAGAGAAAATAGAATATAGTTGCCGGGATCCTTTCATGATAGCTTTGACGTTGGGGCTGTTCGGCCTATTCTTGTATCTGGCGGAGTTGCGCGGCAGAAAAGACGGATCGATGCAGTCCATTACGTTACAGGCAGCTTTTATTATAGGTCTTGCTCAAGTCTTTGCGCTTATGCCGGGCGTATCGCGGTCGGGCGTTACTATAACGGCCGCTCTGATGCTCGGGTTGAACCGGGAGAGTTCGGTGAAGTTTTCGTTTCTCCTGGGAGCGCCGATAATCCTGTCCGCGAGCTTATATAGCTTGAAAGAATTTGGCCAGCTGTGCCGGACCATTTCGCCGGCAGCGTTACTTTTGGGTTTTTTAGCCGCCTTTATAAGCAGCTTGATAACGATTCACTTTTTGCTGACGTTCGTCAGGAGGCATTCGTTCGCGCCGTTCTGCCTTTACAGGATAGCGCTTTCACTCATCATACTTTTTGTTTGATCCATAATCCGGGACGGTTCTCGATTCCATCGTAAACCCGGTACATCTCTGAACGGAAACCCGTCCCTCCCGGTGGGGGTAGGTATATACATGATGTGATGCTTGGGAAAGATGGGGACAGATTTCAATTTGGCGGTGGGACGGGTTTGTGCTCGGCGCCAGAACCGTCCCGAAAGACGCGAAAGACGCGAAAGAGGAGGAAGTCATGGGGGACACATTGAGCGGAAGAGAGATACTTGAATTGGCGATCCAGGCGGAGGAGAAGGGTTTAAGATTATATAAGACATTGTCCAGAAAAAGTAAGAATTTTCATGTCAGCCAGGTCTTCAAGGAGCTCGCAGCAGAAGAAGAGAAGCATATTGAAGAGTTTAAAGAGCTGGAAGATAAATTCGCTCCTTACGAGCCGATGGAAGCGTATCCGGGGGAGTACATTCTCTACATCAAGGCAATGGCCGATGAGAATACGTTTAAATGCAACAAGGCCTGTGAGACGTTTTTGGAAACTGATGTCAGCGAGGAGGACGCGATTCAGGCGGGAATAACATTTGAGAAGGATTTCATACTTTTTCTGCATAATTTCAAAAGGCATGTCAACAAGAATGAAGCTGGCATAGTCGATTCGATTATAACATCGGAAGAGAACCACCTTAAGAAATTGTACGCCCAAAAGAAGAAATTGGTCGCTTCGTAAATACTATGGACTCAGACGCTCGCCGTTTTGAGCGTACCGCATTTAAATTTTTATTAAACCATAACAATGAAGAAGAAGATTCTACATGCCTTTCGCAGAGATAAGGATATAATATCCGGAAGTATCCCCAGGAATATTATCGCCCTGGCACTCCCCCTTATGATCGGGGCGATGCTTCAAACGACGCAGAACCTCATAGATATCTTTTGGGTCGGGCGGCTCGGCCCTCACGCCATATCCGCCGTCGCCATGAGCGGTACAATAATAATGTTCGTCTTTACGATCTCGCTCGGTCTGGGCATAGGTACCCTTTCCCTTGTAGCTACCAACATAGGCTCCCGTAATAAAGAAAATGCGGATCGCGTGGCCAGCCATTCGGTTCTCCTTGGCGTCGCCGTAGGTCTTATTACGGCTGTCATAGGCGCCTATTTCTCGGATGAATTTTTGGTCATGCTGGGCGCCGATGCCGACGTAGTCAACGCAGGCGTAAGTTACCTCAGGGTCCTCCTGATGGGATCTGTCACCATGATAGTATTGTTCCTGGGCAATCATACGCTGCAGGGCGCCGGAGATTCGTTCAACCCGATGGTCTTCATGGGACTGGCGAATGTCTGCAATATGATACTGGACCCTATATTTATTTTCGGTTTGGGAGTACCTCGCATGGGCGTGGGTGGGGCTGCTCTCGCTACGGTGCTGGCGCAGGGAGTGGCGATGGCCCTGGTTCTTAATCTTCTGATAAGAAAAGAATCGAAGGTAAACATAAGTTATCGCGATTTCGAATTCGACACCCACATCATGAGGGACATACTGAAGATAGGGATCCCTTCTTCTATACAGATGTTTTTACGCACTATCATGTACGTTGCCGTAATATCGCTTGTGGCTACTTTCGGGATGAAGGCGGTTGCCGCCTACGGCATAGTCATGAGACTTCACATGGTGATGCTCATGCCAGCCCTGGCGCTCGGGGGAGCGGCCGCGACTTTCATGGGGCAGAATATAGGCGCCTGTCAACCTGACCGGGCGAGAACGAGCGTATGGACCGCTACATGGTTTGATTTCGTAATAATGCTTTTCTTAGGAATACTCTTCTTTTATTTTCCCAATTCCATATTATCCGTCTTCAGCAAGGACCCGAGCCTTCTTTACATGGGGTCCAATTTTTTAAAGATATCGGCCTTCTTCTACTGTTTCATGGCCTTCGGAGTCGTCTTGAGCAGAGGGCTCAGCGGCGCCGGCGATACGGTGGCACCTATGATCATTACATTACTGTCGCTATGGTGTTACCTTGTGCCGATGGCTAATTACCTATCTATGAAGACGCCGCTCGGGGTCAGCGGGATCTGGTGGGCCGTGGCTACTTCTTACGCGATTAACGCACTCCTGACCATTATTTGGTTTGAAATAGGATTATGGCGTAGGCGCCAGCCCCTGGCCTGCAACAATAACGATCATTAGCTATTTCACCCCATTCTCTGACTAATCACAAAATTTTTTTCTTTGGAATTCGATGTTTTTGGTATATAATATAATGTAATTTTGATATAATTATTCCATTGGCACATTTATGAAATTATGAAAAATAGCGCGAAGAGATTAAAAAAGGTCCTTGGATTTTGGGATATATTTTGCATAGCGTCCGGAGCTATGATAAGTTCAGGCCTATTCGTCCTTCCCGGGCTCGCATATGCAAAATCAGGCCCATCCGTCATATTCGCCTATATAATAGGCGGTATACTTGTCATACCGAGCATGCTCTCGAAGTCCGAACTCGTTACGGCCATGCCCAGCGCCGGCGGTACCTATTTTTACATAGAGAGGACATTGGGGCCCGCGTTCGGTACCTTCGGCGGTTTGGCGAACTGGTTTTCCGTCAGCTTTAAGAGTGCATTCGCCCTTTTGGGATTGGGAGTCTTTGCCGTATTGATTCAGCCCTCACTTACCGAAATGCAGATTAAATTATTGGCAGTTCTATTCTGCGTCTTCTTTATCGTATTAAACATAATGAGCGTGAAATTCACTTCAAGGCTTCAGTTCTTTTTAGTTACATACCTTATACTGGTCGTAGTTTACTACTGCATACGGGGGTTCGGTTTTATCGATGTCCATAACTACGTTCCGTTCTCCCCTTACGGCAGGAAGGCTATTCTCTCCACGGCGGGACTCGTCTTCATATCGTTCGGGGGCCTTACCAAGGTAGCGAGTATAGCCGAGGAGGTCAAAGATCCTTCCCGCAATATCCCGGCCGGCATGATAGTATCTTTCATAGTAGTGACCATTCTCTATGCGTCAACGGTCCTTGTCACCGTCGGCCTAGTGAACGGAAACGAGCTTGCCCATTCGTTTATGCCCATCACTTTGGGGGCGAGAAAATTTTCCGGCTCCGTAGGCCAGGTTATGGTAGCCCTTGCGGCGATAACGGCTTTCGTGACAACGGCCAATGCGGGCATACTTTCGGCATCCAGGTTTCCGATGGCGATGAGCCGCGATAAGTTATTACCGGCTATCATACAGAATGTGAATAAACGTTTCCACACACCGCATATCTCGATACTTTTGACGGGACTCTTTATGATAACCGTCATCCTCTTTTTAAATCTCGAGAATCTTGTCAAGACCGCCTCTACACTGATGCTGTTGTTATTCATCTTTGTCAATATAGCCGTGATAATAATGAGAGAGGCAAAGATCCAGAATTACCGGCCGAGTTTCCGCTCTCCTATGTATCCATGGCTTCAGATCGCGGCCGTCTTTGCGTACAGTTTTCTTATTTTTGAGATGGGTAAAGTACCGCTGATGATAACGGTCTATTTTGTAGCGATCTGCCTTGTCTGGTACGTCCTATACGTGAGCCCAAGGGCCAAGTTGAGGCGCTCGGCGATCATGCATATCGTCGAAAGGATAACGGCAAAAGAGCTCGCGACCGACTCGCTCGGGGGAGAACTGAAGGAGATATTGAGAGAGAGGGACGACATAGTCGAGGACAGGTTCGATAGATTGATAAAAGAGGCTGTCATAGTCGACATAGGTTATCCTGTTACGGCAGACGAGGCGTTCAAGATGGTGTCCAAGAAGCTGTCGCCCCGTCTGGATATTTTAGAAGAGGAGTTGTTCGGTCTATTCAAGGCGCGCGAGGAATTATCCAGCACCGTGATACATCCCGGGCTCGCGATACCGCACATCATCGTGGACGACAACCACAAATTCGATATTTTGCTCGTCCGGTGCGTTCAGGGGATAATTTTTCCGCAGGCCAAGGAGCCCGTGAGGGCGATGTTTGTCCTTATAGGGTCTATGGATGAACGTAATTACCACCTGCGCGCGCTCATGGCAATTGCTCAGATCGCGCAGGAGGAGGATTTTGAAAAAAATTGGCTCAAAGCCCGGAATATCGAGGAGCTTCGTGATATAATACTACTTTCGAACCGGAAAAGAGGGGACGTTTCGCCTTAACCGAACTCGTTTGGCTTAGACGAGTTACGACAATGGGTTTGCCAGACCTGTCCCCTCTGGGGACAGGTCTGGCAAAGTACCTGTTGCAACTTGTTGATTTCCAACGAGTTCTGCGAAGGCGAAACGTCCCCATATAGATTGCGTGCTCGGTCGGCCAAAACACGGATGGTTTCGGCACTTCCTCGCACATTGCGTGCTCGGTCGAGTCCATATAACAAGGAGGAGTTATGAAGAATATTATCGATGTTGTACTGCCGATAGGGATCATAGTCGCATCTTTCATCATAGGATTGATTCTTCGAAAGATCATCTTTACGAGCCTTGCGAGATGGGCAAAGAAGACGAATACACAGGCAGACGATATCATAATAAATGAATTGAACAGGCCCTTCATACTATGGTGTCTTATTATCGGTCTATTCTTCGCTTCTCAAGTCAGCACGCTTGCTCCTCAGTGGATAGATATAGTAGTGAAGATAATAGTCGTTCTTGGTATATTATCCGTGACCGTGTTTTTGGCTCGCACGAGCATAAGTCTTATAAGCATGCCGAACGGAAGATTGAGACGGTATCTTCCGGAATCCACGCTCACCCAGTCATTGGTTAAGATATTTATCTACGCATTCGGCATATTGATGATTCTGAATACATTGGGCATTTCAATCGCCCCTATCTTGACGGCGTTCGGACTCGGCGGCCTCGCGGTCGCGCTCGCTTTACAGGATACGCTCTCCAACCTCTTCGCCGGTTTTTACATAACGCTATCGAAACAGATAAGGGTCGGCGATTTCGTCAAGCTCGAATCGGGGGAAGAGGGCTACGTAGTCGATATAGGATGGCGCGCGACACGCGTTAGGATGCTTCCCAACAATGTCGTCCTAATACCCAATTCCAAACTCGCCCAAAGCGTTATAACCAATTACTATTTTCCGGAGACTGAGCTGGCGGTCCTGGTGCAAGTAGGAGTCCATTACGACAGTGACTTGGAGCATGTCGAAAGAGTTACCATAGAGGTGGGAGAAGAAGTTATGAGGGAAGTAAAAGGCGGAGTGCCGGAATTCACGCCTTTTATAAGATATCATACATTTTCGGATTTCAGCATAAATTTTACGGTGATACTCAGGGCAAAGGAATTTGTAGACAACTATCTGATCAAACATGAATTCATAAAACGTCTTCACAAACGTTATAAAGAGGAAGGAATAACAATACCTTACCCTATACACGCCTTGAACTACACGCAGGAAAAGGTAGATATGCAAAAAGTGACTTAGTCAAACTCAAAACGGAGAGGGTGCCATGAGTTCGTTAGAAAAAAACATCATCAAGAAGATAGTGCTACCGGTTTTAATAATGCTGGTAGCGGTCCATTTCTATTTTGTATTCTATGACGTCATCAAGTCTAACGTAGCGGAAGACAAACTCGTCCATATGAATAATTGGTTGTTTACCTTTTTCGCCGTGATAAGCACTTATATCGTTCAAGGGGCAATATGCGCCTTTATCGAATGGTACGGCGCGAACGTGGCCGAGAAGACAAAGACCAATGTCGACGATGAGTTCCTGCCGCTTGTAAAGAAACTGGCGATCTTCCTCCTCTGGACGATCGTGACCCTCATAGTGATGGGAAGGTTCGGCATCGACACGAAAGGTATCGTGGCGGCACTTGGCGTGAGTTCGATTGCCATAGCGCTCGCCGCTCAGGATACAATATCCAACATCATATCGGGTTTTCTCATAGTTATAGACAGGCCTTTCCGGGTAAAAGACAATATCAAACTGCCGACGGGCGAAAAGGTAACGGTCATAGGAATCGGCTTGCGAAGATCGCAGTTTTTGGCGGAGGACGGCTCCATCATCATAGTGCCGAACCTTGACCTGAGCAAGCAGAGGATCGTCAACTACACATACGGCGAGGAGGCAAAAAGATGAGTTTTAAGGGCGCCATATTCGATCTCGACGGAGTAATAGTAAATACCGTACCCCTACATTTCAAGGCATGGAAGAGGATGTTCGGCGAGTACGGAAAAGAATTTACGATGAAGGATTACGAGGAGAAAGTCGACGGCATACCCAGGATGGACGGGGCAAGGGCCATCTTGACCGAGCTCTCCCAAGAGGAACTGGAGAACGCGGCCTTGAAGAAGCAGAGATATTTTTTGGAGTTCCTTATAGAAGAAGGCGTAAATGTTTATGATTCGACGGTAAACCTTATGAAGGAATTGAAAAGTAGTAGCGTCTCCGTGGCTGTGATATCTTCCAGCAAAAATTGCCCTGACATATTGAGCAAGGCAGGCGTCTATCCTTATATCGACGTGGAGATAAACGGAAAGCAGATCGTAAGGGGCAAGCCGGATCCATGGATATTCGAAGAGGCGGCGAAACGCCTGAGGCTGGAGCCCAGCGAGTGCGTCGTATTTGAAGACGCCGTATTGGGAGTGGAGGCCGGCAAGAGGGCAAATATGTTCACTGTGGGCATCGACAGGCGGAATGCCCCGGAACGGCTCAAGAAGGCAGATATGGTCGTCAAGGATTTAAGCGAAGTGAATTTTGAGAAATTAAACAATATTTTAAGCGGGAAAGTGAATAGGAGCGTTTAACGAAAATGATAAAGGATAAATTCGAAGACATAATATCCAAAGAGAGTTGGATCATAAGGGAGACGTCGTGGGACCGAAATCTACAGAATGTTCGGGAGACTCAGTTCACGCTGGGGAACGGTTATCTGTGCTCCAGAGGGGTGCTCGAGGAGATACCGTATGACGCTCAGCCCGGCACGTTTATTTCCGGCCTGTATGATGAAGCGGGAAGTCAGGTTACGGAGATCGTCAACCTGCCAAACCCGATAAATTTTAAGCTCATCGCGCAGGGCGAGAAGATAGATGCCGTGGCGATGGATATAGTAAGTCACAACAGGGCGCTTGACATGCAGAAAGGCGTGTTGTTCAGGCATACGCTTTATCAGAACGCTAAGAAGGAGAGGTTCGACTACCAGTCCTTCAGGTTTTTCAGCATGAGCGATCCCCACATCGGAGTCATGAGGATACACTTCACGCCGGTCGATGCCGACGCGGATATAATAGTCGAGACGTTTCTCGATACCTCCACGACCAATAGAGGCATATTGAGCGAGGGGAAGAAGAGGCATTTCGAGGTCACCAAGTTTTCACAGACAAAGAAAGTAAGCTACACCTGCATAAAGACTTTTCAGAAAAAGATATCCGTGGCGTACGCGCGTTTTATAACGGTCGAGCATAAGAACAAAAGATTCACTACGACCGAAAAGTTCATGAGGTTTTACGTAAAAAAAGGCGAGACGATCACATTTACCAAGACGTTCGCCATACACGCCAGCATCGGCATGGACTTCAAGGGTAAAAAAGGCATTGAGGCAAAGGCGCTCGCATCGCTTAAGAAGGCTTCGAAGAAAGGGTTTAACGGATTGCTATCCGAACACATCGCCTCCTGGGAGAAGATTTGGAAGATGGCCGATATCGACGTCAAGCCCGATATGAACATACAAAAGGCGCTTCGCTTCAACATGTACCATTTGATTATAAGCGCGCCAGGAGACGACAGGTCGAGCATACCCGCAAGGACTTTGAGCGGAGAAGGATACAGAGGCCATATTTTTTGGGATACCGAGATATTCATGTTGCCGTTTTTTATCCATGTCTTTCCCGAGAAGGCGAAGAACATGCTTCTATATAGATACCGCACCCTGCCTTATGCCAGGCGAAATGCGCGGGAGAAGGGGTATAAAGGCACTCTCTACGCGTGGGAGTCCGCCGATACGGGCGTGGATACGACACCGGATTGGCACAGGGACCTGGACGGCAAGATCATAAAGATACATACGGGCAAGATGGAGCACCATATAGCGGCCTGTGTCCCCTATGCGGTGGACAATTATTACACCGTTACGGGTGACGAGCAGTTCATGCTTGATGCCGGGCTCGAGATACTATTTGAAACGGCGCGCTTCTGGGCGAGCAGGGTCCAGTACAACAAATCGAGGGACACCTACAGCATAAAGCACGTTATAGGGCCGGATGAATTTCACGTCAATGTGAACGACAACGCATTTACCAATTACATGGCCAGGTGGAATCTGGTCAGGGCTACACAACTATGCAGGTCCTTTCAGGCAAAAAAAATTCGCAAATTCAATAACATGATAAAGCGTATCAAATTGCGGGAAAAAGAGATAGCGGGATGGGCGCGTATTTCGAACAGAATGCCTATACGGGCTAACAGAAACGGCATTGTCGAGGAATTCAGCGGCTATTTCAAAAGAAAATATTTCCATATAACTTCTTATAACGACAATCTGATGCCCATGATCCCCAAGAACCTGTCGCCCCGGCATATGAAGATGACCCAGTTCTCGAAGCAGGCCGATACGGTCATGATATTCACTCTATTCCCCGACAGCTACCCAGCACACCATAAGAGGAGGAATTTTGTTTACTACGATATAAGGACGCTTCATATGTCTTCGTTGAGCCCCTCGATGTGCGCGCTGGCCGGTTGGGATGTAGGCGTCTATTCGAAGGCATACCATTATTTCATCATCTCCCTTTATGCCGATATCGAAAATAAGCACGGCAATACATTCGAGGGGATACACGCCGCAGCCTCAGGCGGTAACTGGCAGGTGGTATTTCACGGTTTTACCGGCATAAGGGTGATACATGATACCCTGACATTTAAGCCCTGCCTGCCGGCGGCGCTGAAATCGATTACGTTGAAGATGAGATACAAGGATTGGACCCTCGATGTGGAAGTGGGCAAGAAGAAACTTAAGATCCTACCTCATTCGAATAAGAGCAAGACATTGGAAGTCTCGGTAGAGGGTTGTATGAAAAAACTCAAAAGAGGAGTAAAATCTGTTTTTGAACTAACCGGCGAAATCATAAATACATGCGGCCTGCCCCGCTAAGGAGGGAGTCATGACTCTAGTGGCTAAAGACATAATGATGAAAAAATTTGCTGTTATTTCCGACTCGACCGATGTGCAGAAGGCCTGCAATGCTCTTATCAAGAACCAGGTCTCTGGCCTTCCGGTCGTAAACGCGGAAAAGAAATTGGTGGGGTTCCTTTCGGAAAGGGATATTATAGCCAGTGCGTGCAAGTGCGAAGTCACCAGGAAAAAGACAAAGGATATTATGATAAAAAAGGTCATGTCGGTCAAGGAGACCGACCCCGTGGAGAATGTCTCAAAGATCTTCACGGAAAAGCCGTTCAGGTATATCCCGGTCACGAAAAACGGATATCTGATCGGACTTATTTCGAGGAAACAGGTGATCAATAAATTGATGGGACAGTACTATTAATAAAGGAGAAGGAGGATGAAAGACAAAGAAAAGCTCAATATCGCCCAGATACATTGGGGGTTTCCGCCTATAGTCGGCGGAGTCGAAACGCACCTCTCCATATTATTGCCGGAGATGGTGAGGATGGGACATGCCGTTAGTCTTCTCACGGGAAGCGCTGAGGGAGCGAAGACGAAGTATGAGTACAGAGGAGTCCGCATAAGGAGGACGCCCCTGATGGATTTGAACTGGTTGTACAAAAGAGGTTTATTGGGACTGAAAAAAGACATTGTTAAGATGTTCGAGGATTTTATATATGAATTTAATCCGGACGTAATCCACTGCCATAATATGCATTATTTTAGCGAAGTACATATTAGGACATTACAGGAACTCGCCCGCGAGAGAGGAGTGCCGCTTATCTTGACGGCGCATAACGTCTGGGACGATCTTCTTTTTCTCGATCTTACCCTGAAGATACGCTGGGCTCACATAATAGCGGTCAGCCACTTTATCAAGAGAGAATTGATAGGCGCGGGCTGTAACGACAGAAAGATCACGACTATTCACCACGGAATAGATACGGATAAGTTCAGAATAAGCGTAAACACGAGGAGTTTAAGGAGCAAATACCCGCAGTTAAAAGACAGACGGGTTATATTCCATCCCGCTCGAATCGGTCTCGCGAAGGGGTGCGATGTAAGTCTTAAGGCCTTGAGGTTGATAAGGGAACGCTTCCCCAATGTCCTGCTTGTCATGGCCGGAACAAAGAATATCATCGATTGGGGAGAGAGCCAGCAGAAAGACATAGCTTACCTCGTCGGCCTCGTCAAGACGTTCCGGCTGGAGAAGAACGTCTTGCTGGACTCCTTTACGCTTGATGAGATGGCCCAGTTATACGGAGTGGCCGAGGTCTGCATGTATCCGTCTTCGGTCGGAGAACCTTTCGGCCTGACGATGCTCGAGTCGCTTTCGGCAAGTAAGCCCATGATAGTGACGGATGCGGGCGGCATGCCCGAAATAATACAGGACGGCATAAACGGATTTGTTGTCCCGGTCAGGGATTTCGAATCGCTTGCTTCGAGGATTATTCAACTGCTTGGAAACGACAGACTGAGAGAGCGTTTTGGATATACGGGGCGGCAGATGGTCCTGGCACATTACACCAAGGAGATAGTGACCAAGAATAACATAGAGGTATATAAAAACGTTCTATAGGGGACGTTTCTCCTAATCCTAACTCGTTATCGCTCAATGAGTTCGGCAAGGCACTTTTCCGGATGTGTCCCCACCCCCCTCCGGGAAAACAAAAAAGGGGATATCTATGAAGACCGATATTTGGACCAAAGAGAACTTACAGTCGCTGATCCAGAACAAGATGAGTGATTACATGTTCGTTGTCGTATCTTCAAGACAGCCATATGTGCATGTGTACGACAAGGGTAAGGTCGAGTGGACGAGGGGTACCGGCGGTGTTGTAACGGCGCTCGACCCGATTATGCGCGCGTGTAACGGGTTGTGGGTAGCGTACGGAAACGGTGACGCAGACAGCAAAGTTACTGATTCGCGCGGCAAGATAAGGGTCCCACCGCACAAACCCAGCTACACCCTTAAACGCGTATGGCTGACAAAAGACGAGGAAGACGGTTTCTATTACGGTTATTCAAATCAGACATTGTGGCCTTTATGCCATCTCGCGTTCCAGCGTCCGGTCTTTAACAGTTCGAACTTCGAATATTATCGACAGGTGAACAAAAAATTCGCCGAGAAGGTCATCGAAGAGATCGGGGACAAGAGAGCTTTCGTATGGATACAGGATTACCACTTTACGCTTCTACCGAAGTATCTTAGGGAGATGGCCCCCTCTCAGCTCGTAATAGCTCAATTCTGGCACATACCTTGGCCGAGCCATGAGATATTCAGGATATGCCCCCAGAAAGAGGAGATTCTGGACGGAATGTTAGCCAGCGATCTGTTGGGATTTCATATAC
>JAFGFD010000017.1 GCA_016931215.1 Candidatus Omnitrophota bacterium
AAAACTAAATCCCTCTTTCCTATATGCTATACGCTATCTTTATTGTGCTCTTGTGTACCTATGCTCTGGTGACATTGTGCTCCTGTGACGTGTGCTCTTGTGCGCTTGTCTATACCCTGATCAACGTCTGGGTTCGTTCGGAACCGACGGAAACCATCGAAATCCTCTTTTTAAGAAACTTGGAAATATACGATATATACCTTCTGGCTTTGGACGGCAGACTTCTATACTTTGAAATCGAGCTGGTATTCTCTTTCCAGCCCGGCAGCTCTTCGTAAACAGGTCTGCAATTCTCCAGCACCTCCATATTGCTCGGGAAGTCTTTGATAATCCTATTTCCGTGTCTATATGCCACACACACCTTTATCTTGTCCGTATCATCAAGTACGTCTAGCTTGGTTAGAACGAGTTCTGTCAAACCATTGATCATTGAAGCGTTTTTCAATAGAACGACGTCCAGCCAGCCGCATCTCCTGGGCCTACCCGTTGTCGCCCCGAATTCTTTTCCTTTAGACCTGATTTTTTGCATCATCTCTTCGGCGAATTCTGCGGGAAAAGGACCTTCGCCTACACGCGTCGTGTATGCCTTGGCAACGCCTATCACCTTGTCGATCTTTATGGGGCCGACGCCGCTGCCTATACAGGCTCCTCCGGCGGTAGCGCTGGAGCTGGTGACGTAAGGATAGGTTCCGTGGTCTATATCCAAGAATGTGCCCTGTGCCCCCTCAAAAAGGAGTGACTTGCCCTTCGATATTGCTTTATTGAGAAAAAGCGGGACATTTTGCATATATCTCGACAGCCTTCTTCCGTACTCCAGGTACCTGCCGTAAATCTCATCGAGCGACACGCCCTTATGGTCGTAGAGGGTCCTCATGAGGGCGTTCTTTTCGTCTATGTTAAACGCCAATTTTTCCTTAAGCACTTCCGGATTGAGAAGCTCCGTGAGACGGATCCCGCAACGAGACACCTTGTCTCCGTAACAGGGGCCGATGCCTCTCTTCGTGGTGCCTATCTTCGCCTTACCTTTCTTCGTTTCACGCAATTCGTCCAATAGCTTGTGATAAGGGAATATGACATGAACCTGGTCGCTTATAATGAGGGAGGAATCGACGTCGATATCCCTCGATTTCAACATCTCTATCTCTTCAATGAGAGCTTCCGGATCCACAACGACGCCGTTACCTATCACGCAAACTTTCTTACTGTGCAATATGCCGGAAGGTATTAGATGCAATATAAACTCTTCATTGCCAATGACCACTGTGTGACCCGCATTATTTCCGCCTTGAAATCGGATTATTATATCGGATTTCTCGGAAAGGATGTCTATTATCTTGCCTTTACCCTCGTCTCCCCACTGAGCACCTACTAAGACTATATTTGCCATGCCATACCTCATCCTATAGATTAAGGTGTCACCGAAAATATTTTTTTGGCAATGTCGGGATATTTCGCGATAAACCTCAGCTGATCGTGAGTAAGAGGTTTCTGCGTGTGCACGTTTGCGTATCTTACCAGATCCAGTATCTTTGTTGCTTCTTTGTCGTCTTTAAACTTTATCTCAAGCCTGTCGTATACGTTTCTGAATCCCTTTATCCCGCTGTACTCTCCGGCAGTGATCATTCTGCCTGTCTCTATTATCTCGGGTTCGCCTCTTCCGAGTTCTTCAAAGTCGTACAATTCATAGTTGCGCCTGTCTTTTAGTGCCCCGTCCGCATGTATGCCTGACTCGTGGGCAAAGGCGTTTGCCCCGACCGCAACCTGATTGACCGGAATAGGGATATTAAACGCATAAGAGGCGAATTTGGCTATCTTCCATGCGCACGAGAGCTTAATCCTTTCGTCGAGAGCATATTTCCCTCTAAAGCCGCTGGAGTACTTTATCGCCAGTATTACGCTCACCAAATCTGCGTTACCCGCTCTTTCTCCCATCCCGTTTACGGTCGTGTTTATATAAGCGTCCACTCCTCCGTCGATAGCCGCCTTTGCTCCGGCTACGCTAACGGCAACGGCCATACCCAGATCGTTATGGCAATGCAGTTCGATGGGCATGTTTACTTCTGTCGCTATTAGACGTATCCTCTTATAAATCGAAAAAGGATCGTCAAACCCCAAAGTATCGCAATATCTTATCCTGTCCGCACCGTGCTCCTTGGCCGCATGTGCAAATTTTATAAGAAAATTCATATCGGACCTGGAGGCATCTTCGGCATTGACTCCGACCGTCTTAATGCCTTTTTTCCGCGCGAGATCCACTGCGCCCGTCATCATCTTGATGATGTCATTCTTTTCAAGCTTACCTTTGAATTTACCGTACAACATCTGATCGCTCGTAGATATGGAGAGATTAAGATGCTCTACTTTAGTAAGCTTGGCCGCCGTCTCCACGTCCTCGACTATCGCCCGCACCCAGCCGCTCAGAATGATCGGTTTAAGCACTCCTATTTTCGACAACTCGACGTTTGCGTTTATATAGTTTGTCTCGTGCTTGGTCACCGGAAAACCGAACTCGCTTTGATATATCCCCATTTCGTTCAAATAGATATTCAACATGGTCTTTTCCAGCTTGGCCAGTCCCAGCCTTGAGGTCTGTACCCCATCCCTGTTTGTAACGTCTATTATCCTTATTATATTCTTATGTCTAACCCTGTATTTGGGTCTCGGCGTTGTCTTCTTCATGATAACTTCCTTTCTGCTAAAGCTTCATAGTCTTCACATCTTTTATATTCTTCGTCTTTTTCAACTTCTTAATCAAGTCATCGTCCGGTTTATTATCTATATTAAGGACCGTGATCGCATCCCCTCCCGGTTGTATTCGGCCGAAAGTCATGCCGGCAATATTTATCTTATTCTCCCCGAGGATCGTGCCTATGGCCCCGACGACGCCGGGCAGATCCCTATTCGATATGTATATCAGATGACCCTTCGGAACGAGATCCACGTAGAAATTATTTATCCTTATTATCCTGGGGTCGGTCTTTGTGAAGAGGCTTCCCATTACAAGATTTTTGCCCTTGCTGGTCTCCACTGTTACCGCGATCGCATTGGCAAAGTCCATGATCTCGCTCGTCTTGGACTCCGTCACCTCGATGCCCCGGGTTTTTGCTATGAGAAGGGCATTCATATAGTTGATCGTCTCATGCAATATAGGCGTCAAGAGACCTTTGACGATCGACATCGTAATAGGGGTTACGTCATATTCCGTAACATCCCCGATGTATTTCACCTTTACCTTATTGACATTACCTTCCGTAAGCTGGCTCTGTAGTAAACCTATCTTCTCGCCGAGGTTAAAATAAGGCTGCAGATTCTTCAGTGTCTCGGCGTCTACAGAAGGTACGTTTACGGCGTTCCTTATGCCCTTATCAAGCATGGCGTCCCTTACGGATTCGGCGATATCTATGGCGACATTGACTTGGGCCTCCTCCGTAGACGCACCCAGGTGGGGAGTGGTAATGACATTGGGCCTCTTTACCAGCGGGCTGTCTGTCGGGGGTTCCTTTTCGTACACGTCCAGCGCAGCCCCTCCGACATTGCCGGACTCAAGGCCTTCATTGAGCGCTTCTTCGTCTATAATGCCTCCTCTGGCACAATTGATTATCTTCACGCCCTTCTTCATCTGCTTTATCTCTTCTTTGCTGATGATATGCTTGGTCTCTGAAGTCAGAGGAGTGTGGACGGTTATGTAGTCCGAGTTCTTAATAAGCGTATTGAAGTCGACCAGCTCTATGTCCATCTTCTTTGCTTTCTCCTCGGAAAGATATGGATCGAAGCCGAGAATCTTCATCTTAAAACTGAGGGCTCGCTTAGCCACTTCCGCTCCGATTCTGCCAAGCCCCACAATGCCCAATGTCTTACCGTATAATTCCGTGCCCATGAAAGTCTTTCTGTCCCATTTGCCTTCTTTCATCGAAGAGTACGCCTGGGGTATGTTGCGAGAAAGAGCCAAGATCATGCTGACGGTATGCTCGGCGGTGGAGATAGTATTTCCGGCCGGTGCGTTCATCACTATAATGCCGCGCTTCGATGCCGCCTCCACGTCCACATTGTCTATCCCGACGCCGGCTCGCCCTATGATCTTGAGCCTGTCTGCGCTGGAAATTATATCTGCCGTCACCTTGGTCGCGCTTCTGACTATCAGCGCATCATAATCTTTTATTATCTTCTTAAGCTCCTCGGGCGGAAGCTTGACCTTCATCTCCACCGCAAAATCTTTTTGAGCCTCCAATATCTTTATGCCCTGCTCGGCAAGAGGGTCGCTGACAAGAATCCTGGTCGCCATTATGGTTCTCCTTATTTTAAAAGATACTTATACGTTTACGGGTCGGCTCGATTTCTTCTGAGTCGTGAATGACTCGAGCGCGGCGCCAACGCCGCTGCCGACTTTGAACTTATACCCCATCTCCTTCAACACGATCTCCAAAGCCGAGATCGCGCTTAAGGTATCGAATTCTATCATATACCCCAAGTGGGCTATTCTGAAGATCTTTCCCTTTACGTGGCCCTGTCCTCCGGCGATCGTCACGCCATATTTATTGCGCATAGTCTTCACCAAGGCCTGACCGTCTACGCCGTCCGGCACCTTAACTGCCGTAACCGCATTGGACGGACTGCTCGAAAAGAGATCCAGCCCCAAGTTCTCCACAGCATCTCTGGTCGCCTCGGCTAACCTGAGATGCCTCGCAAGCACATTGTCAATCCCCTCTGCCTTTATCATATCCATCGACTTGCACAAACCCCTCACGAGCCCTACCGCAGGCGTCCATGGCACGTCATTCTTGTCGAGTGACTTTTTGTAGGCCTTGAGATCAAAATAATATTTAGGTAGATCGGACTTCGACATCATATCAAACGCCTTCTTGCTGGCGCTCAAAAAAGCCAGTCCAGGCGGCAGCATCATCCCTTTTTGCGAACCGCTGCAGACCACGTCCACGCCCCACTCATCGGTCCTGAGGTCATCGGCCCCCAGCCCCGATACGGCATCTACTACAAGTGCGGCATTTGTACTCTTTACGATTCCGGCTATGCCTTCTATGTCGTTTTTTGTACCGGTAGAAGTCTCGCAGAGTGTTGCAAATACCGCCTTTACCCCTTTATTCTCGTTCAACCGCTTCTTGATATCCGCCGGGTCTACCGCCTTACCCCACTCTACGTCTATGGGTATGGTCTCTATGCCATATGCCTTACATATCTCGTCAAAACGCTCTCCGAACTTTCCGCCCCGCACAACTATGGCCTTGTCGCCTTTGGAAAGCAGGTTCACCGTGGCCGCTTCCATCGCTCCTGTCCCGCTCGAGGCAAAAGTGAATATGTCATTCGAGGTTTTAAAGATATACTTCAGGCCTTCGTTTGCCTTTTTGAAAATCTCCTGGTACTGATTTGTCCTATGATGTATTATAGGCTTTGCGATTTCCAGCAGGACATCCTCCGGCACGGGTGTGGGGCCGGGAGCCATTATATAATTCTTCTGCATAATTCCCTCCAAGTTCAGTTATCGGTTAACGGTTTCAAAAATAGGTTTATAATTACCTGTTTATGGTTCAAGGTGTACGGTTAACGGAAAAGAACAAAATCC
>JAFGFD010000144.1 GCA_016931215.1 Candidatus Omnitrophota bacterium
ACCGGCCACGGCGATTTGGTAGAGGCGCATGACGGCAGCTGGTGGATGGTCTTTTTAGGAATACGCCCGAATAATCGTTGGATGCATTATCATACCTTGGGCCGCGAGACATTTCTTGCACCGGTGAAATGGGGTAATGGCGGATGGCCTGTAGTTGGCGATGGCGGTAAAGTATCGCTTGAGATGGAGGCGGAGGGCGCCTTTTGCGCAGAATCGGCTGCACAGGATGTGCGAGCGGAGAAGGTGATAGATGATTTTGACGGTGATCAACTTGGGCTCGAATGGAATTTTTTAAGGAACCCATACCGGCAGGACTGGTCGGTTAATGAAAGAAAAGGGTGTTTGGCGCTACGCGGCTCGCAGATAAACCTGGATGATATCGACTCGCCGGCATTCGTCGGCAGAAGACAAAAACACTTTAATTGCACGGCAACGACGCTTATAGATTTCAAGCCGTTGAAAGAAGGTGAGGAGGCGGGGCTCTCCGTCTATATGGATGAGAGGCACCACTATGAGATTGCTATTGTTTTAATTAGCGGCAGAAGAAATATCATTGTCCGAAAGAGAGTAGGCAGCCTTGCCTCCATAGCGGCCCGCGAAGAGATAGATGATAAAGACGTCATATTGAGAATAGAGTCAGCACCCGAACGCTACCATTTTTCTTATAAGACGAAAGATGAAAGTTTTAAAAGAATAGCCGAAGGGGAATCGCGCTATCTTTCGAGTGAGGTAACGGGCGGTTTTACGGGCACGTATCTGGTTTTGTATGCAACAGGCAACGGCAAGAGGTCTTCAAGCGTTGCCTATTTTGACTGGTTTGAATACCAAGCGGAGGATGAGGCATGAAGTATGTCATGGCTTTTTTAGGTTGTGTTATCGCAATTTGTTGCTTATTGTGCGGGCAAGGTAAGGCGTTCTCCATGGATATGGCGGATGGAGATAGGTATTTCGAGCAATCGGATTTTTTGAAATCGATAGAAGTGTATGAGACATTGTTGAAAGAGAACCAGGACAACTATGAAATCCTATGGCGCCTAAGCCGTTCTTATAGCAAACAGGGCAACATCATGAAAAAGAAAAAAGAGATTAAGGAATACTACAAGAGATCGTACGAATATGCCGAGAGGGCCGTTAAGTCAAACGAAAACGGCGTCGATGGCGTCATATACCTGGCCGAGAGCGCGGGCAAGTTGTCAAAAGTGGAAAATGCGGAAGAGAAGGTCCGCCTCTCTAAGGTGATTAAGGATTCGGCCGAAAAGGCGATAAAGCTCGACTCGAATAACTTCAAGCCATATTTCATACTGGGCGTCTGGCACCTGAATGTCTCTACGGCCGGATGGCTGGAAAAGCAATTTGCCGAAGCATTTTTGGGCGGGCTCCAAGATTCTTCGCTTGAAGAAGCCGAGAAGAATCTCAAGAAGTCCATTGAGTTGGATCCGGACTTTATTGAAAGCTACTACCAGCTGGCCCTTCTCTATAAAGAGACGGACAATGAGGAATTGGCCATAGAGAATCTGGAAAAGGCTTTGCGATGTACCGTCGATACTGCCAAAAAGGAAGAGATTAAAGAAAAGTCCGAGAAACTTCTAAAGAAACTTAAGAGGTAGTAATATATCGTTCCTCTTTTTAGATCCAGTCAACAATAGGGAGGAGATGTTGAAGGCTAATAGATATTTAAAAATAATTTTGCTCTTGGCATTATGCGCAGGAGCGGTATTTAGGTTGATCTATCTCATCCCGCCGATAGCATTCCAGGGTGACGACGCCGTATCGGCACTTATCGCTAAACACATATTTGAGTTAAAGGAATTTCCCATTTATCACTGGAAGGCACACTATCTTGGAGTACTTGTTTCGTACATAGGGGCCCTTCTTTACTGGATGCTCGGTGTCTCGGCCGTGACTTTTAAGATTGTCGGGGTCCTTTTCTCTTTTATCTGGATCGCATTGACCGTATTTCTGATAAACAAAGTCTTTGATTATCACGCAAGAATTTTTTCGTTTTTGCTTGTGGTGCTGCCACCTGCGGAAATCTTGCGCTTTTCGATGTATAGCTCCGGGATCTACGCCGAGACATTTGCGTTCGGCACATTGGCGTTTATCATGTTAATCAAATTGAGAAGAAACGATTTCTCGAGTTCCGTATCGTATTTAACGTTAGGACTGATTTTGGGAGTAGGGTTGTGGATAAGTCCTTTCATGCTCATAGTCATACTGAGCTTGATTGCGGTTTACGTGGTTGAAGATAAGGCTTTTTTTCGGCCCAAACGACTATTCTTGGCATTGACAGGTTTCTTCATAGGACTTTTGCCGGCTATTATCTATAATATCCAGTATCCCTTCGCGACACTGATGCGATTGGGCTCAAGAGTGTTATACTCAGGCCGAGAGATTTTTCTCGAACCAAATCTGGCCTCGGCTCTGTGGGAAAAGTCATTACAGCGGCTTGCGCATATGCCTATTTTGGCCTTCAGGATGTGGTATTGGGTCTCCGACGTATACGGCATGTTTAGTATGTCGATATTTATAATAGCAATACTCTGGGCCTTCAAGAAGACAGAGTTTTTCAGGGCTTTTCGAAGTAAGAAGTTGGAATTTTTGCACGTGTGTCTCATTTACGCTATTATTTTCGTAGTGTTATATACTGTCAGCGTGGACGAGGAGTTTAAACGGCACGTTGTGCCCCTTTATTTAGTGTTTCCTTTTTTGGTCGGCCGATTCTTGTCCGCTATAGACGCCAAGAGGAAGATGATATCATTTGTTTTGATTTCCGCCATGCTTACATTTAACGTCGTGGGAAATATAAACGCGTTCTTATATGAAGATAATCCGCCGTTCAAAGAACTGGTAGAGTGGCTAAAATCGAAGAATTTTTACTACGGCTATTCGGGCTACGAGGTAGCTTACAGGACAGTCTTTGAGTCCAAAGAGAGTATTTTGATCTCTCCGACACTGTTCCATCCGACTCTGGCCGAAAGAACGCCCGAGAACACTGAGAAGGTAAACGCCGCAAAGAACGTTGTGTTCATATTAAGGCACGACCGGCATCAGATACAGATCGGTGAGATTAAAGAAGGGTTATTGACTAGGGGAGTTAAATACAAAGCATATTCCATAGGCCCATTTTTTATATTATACGATTTTTCTAAGCGCGTATATCCGGAAGAATTCGAACTCCGTCTTCCGGGTGTCTATATTAGGCATGATTCCCAGAATAGAGAGTTGCCGCCCGCCGACAGGAAATGATATAAGCGCTCGTTTTAAATTGGGAGAGCGCCATTTATTACCGACTCTACAGCCGCACAACAATGGTAATGCTGGCCTACTACGCTCTTCTCAATGCTAATAGCTGGTAGAGCTTCGTAGGACCTATTCCTACGAAGCCATTCTTCACTGAGACACTTATATGTGCGAAGTAGAATGGTGAGGAAGGGGGAGTTGCCTACTACGGCTCGCGGAGCTTGCCTGCGTAGGCTCACCTCGCTCACTGTTGGTCGGTCTTCTCCGCCAGAGGACGGATGCGCCTTTAGCACAGACTTACGACTTTTTCCTCCTTCTCGTCGGCGTTCGCTCGTTTCAACTCCACATGCGCACGCCGTTATATAATGCTGGTGCGGAAGGGGGGAGTTGGCGGTCTCGCTCGGCTTCACTTCGTTTCGCCGGGATGCTCGACTCGGCCATTCGCTCGCTGACACTAGTTCGGGAAGTTCTTCGATGAACGCGTTCTTCGCTCCTATTTGTCGCGCGCTCGCTCTCTTCAACTCTGCAGCCGCACTGCCATGTAAATTGCTGGTGCGGAAGGGGGGAGTTGAACCCCCACGCCCTTTCGGGCCTACGGTCCTGAGCCGTAGGCGTCTGCCAATTCCGCCACTTCCGCTTAGTTAAAGGTTTAAAAACTCATTATTAAGACAATTACTGTATTTACACTATATTATAAGACAACGTATACAAAAGTATACTGCAAAACAGCTCTTATGTCAAATTTAAAAATATCGCTTCTCTTATCTATTTTAGACAAATACATTTGCATAAATTTGACAATATAAGATTTATATGATATACTTTGTGCAAGTAATTTAAAGTAACTGTGTTATAAGTTATTATAGAGGGAATGATGAAAAGGTCATTTCAAACATATTTTTTTGTCCTATTTTTTATGATGTTTTGCTTGACAAATACATTTGCCGCGGGCAAAGAATATCTGCGCGTCAGAAGCGGGTCCTTGCCGGGAACAGAGACCGGTGATACCGTTCAACCGGGCCCCGCAGCTGAGTATTACTTGGCTTCAGGCGATGAAATTGAGATATTTGTATGGCAGCACTCCGATATCTCCAGACAGGTAAAGATAAGGCCCGACGGCATGCTCTCATATCCGTTGGTAGGAACTATAAAAGCCGCAGGCCTCACGATAGATGAATTACAGGTTACTTTAACGAAGGAATTAGAAAAATATATAATATCACCTCTTGTGACGGTTACGGTCAATGAATTCGTCGGTAATAAGATAATAGTCTTAGGTGAAGTTAATTACCCTGGTATTTACACATACAGTGGTACCATCAATCTTTTGGAGGCCCTTGCCTTGGCCGGGGATTTTACCAGCGAAGGTAAAAGGGAGAGCGTGATCGTAGTGAGCGACAATCTTACAGAATCCCCGCAGGTAAGGAGGGTGGACCTCTTTAGGGCGATACGAAAGGGCACATCCAAGAGCGATATTATTCTTAAGCCGAATGATGTTATATATGTCCCCCGCCATTTTATAGCTGACCTGAATCGATTCTGGGCTGATTACGGAGAGACCATCGACAGAGCTCAATCCGTATTCGACTGGAGAGATAAACTGCGTACCTGGTACCATCACGGGGAAGAGAATTAGATGGCTATAACTTGAGAAAGGTTTCTTTCAATGCCGCAATTTTACGAACTTAATCTAAGAGATTATTGGAATATATTCCTAAAAAGGAAATTGATCTTTGTAATGTCGTTTCTTGTGATCTTTTTAAGTATATTTTTCTATACCAGCCTTCAAATACCCAGTTATCAGGCCGACGTATTGCTTAAGATCGATATATATATGGGGATTCCTACCGATCTCGTCTTTTCCACAATGACAAGCCGTTACTGGAAGTCTTTGGACGAACTTTCCGACTATACCCAGCAGATTGTCAGCAGGCCCGTGCTGCAGCAGGCTGCGATAGAATTGGGAATGGTCATGCCAGGAATGAGCAAGAGAGAGAATAGCAGGCTGATAAGCAAGATCAATAGTAGGGTATCGGCCGCCAGGGTGACCACGCAGAAAGAATCGAATCTCATCAAACTTTCCGTCAGGGGTCCCGACCCTCAGGAGGCCGCGGATCTGGCTAATAAGATGTTTGAGATTTTTAAAAGGGAAAATACGAAACAGAAGAATCAACGTATACGCAACGTAAGAATCTTTATAGATGACACGCTGGAGATTGTTTCGGAGAAACTGAAGGAACAGGAAGAGAGACTGCGCGAACTGACGACACAAGGTGCCATCGGCTCGGGCGTCAATATAGTCGACCAGATATACGCCATGGAAAAAGAATACACTACTTTGACGTCAAAATATACGGAATCACATCCCACAGTGGTCAGGTTACGACAGCAGATAGATAATCTAAAGTTGAAGCTTAAAGCATTGCCTAAAGAAGAATTTGAATACGGAATATTGAAAAGAGACATATCTATTAATGAGAAACTATACATATCATTGAAACAAAAATTACAGGAGACGCAGATTAAAGAAGCGGAGAAGATCGACAATGTAATACTCATCAATCCGGCTATCGCCCCTTTAAAACCATACTACCCGAACAAAAAGAAGAATTATACGGTAGGGATAATGCTAGGTCTTTTATTCGGCGTTACTACTGCCTTGGTAACAGAGCATCTGGATACATCGATAGGGAGGGTCGACGATATCGAGAGTTTTATAAAAGTCGGAGTTCTGGGAATCATCCCTTATTGCGTTGAAAGGAAAAGGGACAGGGATAAGAAGGAAAGAGGGTTGTTAGGAGCATTGATCGGCAAGAAGTCGGAAAAGAAAGATTTGTACGCCAATACTTCTATTTTTGAATTCGACCACCATCATAGCTCCATATTCCTTGAGGCGTTTCGCATCTTAGCGGTAAACGTTCAGGTTCTGTTCGGCGAAAGGGGACGTATTAAAAATAAAGTCATTTTGATAACAAGCTGCAACCCGGAAGAGGGAAAGACGGTAGTGGCGTCCAACTTATCGATTACCTTCGCTCAGATGGGATATAAAGTCTTACTGATCGATACTGACACAAGGCGCTCGAGTATTCATAAGATGTTCGGTTTAAAGAAGAAAGAGATGGGGTTTACGGATATCCTTATGGGTAAATCGGACTTCGATTCCGTTATCAAGACGGCTACCGATCTCATGCTTGGTAGCGTAGGCGCAGATAAGGTTATCGATAAACCGTGGTTGAATAATTTGAACATCATTACGGCGGGATCGGTCTTTCCCAATACCATAAATCTGTTCAATTCCGATAAGATGGAGGAATCCATTCGATACTACAGGGATAAATACGAAATCATAATAATCGACACTTCACCAGTCCTTGCGGTAAGCGAGCCCTCTATTATAATACCTAAAGTGGACGGTGTGGCCCTCGTATACAAAGCGGGCGCTACTTCAAGGCTTGCATTGAGAAGGGCGAAGATTCAGATAGAAGGCGTAAAGGGCAAAGGCGCTTTGTCAGGCGTCGTACTCAACAACGTAACGCCGGAAATAGGTCTGGATACTTACTATTATTACAGTAGGAAATACTACGGAGAGAGGGAAATGCCGACAAAAGGGGCTTAATATAGGAGTCTTCGGATGTACGAAAAATACTGGGGGTTGAAAGAGAAACCCTTTGAGAATACACCAGACCCTAGCTATATGTTTTATACAAAAAAACACGAAGAGGCTCTGACTCGCATGTTATATGCGGCTAGGGAGAATAAAGGCGCCGCTATGCTTACCGGAGATTACGGTTCCGGCAAAACGGTGTTGAGCAGGATATTCATAGATGAGTTGATGAAGAACAAAAGTTTTGAAATAGCGCTCATAACCCATCCGCAATTGACTCCAGAACAGTTTATTCAGGAGATTATATATCAGCTGAAGACGGAACACAAGACAGGCGATAAGCTTGAGATATTGCATTTGATGCAGAATATAGTTTACGACAACTATAATCAAGGGAGACGGACGGTTATAGTAATAGACGAGGCTCAAATCATAAGGAACGAGGAGACTTTCGAAGAACTTAGATTGCTTTTGAATTTTCAGCTTAATAAGGTTTTTTTGCTCACGTTGATTCTTATAGGACAGCCTGAATTGCTTACTAAGATCAATGCGATACCCCAGCTTCAGCAGCGCCTGGGCATAAAATATCATTTGACCGGTCTCGACAGGATAGAGACCGAGGACTACGTAAAGCACAGACTTAGCGTAGCCGGTGCAGTCAGGGATATATTTACGAAGGAATCATGCGATCTTGTCTTTGAGTATTCCGGAGGGATTCCCAGGAAGATAAACAATGTCTGCGACATGGGTTTACTGATCGCATACGGCCAGGAAGAGAAGGTCATAGATAAAGATTTGATGGAGAAAGTCGTGAAAGATCTAAAATCGGGGGTGACTGTCGATGCCGAGGATGTTTGATATCTTGAATGGAAAAGCGGGAACGGCGGAACCTTCAAATAAGAAAGTCTTCAAGAAGACCTCCAGCGATAGTGATGCCGAAACGGAAAACGTACCAAAGAACAGGAAATCCAAACAGGCTAATATGGTATTTTCTAAACAAAGCCCCATTAAAACCGGGAGCATAGCGGCCGCAAGCCCTTTATTATCCGACAAGCTTATGTCATCCATAAGAAATCGCGGTATAGACGACGAGGAAAGGACAGCGGGTATTTACGGTGATACGGTTGCAGCCGTAGAAAATCTAATCGACAGCGTAAGAAAAAGCAGGGATATACGTTTTCATCTCGAAGAGCTAAATGATACACTGGATAAAATATTTACTCAACTTGTAATGGGAGACGGATTACTGACTTATCTATATACGGACGTGAGCGACAAATATTACCTTCCATACCACATCTCAAATGTGCTGATACTCTCGACGACTTTAGGGCTGAAGATGGGTTTGAACAAATCGCGATTGAGTTACCTTGGCTACGCAAGCATATTTTACGATATCGGCATAGATTCTTATAAAGAGATTATATGCCTAAACAGGGCACTGAATGCCTTTGAGCGAGTTTTGGTTAAGGAACACATCGACAAAAGCATGGAAGTAGTCGAAGGCGTTCAGGAGATCGATGGCGTTGTGAAAGACGCCATACTCATGCATCATGAAAGAGAGAACGGCAACGGTTACCCAAAAAGCATGAAATCAGAACAGATAAATACATATGCAAAAATTTTAGCACTGGTGGATACCTATGAGTCTATGACCAATGCCAGGAATTATCGGAAGGCGATGAAAAGCCATGAGGTAGTAAAGCTGCTTTTGAATTCTTTTAGGGGCGATTTTGATACCGATGTCATGAAGGCTTTTATTGATAAGATGTCAATTTATCCAATCGGAAGCATGGTAAAACTTGATACAGGAGAGGTCGCAAGAGTCATTGGCGTACAACAGGGATCTCCTTTAAGACCAGTTGTAATGGTACTCCATGATAAGCTTGGGAAGCAGAAAAAGGCCCCCAAGGTAATTGATCTATCCAAACAGGACCAGCCGGAAATCGTAGAATCCGTGAAATAAGAGATCGGCCAAAAGAAATAATATACTTCTACGGCAAGACCATATTTTATATATAATTTTTAATACCGATGAAAAATAAACTTTTAGCCTATTTTACTGTTTTACTTTTCGGTCTTGCAATAAGTTATTACATCATAAATGCAAGGTTTGACAGTACGACTGTCGGAATGCTGATCTTCTTTTTGATTTTCATACCCACCCTCCTCAGGCCCGAGATAGGTTTAGTCGTCATCATCATATCGATGCTGTTCTCTCCGGAAATAATAGTGGGTCAGACCTTCCGTAGGGCTATAACACTTAGAATCGAAGATGTGTTTTTGTTTGTCATAATACTTGCTTGGTTTATTAGAACCGCTTTCACTAAAGATGTTGCGGATGTATTTAGGACTAAACTCTCGGTTCCTTTCTTTCTGTACATAGGCATCTGCGTCGCTTCATCCGTATTCGCCGCTGTCACAAAGGAGGAATTGGACATAAAAAATAGTTTTTTGAGCATTTTAAAATACCTTGAATACTTCCTTCTCTTTCTTATGGCCAAAGAGAATATAGGCTCGATGAGACAGGCTAAAGTCTATTTGGCAGTATTTTTTATAACGGCCTTTCTGGTGGGTGTCCACTCAAATATCTTTGTATCACAGCAGCAGCAGGCAGGAACCGAGTTTTTCAGAGCAGCTGCCCCAATGGAAGGAGAGACCTCCGAACCGGGCACGCTCGGAGGGTATTTTATCTTTCTAATGGCCATATCGTCCGGGGTGTTGATCTACAGCAAAAGTAACGCGGTTAGAGGATTCCTTATTCTCTTACTGCTGACAATGTATAGGGGGTTTCTATATTCTCTCTCAAGGGGGTCTTATTTGGCTTTTGTTCCCATGGTCTTGGCGCTGGTTCACTTTTCCAAAAAAAGCAAGGTTTTTTTGCTATGGATAGTGTTTACTGTAAGCGTCCTCATGATGCTATTCATACCTCAAATGGTTCGAGACAGGGTCATAGGAACGATAGAGATTGTTCCTGAAGAGAGGGGGTATCGCATCGTATGGGAAGAATCACCTCAGTCTCGAATATCGAGTTGGGAGCTTGTGCTCTTTGATATATTGCCTAGGGGGCCTTTTATGGGCCATGGAGTTGGATCTGTCTTTATCGACAGCCAGTTCTTTACTACACTGACCGAAACAGGCCTGATAGGATTTACGCTTTTTGTAAGCGTGTTAATTCGGCTTTTCAAAATGGTAAAAGAGGTTTCAAACATGGCGCTGGTGCAAAGAGATGATTTTTCAATGGGTATAACCGTAGGTTTTTTGGCCGGTTATATAGGTTTGCTTTTTCATTCTATTGGGTCAAATACGTTTATAATCATACGCATCATGGAGCCGTTCTGGTTTATGGCCGCATTGGTCGTTGCATTACCGCAACTTCTGGTGCGTGAAAAGATACAGCAGCATGAGGTCATAACGGAAAAAACGGGTCTTTCTTTACAAATCAAAAGGATGTAAGTGGCAGATGATCTTATGATAGAATCGCCCCATATTACGTTAGCGGATAAGATCTTTCGTAATACCTTTTTTAATATTATAGGCCGTTTATGGGGAATGATAGTCCTATTTCTGCTTACGCCATACGTTGTGGGCAAGATAGGAATTGAGAGGTATGGTGTATGGGCTATCATAGGCGCCTTTACGGGATATTTCGGCCTGCTTGATTTCGGTCTTAAGAATTCATTTAAGAAGTATATAGCGGAGTTCAATGCGAAAGATGACCGCGAAACGGTAAATAAAATAATAAATACCGGTTTTGTGTTTTACGCGTTGTTGTCTTTGATTTTAATTGCGTCGTCATATGTCTTTATAAAACCGATTATAGGATTTTTTAACATTCCTTCCCATCTATACGAAGAGACAGCCTTCGTATTCTTCTTAGGTATAGTTCTATTTGGCGTCATCAACACACTGAATCCATTTGAATCCGTCCAGATCGGCCTCCAGCGTTTTGATATTAATAATATCTTGAGCATTATATGCATGACTCTATCGGCTTTTGGTACGATATTTTTCTTGGAGGCAGGATACGGCTTAACCGGTCTGATGTTGAATAATGTTATTATCGCTGCCATCAGAGGAGCTATTAGTTTTATAATCGCGTTCAGGATATATCCTTATTTTAGGTTTAACCCCATAAAATTTGACGCCGGAATATTTAAAAAACTTTTTGACTTCGGTTATAAAATGCAGATTACGTCCGTTGCAAATATATTCGCACATCAGACCGACAAGGTCTTAATTACTTATTTTTTATCCGTAAGCCTCGTAAGTTTTTATCATTTGGGCTGCAGCATTATACATTATCTTATGGTTATACCTAATCTTTTGTCTTCCGCGTTGATGCCAGCATTTTCTGACGTTGAGGCGAGGGGCCAGAGGGAAAAGCTTATATCCATACACAATAGGTGCACTAAATACATATCTTTTGTAGTTGTGCCCATGTTTGTATTTGCGATTGTCATATCAGATCATTTTATGAAGATGTGGATGGGGCCGGGATACGAAACGTCGGGTTATGTAATCCGAATATTGGCAGTAGGGTGGTTGTTTAACGCCCTTGCGGTAGTCAGCGTTTCGACATGCATGGCCATCAACAAACCCCATTTCATGTCAATTAGCGCGGCTATTATGGTATGCGTAAACGTTTTTTTAAGCATTATACTGATAAAGCTGTTTGGTTTTTATGGCTCTCCTTGGGGAACTACCTTCGCTGTTGGTATCGGCACCATGATCTTTATCGTACTTTTGCACAGAGAGCTAAAGATAGCAGTCTTTGATTTTTTCCGCGTAACCTTGCCTTACGGGGCAATCTGCATATTTGCTGTGTTGGCGTATCTTCTTATTGAAATTGTAATCGGCCGCGTCCGCGTGCCGCAAAATCGCATTGTGGAACTTTGTGTAGTCTTGATTCACGGCATATGTTTCTCCGCCGTCTATTTGGCGGGCGTCTTTTACGCGAAGATTTTCGATAAGGTAGACATTCAGTTCGTTGAGCACAGAATCCCTTATTTATATAGATTACTCAATAAAATAGACACGGCCTTTTCACAAATGCGGTCATGACCCATGGAGATTTAGATAGATGAAAAGCAGAGCCAATGTTTTAATTGTTTCCTATGAAGAAGAGGAAGCCGCGTGTTATCACATAAGGATACTGAGTCCTTTGACTCGGTTCCCTTCGGAAGATTTCAAGTACATACGGTTGCCTTCGATGCACGCGGTCATGAATGCTTCAAATATACCAGACATAATATATATACGCAGAAACTACCACCCTTTAAAATTTACTGAAAGATTATTGAAGTTTGCAAAATCGAACGGCATTATTACCGTCATGGACATCGATGACCTCATTACAGATGTCCCCATCGGACACCCGTCTTTGGACTACTACAGGAGCGTAAGAGACGTTTTAATGAGTTTTATGAGAGAAGTAGATTACATTACGGTTTCCACTGGAGAACTCAAAAAACATTTGTACCCTTTAAATAAAAATATAGAGGTCCTTCCGAATTATCTGGATCCCCAGATTTGGCTGATGAAAACTAGAGCTAAAAGGGATTCCGCGAATAAAAAGATTGTTATCGGTTACGCAGGATCAAACACCCATGTCTACGATTTTGAAATTGTCACCGCTGCTATAAGGCACATATTGTCGAAATATAAGGGAAGAGT
>JAFGFD010000145.1 GCA_016931215.1 Candidatus Omnitrophota bacterium
ACTTATCTCTTCCCTATTTCTATATTATCTAGTAAAGCGCGAGAAAAAGATATTACAAATTATGGGCATAGGGGCTGTGGGATTAATTTTGTTCAATGCCACTTGGCGTCTTTATGGGATGATAACAAATTGGCCGATTGAAAAACTCTATATTAATGCCCGGACAAACTTATTCTGTTTCTTTGTCAAAAACATAGAGTCAGGTTCACTTCCGACATTGTTAAAAACAATATGGTTAACACTGACATGGTCATCTCCGGCACTTTTAGCGGCGGCTTTTTTATCTTCTGCGCAGGCCCTGAAAGAACCCGATACCAGGAAAGGACTCGTATCAAAAGGTGCTATTGCCGCTTATGGACTTATGGTGTACATAATATACATCTTATTTAGAGGACAGACATATGGAATAACCAAATACCATTCCACCGCACTCGGCGTTTTCGCCATTCTCATTGCAGGAACGGTTATAAATGAGTTTATCGATAATAGAGCTCTCATCAGAAAAAGCATACTTGCAGTATTGTTTCTTACAGGTCTATATTTGTGGCTCGTAGGAGATCCGGTATATATTATTAACTATGTGCTAAAAAAAGATATGATACTGACAGGCGGAGAAAATGCGGTACCTATAATAGCCGGGGCAATATCTTCTTTGACGATTATACTGTTTTCAGTAGCCGCGTGTTTTCTATGGCTTAAAAAAATATGTGTTAAAAAACCGGTATATCTCGCTTTATTTATAACCGGTATCGCATTTTGCCTTTCTTTATCCACTATACAAATTCTGGCAGAGTATAATACGGTTTATTCCTATGGCACATCCGGAACTAAAGATGCCATAAAATTTGTTGAAGACGCAACGGATAAAGACGATATAATATTCGGTCCGCCTGAAATAATCTGGGGTGTCGAGACAAATCTACAATCTTATAAATACAGCCTTCAAATTAATCGTTGGACAATTAAGGAAATATTTGAAGACACTTTAAGAAAAAATAATATTAAATGTCTCGTCTACGGAATAGGCAGTAATACAATAAATTCTTACAGGAACATATTTTTGGCAGATGAAGTCATTACAATGTTAAAAAAAAGGTATAATAGAACCGATATAGGTAGCTTTACAATCTGGGTTCAGAAATAATCTCTTGTATTCGGCAATATAACGCTTCTTGTAAAATTCGAATAGAAATTTTTGATTTGGTAACTATGCGACTGGGGAGAGGATTCGAACACCTGAGACCTTTGTGACACTACCTCCGAATATGATGTCCATCTTCTCCGCCCGGCTCGCTTACCTTGAGCCCGACCGTGAAGATTCCTTCGAATCTATATGTATGGAAGGGGCCCTTTTCTGTAATGACCCCCATTAGTCGATATCAAAAAAACTACTTTATCTCTAACCTTGAGCGTTAACGCTAATAATTAGAATCACGTTAAAATAATAAATTTTTAGTATCCGATATTACGCATCTAGCGCTTGAACTTGCCGATGAGGGTTGTCTTGCCGAGAATATGGCCTTCCATCGCCGCTAAAATTTCCTTCTTTGTGAGCCCCGGTTCAAGTTCAAGAATTTTATCCAGCGCGTATAATTTAAAGAGGTACCTGTGAGGACCTCCGGGAGGAGGACATGGTCCACCATAGCCTATCTTTCGAAAGTCATTCTTGCCCTGCTTGGCGCCGTTAGGAAGCGTCTCTTTGGTCGGAATGCCTTCCGGCAATTGAGTAACATCTGCCGGAATATCATATATCACCCAGTGCACCCACGTAACAAAAGGCGCATCAGGATCATCGCAAATAATAGCAAAGCTCTTTGTCTGTTGAGGCACCTCGCTCCATGCTAGTGGCGGAGATAGATCCTCTCCTTTACACGTATACTTCTCAGACATCAATTCGCCGTCTTTAAACGCGGAACTTTTAATAGTGAACGCCATAACATCACCTCCTGCCGCACAAAGAGAGATAAACAGAATGCCTGCTATAGTAAAAATGGCCCATCTCATACTTACAGTCCTTCCTATTTAAAAGACCTTTCATTTTTTATATGCCTGATTGTATCATAGAATCGGGTGACAGTCACTATTTTTTTAAGGCAGTAGGAAGTTAAGTATGCCGCCGACCACAAGGGCTGTGCCCATCATCAACAGAGCCGATTTGAACATATCCCTTAGGCCCAATTCACGTACCAAAACGACGAATGTCGCGATGCAAGGAAAGTATATTGCCAAGACCGTGCTGCCTATAACCAACTGTTTCGTCGTCATGTTGAGCGGCCCCAACATGCCGACAGCTACATCTTTCCTAAGGAAACCTATTATAAGGGCACCTATCGCCTCTCTGGGAAGACCCCAAACATTCTGCAGGATCGGAGAAAATAAACTCTCCAGCAAACTTATTACCTTTAACGAATAGAGTATATTTACGAGCAATATGCCCAAAAGTACATAAGGTATCGCTTCTTTGATAAAACTGTAAATGCGCATCCTCAATTTTTTGATGACTGCCACTATGTGGGGTATCCGGTAGGGTGGTATCTCCAGTAATATCTCAGGACTTCTTCCTTTTAATATCTTGTTTAAAAGAAACCCTTTGCTTATTAAAATGATAAAAAGCACGGCAAAGATAAAGACTACATACCGGCCTCCCCTTTGACCGACCAGACCGACTATCATGGCGATCTGAGCCATGCAAGGGACGGCAACGGCCATGAGTGTCGCAGCTATGAATTTCTCGCGTCTTCCCTCGAGAAGCCGCGTTGCCAATGCGCCCGGTACATTGCAGCCGAGACCTAATATCATAGGGATTATCGAATACCCGTGGAGGCCTAATTTATGCATGACGTTATCCATTAGGACTGCGAGGCGTGGCAGATAGCCAAAATCCTCCAAAATGCCGAGTACCAAATAGAAACTTATTATATAAGGTAAGACCATCGCAAAAGGTACAAAAAGTCCTGTGGTAAGGATACCGAATGAGATGCTGTAATCTATCTTGCCTCCGCTCATCTCTCCTATGAGTATTCCGTGAAGGACGCCCCCCTGCCCCAGGAACGAGGATAATCTCAAGACGATCGGAGTCCATAGGTAATCAAAAAACGGCTCAAAGACATAACCTATCAATCCTTCTGCGACGAACCTGACGATAAAAAACGAGGCCATCAAAATAATCATCGCAATGGGAAAACCCGTAAGCGGTCTAATGCTTAAATCGGCCAATGTCTCCAAAAATGTGTGGTGCCTATGGTGGAGCCTTTGCACCTCTTGGACGATCCTGCCGACGTATTGCCACCCGTCTCCTTCTACCTCCAGTTTCTTCTCTCTTTTCTTTGCGGCGGGGATCTTCTGGACAAGTTCCTTTATGCCCTCTCCGGTCAGGGCGCAGGTAGGAACAACGGGAACTCCCAGTGTCTCCTCGAGTCTACCGACATCTATCTCGATGCCCCGGTGCGAGGTATCATCCCACATATTCAGCGCTATGACCATCGGGATGTCCTTCTTTAAAAGCTCAATTGTAAGATTCAGATTCCTTTCTAGATTCGTGGCATCGACAACATTGATGACGACGCCTCCTTCGTCAAGCATCCTGACCGCTACGGCCTCGGCCTTGGAAGTAGGGCTTAAGGTATACGTCCCCGGGGCATCTATGATCATGGGCGTAGCATCGCCTAACTTCATGAACCCCTGACAGAACTCGACCGTTGTGCCGGGGTAATTGGATATTACCACCTTGGCGCCGGTCATTCTCGAGAAAAGCGCGCTCTTCCCTACGTTGGGATTACCAATTAAAAGGATCTTGTTTATTGCCATTATCTGTCGACCTCGACAAAGATTTTGGATGCCATGCCGTATCCTATTGCAATCTGATATTTGTCTATGAGAACCGTCTGCGGACCTCTAAAGAAACCTGAGCCGACCTTCTTGACCCTTTTACCGACATACACGCCCATACTTTGTATTCTCATAGTAAAGCCATGGCCTCCTCTCAAATCCGCAATGGTACCGCTCTCCCCTTGTTTCATGTCTACTAAACTTACGATCATTTATATCACCTTCTCTTCTTTCTGCTGCACTCCTTACACAAGCCGAGTATCCTCAACTTATGGCTCGTTACCTTAAATGAAAACCTTTTGGCCAGCGCCTGTTGCAACCTCTCTATTTCAGGATCGACTGCCTCTATGAACTTACCGCATTTTGTGCAAACGAGATGGTAATGTTGCTCGTGGCCGTATTTGTGTTCGAACCGCGTAACCTTCCCGTCCAGATTGAGGCTAGTGGCAAGGTCTGATTCGCACATGAGCTTCAAGGTCCTGAAGACAGTCGCATGGCCTATGGACTGTTTTTTCTTCTTCACTATTTCATATAAATCATCTGTCGTAACATGCTTCTCTGTACCTATGAAGGCCTTCAAGATAATCTCTCTCTGACGCGTCAATTTCAGACCTTTTTTCTTAAGAAAAGCCCGAAATACTGAAATGGCATCCGCCATTCAATCCCTCCCGGTTATAATTGAAATTGAATTTCAATATCAAGTATACCACAAAAAAAGAGATTTGTCAAATGTCGCGAAACTTCGAGATCATCTTCTTTATGCCGGCGATCTCGCCCATCTCGTTCTTCTCGATGTAGGTATGGCCTATCCATTGCAGAAAGAACCCCATGAATATATTGAAAAGACCCCATTTCCATCGTCCCATCAATAGCTGCATAAGGCCGAATATGCACTCCGAGATACCTATTATGTGAATAATGACGTTGAGATTATTCGCGTGACGGCTTCTATAGTTCCTGACGTACTTGACCAGTGCCTTTACCACACCTTTTCTCCCTCCCTTTGAATACATTACCTTGATACGAACCCCTGTTATTCAACTCTTTCATTACCGAAGATAATACGGCAGATTTGTCGTTTATCCATTTGGGTCCTATAAGGCAATCTTCTTTCGCGTCCGATACCAACCGGAACACGACGCAGCCGGGATCGACCCGCTCGAGAAAATCACAAAGTATGCTGATGTATTCATCCATCGTCAAAAGCCTTATCTCGCCATTTCGATAATACTCCGCCAGTTTTGTGTCCTTCAGGACATGCAGAACGTGAAATTTTATACCCGATACCGGCAATCTCGAGATCTTATCCGCCGTCTTAAGCATATCGTCCCTGGTCTCTCCCGGAAGCCCCAGTATAAGGTGTACGCCTACCTTGATGCCTCTCTCCGATGTCATATTCGCGGCCTTTACAAAATCATGGCAAGTATGTCCCCTATTTATAAAATTCAAGGTCCTCTCGTGCGCACTTTGGAGACCGTATTCGATCCAGAC
>JAFGFD010000146.1 GCA_016931215.1 Candidatus Omnitrophota bacterium
CATGGCGTGAAATGCCGCGACTAGAATCTTGGCGCCGCCGTATGCCACCAGGCCGAATGCGTAGAAGAATAGAACGGCACTCGTTATCTCCGTCGCATATGAGTTAAATTCACCGCGCTCAAAAAGGGTCCTTATAATGGGCGTGGCCAGGACAATCAACCCCGCGGAAGCAGGTAGGCTAAAGAAAAGCATGTTCTTAATTGAGAACTTTATGGTCTCCTTGAACTTATCTATGTCCTTCGTGACCGCATGTCTCGACATGGACGGAAGCGCAACGGTAGCCAAGGATATGCCGAATAGCGCCAGAGGAAGCTGAAAAAGACGATTGCCATAATAGAGTGCCGCTACAGCACCTCCCCCGGCCAAAGGCAATGATGCAAGTATCCTATCCACTACAACGTTTATCTGATACATTCCTGCTCCGATGACGCGGGGCATAAGGAGCCTTCCTACCTTCTTCACTTCTCTATGAGCAAATCCCGCTCTGATGTCAAAGAAAGGCCCTTTCTTTAAGATAGGCACGGCCTGAACGACAAATTGAACGACGCCCGCTATAACTACGGACAAAGCCAAATGCGCAATGGTCGCATTAGGATAAAAGATCAATATAGACCCTATAATAGCAAGATTCAGTATAACGCTGGAAAAGGCGGGGGCGGCAAAATGGCCGAATGTGTGGAGAACGCCCATGCCGTAAGCCGTCAATCCGACCAAGAGTACGTAAGGAAAGAGTATGCGTAAAAGCATCACCGTGAGGTTAAATTTCTCGGGATCATTGATGAAACCGGGGGCTATGATTCTCACCAATAGGGGGGCCGCAAGTACGCCTATTAAGACTATAATGAAAAGAGATACGATGAAGACGTTAAAGAGTATATTTGTAAACCTCCAAAATTCGGCCTCCGTCGTCTTTACCTTATGTTCGGTAAGGACGGGTACCAGCACCGTGTCCATTGCGCCTTCCGCCGCAAGAAGGCGTAAAGAATTCGGAAGCGTAAAAGCCATAAAAAATGCCTCCGCGGCGAGGCCTATGCCGAAAAACTTGGCTATCAGCACATCTCTGACAAAACCAAGCAAACGGCTTATCATCGTCCAGGACGATACTACAAAACTGGACTTGGCTATACTTCGCTTTTCTGTCATCGAAAAACTCCAAAAAAGTATTGACAACTAGTCAAAATTTTGGTATCCTCTGTACTCCGATTGTAATATATGAAATTTTCCCGGTTCAGCACTACTTAAAGGAGTAAAAATTGCCACTTCACACCGCAGCTTATAAAGCAATAAGGTCTGACGCTAAGAAACGAAAAAGAAACGAAGCCATCAAGTCGGAGTTGAAGACTATTGTTAAAAAAATAGATGGCCTTATAGCTCAGGCCAAGAAGGACGAGGCGCGGAATTATTTGAAATTGGTTTCCGCAAAATTCATGCGGGCGGCCTCTAAAAACATTATCCATAAAAAGAACGCATCGCGAAAGATTTCGCGATTGGCAAAAAAAATCAATAAGATCAAATAATCAACTGCACACCTTCACTATAAAAAATTCGAGCGCTTCGGGCCCTTTCATGACACCCCTTTTTATATTGTAATCCGTCTCCAGGAGATATTCCATATCTCTGTCGATCTCCTTTATCGTAAAAGACTTGATCTCATTCATGAACCTTTCGATATAAAAAGATGGGACCCTGAGAGTCTTGCTCGTCTGCGCATATGTCCTACCATTCGCCATCATCAACTTTGCCTCTTTTATCCTCCTAAACTGCCACCCTATCATGCCCAATATCTCCGGCACGCTCTTCTTCGATCTCAATAGTTTATCTTTAGCTGAAAACGTGCCCCTAAGGTCCTTTCTGCTAAGGGCGTTAATGAATTCAAAGATATTGTCGGAATGGTTATGGCCTATTATATTCTCGACGTCCTTTTTGGTCACGTTCGAGCTACGGCCCACGTAGGTGGCAAGTTTATCCATCTCGTTCCTTAAATAGTCTATATCTTCGTCTCCGATCTCCTTCAAAATATTGAGCGCGCTCACATCGATCGTCTTTTTCCTGTCTTTAAATTCCTTGATTATCCATGGGATCAGTTGCTTGCCCTTTGGTACCGCGAAAGAGACTTCTCTTACATGCTTATGAATATTATCGCGAAATTGATGCGGGATGTCGCGTTTTGACGTCTCCATGACAAGACAAGAGTGGGGAGAAGGATTCTTTGCGTAACCTACAAGGATGTCCTGAGCGTGATTATGCAATAACTCCGCGCTTCTCAACACGACCAATCTCTTGCCCGAGCCAAAAGGTACGCTGTAAAGATTTTTTACCACCTCTTCAATAAGGCAATCGTGGGCTTCATAAACATCAAAATTAAAGGCCTCGCTCCCCGCTCGGAGTAAGACCTCTTTTAATTTCGATATCGCCTGTCTCTTTAGATAATGGTCGTCCCCGGTAAAAAGATAAATAGGAAAAATTCTAGGCATAGACAGATGAAAACGCAACTTACGAGGCTAAAAGGCACGTAAGTTGCAAGTTTGAATTGCTTGCGAGAAAACTTATGATTCCTTTGTCTCGCTAGCATAATCGGATTGACCGGAGCAGGATAGGCCCGGTATTTAACTTAGCCCGTCGTGACGGCTTAAAACATCACCAGTTTTCTATCGTCCTCTCGACGATGCGCCGTGCCAAATCCTCCAACGCTTCATCGCGGGCGGCATCTTCGGAAGTAGCAAGTCTTCCCATAGTTTTGTAGCTCCCCACGCCCGCATAACCGGTTTCTTGCCACATGACGGAATCCTTGGATACATCGCGAAGACTCGCATTGACCACTATCTTTATCCTATATTCCTCTATGTTATCATTCCGGTCATAGCGTAGCGGCTCCAACCGGTAATCAACCAGCTCTCCGCTCAAAATTAAATCTGCGTCGTCTTTTCTCGAGATCTTCAGATTTCCGTCGAAAACGAACCGCTCGACGATCTCATTCGTTATATAGTTTTCGAGGCCGGGTCTATAAACAGAGTATCTATTTGCCTCTGTCACCTCGTTGTCTATAGATATGCCGTTCTTGAAATTATCCACATATATATTCTTGAAATCGGCGGGCAGCAGACTACCTCTGGAATATCCGCACCCTGCCGTAAACATCAACGCCAAAATATATAGACAGAAAAATAATTTTTTCGCAACCGGTTTAATTTTATCCGTCATTCGCTAATTTGCCCTCCAGATCCGATATCTTTGCCTTCGCCTCTTCGGCAACGGCCGTGTCACCGTAATTGTCTATTATCTCCTGATAGTATATGATAGCGCTCCTATAATGCTTCGTTCTTTCGTAGAACTTTGCGGTCTCAAAGGCGCTTTTGGCCTTCTTTTCGCGCAGTTTCGTCAATGTCTCATTTGCCTCTTTGTGGACTGCCGTATCACTGGTCTTTTTGATAAGCTCTTTATATTCATCTATAGCCTTATCCGTAAAGTTCTGGTCGTAGTAAGGGTCACGCGAGACATAATAGGTGCATAGAGCTATGTTGTACTTTGCATCTTCGACAAGTTCGCTTGACGGATAATCGTCGATCAGTTTCTGGAATGCGATCATCGCATCCTCGTAAAATTCCTGCTTAAGGTGTGCCTCTCCCACCTTAAACTGAGCCAGGTCGGCATATTTGCCGAACGGTTCGTTCTCGACAACTTTACTCAGTATCTCGACGGCCTTATCCAGGGCGGGCAATATCTTCATGCCCATTATCTTGGCCTTCTGACCGTCAAGGAAGATGTTTCCTATGTTATACTGCCTTTCTATCGTCTCGGTAAATCTTTCGTTATACGGATATTTATCTATGCTCTTCTGATAAGCCAGGAATGCCTTGTAAAATTCTTCCATCGCTTCGTAAGACAGTCCTATGTAGTACTGTGCTATGGGGGCTTGTATAGAATTCGGGTAATTTTCTATGAGTTTTTCGAATTCGGAGACGGCCCTTTTGTACTCCTCTGACTTGTAGAATTTGAGCGCCCATTCCATTTGTTCGTCTGGGGTGCCCTTAACGGCATACTTGGGGTTTACCCACTTGCCGGTCTTGGGAGTCCATACCCAATAAGCGTATACTGTAATACCCTGGGCCAAAATGAAAACCGTCAGGAGAGCTGATAATAAAAATATATTAGCACGTATTTTATCGGACATATCTCACCTTATCTATATTAAAATAATGTATAAATAGTATCACAATAAACAAATTTTGTCAATGGCGGCATTTATTCCATCAATCCCAGGATGCCTCAAAACCCTCTATTATGGTCTCTATGCGCTTTTTGAGATCATCGCTCGAAAAAGGCCATACAGTCCTTCCGTACAGAGCCTGGCTTATTTCTCTGTAAGTCAAATCATTTATCCTGAAGGGCGGGATCTTGTTGTCTATCTCTAGATAATACCTCATGAGAATAAGTTCTTTATAGAGCATCTGAGGCAGGAGAAAATGCTCCCTTACGTACTCTATGGCATTCTTTCCGAGCTCCTTGCGCATATCTTTGTCCTGGATCAGTTCCTTGATACTTTTAGCGATTCCGCTGTAGTCGTAGGGCTCGACCAAAAAACCGTTGTGCTTATGGATAATCTGTTTTGTAATACCGCCGACCTTGCTGCCTATAACCGGCGTCCCGTGCCATAGCGCCTCCGTCACAACGAGTCCGAATCCCTCCTTGGTGGAGATATGAATAAAACAATCGGCTATTGTCATCAGAGAACCTATTACCCTGTCATTATCCTTAACGTTCAGAAAGATGTATATGTCCTTATCCTCCCCTGCTTCGTATATTATGTCTTCGTACATCTTCTGGCCTTCCGGGTCATCTGTGGCGGAATTTCCTACTATGACCAGCTGAGGTCTTTTTTTCCCCTTGAATTCGTTCTTTAGTAGTTTGAATGCCTTTATGATACTTTTCTGATTCTTATGGACATCGAAACGCGAAACCGCGAGCACAATAGGCCTATCGGGGTCTATGTCATTCTTATCAAGAAGCGAACTGAGATTGCCCAATGCCTCTTTTCTCGAGTACTGCTTATTCTTGACGCGCAGGGGGTCGATTGAAGGACTGATCTTGTAGGTAGGTATCTGCAAAGGAGTCCTGATAAACTCTTCCGTGGTAAAGATCGCCCCCCAGTATTGATTGATGTAAGGCAACAGGAAACGCCATATTCTCCTTGAGGCATTGGTCGTATCTATATGGCAGCGCCACAGGATATGGCCGTAGACGTTTCCGTTCATTATGATCGCAGCGGGCTGGGGATCATGGACGACCACCATATGGCCGACGACTCTGACATTCCTGGTATTTTCGTCTATGGTGTCAAGATATGCGTGGAATATCTCCTGAAGCGTGATGGGTTGGTCGATGCCTTGCAGCATATTGTGAAATTTCTTGGTCACGCTGAAGAAGCTGTCGCTTCCCTCGATAACAAACCATCTGCAGTCTATGCCGAGAGACCGCGCAAGCGGCACCTCGCTCTGAAGCATCTCGGCGACTCCCCCCCCTACGAACGTAGAATTTATATTAGCCCAGACTTTATTTCTCAGGGGCTCCGATATCCACTTTAATTCGTCTATCATGTGCTTGCCCACGAAAGGTTCGTATTTTTCGATATCAACGGATTTGAGAGAAACGTATTGGTTTTTATATTTCCTGCTCCTGTCATCAAACATGTGCACTTCTCCTGTCGTTTGCCGTCGTTAAACCCATATATCACAACCTGGTAAAGGCATTGTTCTAATTATACCTATATTCACTTATGACTTCAATATAAATATTGGTGGTAAATCTTTTACAGATAGAATGCTATTTTCGGGATTGACAATAAACTTACTTTATGGTAACTTATCTGCGCAAAAGGAGATGTGAAATATGCAAAAACGCTTGAGTTCATTCAAAAAAATATTCAAAACGGGCAGCTTTGAGGCCCTGGAAAGTCTCAAGAATCCCGAATTGAATGCCTTTATCGAAACGTATCTAAACATCCTGCAACCCTCTTCCGTATTCGTAAGAACCGACGCGAACGAAGACATTGATTATATAAGGAAAAGGGCCATTGAATCCGGCGAAGAAAGAAGACTGAACATCGAGGGGCACACCTGCCACTTCGACGGATACCACGACCAGGGTAGGGATAAAGACAGTACCAGGTACCTTCTTCCTAAAAATGTCGTTTTCGGGCCACATCTGAACGCAATGGACAGGCAGGCTGGTTTAAATGAGATGCATGGCCTATTAAAAGACGTCATGCAAGGTAAAGAGCTTTATATTCTATTCTTCTGCCTTGGGCCCACCGGTTCCGTCTTCTCCATACCGGCGGTACAACTGACCGATTCCAGTTATGTCGCCCACTCCGAAGACATACTCTACCGCAGAGGTTATGGGGAATTCAAGAGGTTAGGTAAATCCGAGACATTCTTCAAATTGGTACACTCCGCGGGTGTATTGGAGAACGGTGTCAGCAAGGACACGGACAGGCGCCGGATATATATAGACCTGCAGGACAACAAGGTGATGAGCGTCAACACTCAATATGGGGGCAATACTATAGGGCTAAAAAAACTATCCATGCGCCTGGCTATACAAAAATCTTCAAACGAAGGATGGCTTACCGAACACATGCTGATAATGGGCGTACATGGTCCTGGGGAGCGTTTAACGTATTTCACCGGAGCATTCCCTAGCGCCTGCGGAAAGACTTCGACCGCCATGCTCAAGGGTGAGACCATCGTGGGCGATGATATCGCATACCTGAGAAAAATAGACGGTAAGCTACGCGCCGTCAACGTCGAAAAAGGCATTTTCGGTATCATCCGCGACGTCAACCCCGAAGATGACCCGTTAATATGGGAAGCGTTGACATCGCCCAGAGAGGTGATATTCTCCAACGTACTCATAAAAGACGGAACGCCTTACTGGCTAGGCGACAAGAGAGAGATGCCGAACGACGGGATGAATTACTCCGGCGCATGGCGTAAGGGTAAAAAGGATTCGGAAGGCAAAGAGATAACGCACTCCCACCCGAATGCGCGATATACGATAGGATTGAAAGAACTGGCAAACTGCGACGAAAAACTGGAGGACCCGAACGGAGTAGAGATAAAAGGCGTTATATACGGCGGGAGGGATTCCGACACTTCCGTGCCCGTACAACAGGCATTCGACTGGGACCACGGCATATTGACGATGGGTTCGACATTGGAGTCAGAGACTACGGCTGCTACATTGGGCAAAGCGGGCGTGAGAAAATTCAACCTCATGTCAAATCTGGATTTTATGGCGATCCCCCTCGGAAAATACATAAGGAACAACCTTGAATTCGTAAAGGGCGTGAGGAACCGACCTGCCATATTCTCCGTAAACTATTTTCTCAAGGACAAAGAGGGCAAGTATCTGACAGGAATGCATGACAAGCGCGTCTGGGTCAAATGGATGGAGCTCATGGTCAACGATGATGTCGAATATATAAAGACTCCCACGGGTTACATCCCCATTTATAATGACCTTCGTACGTTATTCAAAGATATACTGGGCAGGGATTATATGGAAGAAGATTATATAAAGCAATTTACCCTGCGAATACCCGAAAACCTCGCAAAGATCGATAGAATACTCAAGATCTACGCAAATGACGTGGCCGATACTCCGAAAGTGCTTTTTGAAACCCTCGAAGAACAAAAAAAGAGGCTGATAGAGGTAAAGGAAAAATACGGGGATTACGTAGAGCCTTTGGTCCTGGAAAAAGTGTCGTCTTGACGGAATTCCGCTCAGCGGAAATTGAACTTCAATATTGTAGCGTCCTCAGGTAATCCGACAGCCTCCTCTTGTCTGAAATATCCATGCTGTAAAAATCCATCGCTATCATATAGGCGTGCTTAGACATCTCCCTCTCCACCCTCACGACCTTCGCTACAGCCACCAGGTCCTGGTACGAGCTGGGCAGTTCCAATCTGACGACCAGGTAAGAATCCACGGGGGCGGGAGAACTGGAATGCATCAAGATCCCGCATAGACTTATGTTAACCGACGGATTTATGACATATTCACTATTCAATTCATACTTAACTTTTAACCTCTTGTTGAAGCGCGGGTACCTTCTCCTCTCCCTATTCTGAAAAGATTCAAATGTCCCGGTCCTATTTTCATCGGGCGTATCCATCTCAAAAGACGAATAATCTTGCACGGAGGAAAACGACCGCTCGACATACTTATCAGCTTGATCGCGAGACAATAGGACCATCTTCACCCTCAGCCCGGTTATATCCTCGATCATCTTCAGAGAAGACTCGTCGGGCGCATCTGTCAAGCCGACGGTGATAATGGAATGGATCAAATCAAGCGGGATGAAAGTGTACTGCGATTTCCTGCATCTTTCCACGATCTCCAAAAGGTAATATAAAGAGTCCGATTTAGCCAGATAGATGGATGGGATCGAATAATGCTTGCAGAGGCATGTAGCTATCTTGTATTCATCGACAAATCCCAGATCAATAAGATTACTCATCACGGTATATCCGTTTTCAAGGCGTTTTTCAAGGGCGTGGAGAAATTGGCTGGAATTGATGAGTCCGTCCTCGAGCAGAATTCGCCCTATGTTGATGGAATCGTGGAACTCTACCATTGATTTTGTCTCCTTTATTTAAAGCTTAAATAAAGTCAGGATAAAAAATGCCTCCTTATATATTATACCATAATATGATTAGACAATAAAGAGGCATGTGTAAACTATTTAATATAAACTATAAGATATTGATATCAAATAAGATATGAATGTTAAGTGTGAAAAAAGCTTGAATATTTGGAAATTCCATATATAAAATTTTTTGTCAAAAGTATTTTCAGGTTAAATGATGTAACTACTTGATAATAAAAGAGTTACTTTTCAATGAGCTGCCAACCAACCAGTACGCCTTCTTCGTCTACGTAGAGATAAATCTTTTCCCCTTCAAAGTGCGTAGAGGTCTCGGGCATATATAACCACTTATACACATTTCTCTTCTCGTCGAATATATCGATAATCGGTTCACCGTATCTCTTTTTTATTTCGGCCGAGGAGATGCCTTCTTTCAATTTCTCGCCGAGGATGGCCTCTTTAACTCTATTATAGTTTTTGGTCTCATCTTTCAAAGCCTTTGCCATAATCTCCTGGTTCTTGCCTATCTCCATCAGGGTCTTCAGATCGGCGTGCGCGTTCTGAGCAATTAACAAGAAAGTTACAGCAATCGTGGCAAATCGAAATGTTAGCCTTGGCATATTATGTCTCCCGTTCTAAGTATATTTAAATCTTGTATGTATTTTACTACAAGTCGGCAAATTAGTCAATCACTACCATGCCGAAGTCCTATGAAACGGGTTGAAAATCATCATATGCAGTCAGCCGATCCTTTCTTATAATCAGTACAGAGCTTGTGAGACATCCTGATGGGTTCGGGAATTCTGTATTTCGTGGCGCACTTCAGTAGTATGGCTATAGAACCGTCGACATCGATGCGATGGCCGGGCGAAATAAAGATGGGTTTTACACGTTCTCTTGTTCTCAATACCGCGCCAACCGCAGTGCCGGTCCGGCCCTCAATGTAAGAAAAACACCCCTTCTTGTTTCCCGGCATCCTCCACTTGCCCCACAGATGTGATTTTGCGCATCCGATTGTGGGGGTATTTAAAAGAATGCCGAGATGGGAAGCCAGCCCCATTGCCCGGGGATGGGCTATGCCCTGGCCGTCAAATATCACAAGATCCGGATTGCTTTTCAACGATTCAAGACATTTGCACAATACAGGCCCCTCGCGAAAAGTAAGTAGGGTCGGCACATAAGGAAAAGTGATTTTTACCTTACTGACTACACTCTCTATAAGTTCGAGAGAGGGAAATGTCATGACGAATACCGCGCCAAACGCATATCCGTCTTTAAAAGATACGTCTGCGCCCGCAATCGATGATATCTTGCTTTTGAGGGGTAGTATTTTGACAGATTTGGAAAGGCGCCTTTGGATTTCTATCGCTTCCGCGGACGTGACCGTCCATGAATGGAGCTTTTTGATGATCATCTCTTTTACTGTATTCGAACCGTTAAGATAATATCCAGGTTGGATGCACTCTTTGTCTTAAGAAAATAACTGCTGAATTCCTCGTCCTCGATCAGGCCTGATATGCTCATAGACTGACCGTTTCCCATCAGGACCGTTGTGGTGAGCTCTTTTATATTTATGACATTCCGAGCGCCTTTTGAAACATAACTTATCTTAGGCGTCAGATAGACCTCAATATAATCCCCTCTTATCTTGGGAGATACGGCCAATTCTGTGCCGACTTGCCTAAATGAGATCTCGGCGCTTTCGGTGTAACCGTGCTTGTAGAGATACCTTCTATAGAAATCGACATACGGTATATCCTGGCCTACCCTTATCGAACCTGTCAGGCCGTCTGAGACTACCAGGAATTGCTTTGTATACTGGGAACTCCCGCCTATCTCATACCGGCCAAGAGGCCCCAATCCCACCTTCTTATTACCCTTCTCCTTGAATTCGACCTCTATGGAGACATTCCGCGGCAACTCCTCTCCAGTTGCAGCGGAATGTCTCAGAAAAAAGAGCGCAAAGAACACCCCCAGGATAAAAGAAGTTAAAATTCTCTTTTTCATCTTTTAGATATTTCGTCGGTTCCGGACTTACTCGACCCCTTGGACCTCAGTGAATCCCAGATGTAAATAATCAATTTGCCCAAAAGCCAGATAGCGAAGATCACCACTACGATCGACAGGATGACCCGCAGGGCTATCCCTATCATCAATAGAAAAGGGCTCAGCAATACAAAGAGGCCCGACATCACTACGATAAGCACGAACATCAATACCAGAAAAAGTAGACCTACTAAAAATGCTTTCATTCCTTATCCTTCCGATTTTACTGAAACGTTTCAATGAGGGCATCCCATGGTTTCTCCTCTTCGAACGCATACCCTACATTTTTTTTCGGTGACGGTAAAAGGAGCGTCGCAAGGTCGGCTACGCCATAGACCTCGCGGCTCGCAGTAAACCATATGCTTCTCAGTATACCAAGGTCGCTTGTCTTATTCTTATAACCCTTTACGATTTGTCCGGGAAATTCCAGGACGCCGAAAACCGTGTTTCCCACGCCCCTCAGTAATTTTGCTGATACGCGTCCGGCGCCGCCTTCAACATTTACGTTATATAATCCTGTTTCTACGGTGTTCTTCTCCCATACATATTCGGAGTCGAGAGGTATCCCTATGTCCAAATTGTCCTTCGGATTCGCGGTCCAGAATCCCGCGGCCTCTACAACCCCCCAGGCGGTCCTTCCGACCGCATCGAATACACCTTTGATTAACCCAGTAGCCGTGCCCAAAATCTTATCGTGCAACTCGTCTCCGCTGGCCTGGTAACCCTTTATGGTCTGACCTGGTATCTCCAGAAAACCGGTCGCCGTGTTCACGCAACCTCTGATCAGCTTATTCCACATCCCCTCCAGGATATTATCGGTATAGGCATACGAGACATTTGACACGCATAACATCAATAAAGCCAAGATGGATGCCGTTATCCTTCTCATTGCGCTACCTCCTTTTCTACTTATTATATTCCACTCATTGAATAATTCAAACTAAAAATGCTTAAATGATTACGCTTTAAAGTGTATGCGATTAGATGTATAATAGTACGAATATCTGGAAAATTCGAGGCGTATAAGATATGAAGATAGGAGTTCGGTCTCTCATAATCCTGACTCTATGCGTTGTGCTTTCAGTCGTTATATTCCACCTGACAGCTGTCATGTTGGAAGGCGAACAGGGGCGTTTAAAGAGGACTATACATAAAGCCAAGCGGCTTGCCGAAAGGGAAAATGTCATAGGGCTTACAAATTACATATCGATCGATTATTCGGACGACTTGGGAAATGACAGACGCACGCTCCTCTTCATCGCCAAAAGATTGTTTGATGAGTATAAGAATATTCTCATACTCATAGACTCCCTTGAGACTGAGATCGCAGGAAAGGATGCGAGGGCGCTATTAGAGGCCACCGTATATTGGCAAGATAACGATTCCGGCGCCATAACCTATGATAGGATCAAATGCATAGCCCTTTTTACGAAAACCGACAAGCGTTGGCTGCTGGTAGAGCTCAAATTTTCCGAACCCGAGGAAAGAAGAATATTCAATCCCAATGTCGGTTAAGATGGTGGTTTAACATATGACGGACACGCTTATAGTAGACGGGTATAACATAATGCGTTCTATCCCCGAGTTGGATCGGGCGATGGATATAGACCTTAGAGGCGCAAGAAAGATGCTGGAATTTTACCTATTGAGATATAGCTCCAGAGAGCGGTCTATAAAGCGCATATATATCGTATACGACGGCAAGGATTCCATAAACGGCGGCGCGGAAGATGCCGGAATGATAAAAAACATATTTTCTCCTTCTTCAAGCAATGCCGATCGCGAAATAGTAAATCTGCTAAAAAAGACGGAAAGGCCTGACCGCGTTGCGGTCCTTTCCCGTGACAACTTCGTCATAAATCACACGAGGGTCATGGGGGCGCGTCCGGTACCGATGGCTATATTCAAAAAAAAGATTTCCGACGGAGAACACCGCTTCAAAAACGAACCGATAGATGAAGGTCTCAAGCATAAGATAAACCTTGAACTCAAAAAATTATGGGGCCTCGAATAATCCGCCCCGCCTAAATTTAAGGAGATGAGGTTATGTTAAAGAAAATCCTGTTCGTCTTTGCCGTAGTGCTGGTAGTGACGGTGACTTCAATCTACATATTCAGGGCCAATATAAAACGCTACGCCATAAACACCATATTGAAATCGTTTCCGCTGCCCAACGTAGCACTGGCGGACGTCAATTTCGATGAGTCCTCCGGGCGTCTTAATCTCGAGGATTTGAAGGTGAAGAATCCCCGGGGTTTTATAAACCAATACATGATGGAAGCCGACTCCATAAACATGAACATAAACATAGTGACCAAGCCTGATTTACTTCTCAATATCTCGCAAATAGACATAACAAACCCTGTTTTTTATATCGAGAGGGCTAGAAACGGCACATGGAATTTTGAAGAGTTCTCCAAAAGAAACAAGACAGCAAAGATAGAAAAAAAGAGGGGCCTGGATTTCATAAGCGAGGCGTTTGCGCAGGATAACGGCAAAAAATCGCACATCTTATTTCCCAGTACGATCAATATAAATAACGGCGCGCTGCGGATATCCGACAGTTTCGTCTCAAGCGACAAGACTCATTCCGTAGACCTCTATCCTCTTGCCGGAACATTCCTATTGGATTATTCGCCCGCAAGCCACAAATACGAGAAGATAAGCTTTCAGGGAAAATGTAATATAAACGGCGATCCGGCGAGTACCATAAAAGGAAACATAGATATTTTCCCGGAAAGCTCTCCTTTATCTTACGTCTGGGACTTCAACGCATACAACATACCGCTTTCTACTCTGAAACCGTATTTAGACCGTTATACTCCATTTATAGTAAAACAAGGAAGTTTCAACATGGCCTCCGATGTCAGGTCGGTAAACGGGGCGATAAACGGAGATTACACGATGGAACTGGCAGACCTGCTTTTCGATGTCAACCCCAATAAAAGCAACATCCCGTTTCTTGAGACGAGTGTAAAGAAAATGACTCTCTATCTCACAAACCAGAAGGGCAATGTAATAATAGACTTCAAGCAGAAAGGTCAGGTAGGCGGTAAGATAAACTGGGAACTGGGGCCTATAGCGAAACGAGCTATCGGGCTCATGGTGATTGACACGGTAATAGATGTGATCGGGGCGATAGAAAAAGGTAGCAAAAGTGATCCGCTGCAAGCACTGCCAAACGATGTGCCGCCCGAAGTCATAGATATCTTCAGGGAGATATTCAAATAAATGAGCACATAACTTACACGTCGACCGAGCACGAAATGTGCGAGGAAGTGCCGAAACCATCCGCGTTTTGGCCCGTTAGGAGGTGTA
>JAFGFD010000147.1 GCA_016931215.1 Candidatus Omnitrophota bacterium
GCTCGAAAGCAGCGCTCCTTACGCCCTCCAAGACCGCCTTAATCAACGCGCTGTCCAAGGTATAGTCTCTATTGTCTCCTCCTATCAAGAGCCCGATGTTAGGGCGATCCGAAAATTCGACGTGCTGCCTTAGGGACCTGAAATCGTCTTGTAGCCTCTCGGGAGTGATAAAACTCACCGTCCCGTTGGTCGCAACCACGTTGTTTCGCGCCGGAGGATTATCGTGTTCTGGTATTATTGCGAGATCGAACAATTTGCTCTGGACTGTGCTGGGCTTCATTATTACAACGCTCCTGGCATTATTTTCTCTTGAAAATAATAGGTTCACGGCCTCTGTCGTCGCCCCGCATGAAATAACGATATCCGCATATTTCTTTTTCAGATCGGCATACGTCACGCTCGAAAGACAACTTTTCAGTAGCTGGTTTCTCAATATGCCGCAACCGGCTACGGCGCGGCTTGCCAGGGACAGCCACACCCTTCTAATGGCAGTCTTGTGACCCACCTCTATTACCGTAAGCTTAGTATCTTTATCTCCGTAGCCGCAAAGAGATCTGCATTTTTTAATCTTGTTATATACGGCTATAGACTGATTTACATGGCCTTTTTTCCCGTCGCTCAAAATCACGACCGTTCGAAGTGGCGTGGACTTCCATCTCTTATGAAGCCATAGCCATTGGGGCGGATGTTCCGATATATTCTTTTCGAGGAGAGAGGCAAAATGTTGCATCGCTTTTCGCTCTCCGACTTCGTCAACAGGCGGTTCTATCGGCCGTTCCAGTAGAAGCCTGTGATACGGCCCCTTCTCCCTGATCATAAAGGCAGGGATTATAGACGCCTTCGTCTTTCTGGATAGAGCAAAGGCCCCTTTCGGCGTCGAGGTAGGCCTGCCGAAGAATTCCACAAAAGAAGCCTTCTTTCCCGCGTCCTGATCGGAAAGTATGCCCAATATGCCGCCTTTATTAAGATGATCGTATATACCCCTTGTAGCCATGCCTTTATTGACAACCTTGCATCCTTTGCTCTCCCTGAACGAATTGAGAGTGTCATTGAGTCTCTTCATCTTCTGCTCGCGCGCCAAGACGAGCAACGGGTACCCTTTGAGCGCACTCGTTATACTTAACATCTCCCAGTTTCCGTAGTGGCCCGTCAGAAAGATGAGCCCTTTGTTGTGCGAAAGGACTTCATCGATATATTTTCTGTTTTCGACTTTTACATATTTCTCTATATAACGTTTGTCGACAACGGGTATCCTCAATACCTCCACCAGGACCTGCCCGAAATTTATATAAACATCCTTGACCATTCGCCGTATTTGAGACGGCTCCTTATGCGCGCTGAAGGCGGAGCGCATGTTGGCGTAAGCGACCTTCGAGCGCTTAACATTGACATAATAGGCGATCCTGCCGAATACTCTGCCTATGACCAATGCCGCGCCTACAGGCACAATAGACAGAAATAGACTAAAGGATTTAGCTATTGCATATAGAATGTAATCTTCCAAGAATCTTTTTTTCATCTTTCCTTACCCTGAATTCGACTCTCAAGGCTGCCAAGTCAAGCTCGCCGAATGCCGTCTGAAAACGTCTCAGCCTGACTGCGTCCTTCTCCGTAGTGATGATAAGCCTGACTCCTCTTTTGCGGGCGGCATTACATATGGTTGACACGTCACTTTCTTCGAAACCATAATGGTCTTCATAACAGAATTTATCTACAACCGTGGCTCCCAAACGTTCAACGATCCACGAAAAGTAATCGGGGTTTGCTATCCCCGAAACCAGCGACAGCCTCCTGTCTTTAAGATATGACAGCGGTATCGTCTCTTTCGAAAAGAGCCTCTGTAAATCTACCGGTTCATAATAAGACTGGGCTATATCCAAATCTTTATTATATCTATGTATCTCCTTCTCGATGGCCTCTATGTTTCCTCCGCCCATATCTGACTTTGTCAATATCGCGACATGGGCGTCTCTAAGCCGAGCGAGCGGCTCCCTCAAGATCCCTCTGGGGAAAATCTTCATGTTGCCGAATGGGTTGGTCGAATCTATGAGGAGTATATCCAGGTCTCTACATATCCTATGATGCTGAAAACCGTCGTCCAGCACAACACAATCGCTTTTGAACTCATCATACGCCTGTAAAGCGTTCTTCACCCTGTCCCTGCCTATGATAACCGGTATGCCTGCCAATTTCTCTTTGAGTAAAACAGATTCGTCGTTACCATAGCCCCTATGCAAAACAGTGACTTTCCTGCCCATGAACTGAACATGCCTGGCCAAGAAAATCGTAAAAGGAGTCTTGCCCGTTCCCCCCAAGGTGATATTTCCTACGCTAATCACCTTCGGCCGGACTTTGTGCCTCGGCAGTATTTTGATCTTACGCAAAAAATACATGAGTTGCAATAAAGCAAAGTAGGCATAAGATACTATGCTTAGAAAGACGCCCGCAACGCGAGCATCCGCCGTCTTTCTCTCATCTTTCATAATAGACACAATATATGATTTAACTCTTCGCATAACCCTCTCTGTCTTCGTCGCGCCGCATGATGTAAAGATACCGTGTTTCTAATTTAAGTACTCACTGATTAAATCTAAATTCCTATCCGTAGAACCCACGTTCTTCAGAACGATGTCTTTGGCCCGATTGCCCATATCCACACATATCTTATCGTCTTCCAAAAACGTCTTTAACGAATCGACCAAATCCGATTCGTTATGCACGACTTTAATCGCATCGTTCTTCAAAAAGATGTCGAACATATCTTTAAAATTATGGACATAACAACCCGTTATCAGTGGCTTTGCATAAATAGCCGGCTCCAAAAAATTATGACCGCCGTGAGGAATGAGGCTTCCGCCTATAAATACGATGCTCGCCAATTTATATAGTGAATTGAGCCGCCCCATAGAATCAAGAATAAATACGGCCTCCCTGTCAAGTCCCGCCGTCTCGTCTGCCAGTTCAATCTCAGAGACCTTGACGGGAGTAAAGCCGGATTGTTTAATAAGAGTCGCGATCTCTCCTGTCCTTTCTACGTGCCTCGGCGCTATGAGTAATTGCAGTTCGGGATGATATCTTTTCAGCAATCTGTATGAATTGATTATTTTAGAATCTTCTCCTCTATGGGTGCTACCCGCGACAAAGAGCCGCTTGTTCGATTTTAGCCAATCATGATGCGATACTGGCACCCCCGACATACCTTGTTCTTCCTCAACCGAAACGGCACTGTCAAATTTCATGTTTCCAGAGACTACCACGTCATCACTCTTTGCCCCAAGCTCCTTGATCCTGGCGGCATCATCTTCCGTCCTCATGCAAAAGAGTGTGATCTTCTCCAGCACCGGGCGCATGATCGGTTTTATAAGTCTGTAATTCCTGAACGAGGCCGGGGATATCCTCCCGTTCATAAGCACTATCGGCACCTTTCTTTTATGTAATTCAGTAATAAGATTGGGCCATATTTCGGTCTCTATAAATACAAACAATTTGGGATTGACCAGGGTGACCAATCTTCTGACTACAAAGCTTATGTCAACGGGAAAATATATCACTATATCGTCCTTGGCCGCTACTGAGGCGGCGATATCGTGGCCCGTCTTTGTGACGTTCGAAATAACGAAGAGGCTTTTAGGATACCTCCTGCGGATTCCGTTTATAAGAGTGGCTGCCGTCCTCATCTCGCCTACGCTGACCGCGTGGATCCAAATAGGCCTTGTCTTAGATATCGAATCGAACACTGTATCTTTGAAAATACCGAAACGCTGCAGATATTCCGGGTGATATTTTCTCTTAATGAGAAAATAAGGCAAATAGACGACGGAAAACAGCGCAAAGGCTATGTCATAGATAAATCTCATAACTTTCCTATTCCAATTTTGCGTGTCAATAACACTTTTAACTCAAAACTCATCACTCGCGACTCAATACGACCTATGCCCTAGGATGGCTCTTTTCGTAAACCTCCTTCAGTCTCTTCGTCGTAATATGAGTGTAAATCTGCGTTGTAGAAAGATTCATATGCCCCAATAGCTCCTGGACGCTTCTAAGGTCGGCTCCCCGGTTCAAGAGATGAGTGGCGAAAGAATGCCTCAGCGTATGAGGAGAAATGCCTTCTTTGAGGGATACCCTTTTAATATATTTGGCCACCACGCGTCTTACGCTTCTATCCGTCAGGCGCGTGCCGTTCTTATTCAAAAAGACGGCTTTTTTATCCATTATTTTCGCAACAGACCTTTGCCCCAGATAATCCCTTATGGCCCGAAGGGCCTTATCCCCGATGGGCGTGAGCCGCTCTTTCTTGCCTTTGCCGAAGACCTTGACCGTGCCGCTGATGAAATCTATGTTCTCTTCCCTTAGAGTGGATAACTCGCTTACCCTCATCCCGGTGGAATACAATGTCTCCAGTATCGCCCTGTCTCTAAGGCCGAATGTGTCTTTTTTGTCGGGCGCCTCTATCAGCCTTACCACTTCGTCGGAATCGAGAAAGACCGGCAACTTCTTATCGAGCTTGGGTGTTGCAACGCTCGAAGCGGGGTTTGCCTTAATATAGCCTTCTCTATATAAAAATCTGAAAAAAGACCTCAGGCTCGCAAGTTTTCTGGCTACGGTACGCTTTGAGAAATTCTTCTCCCTCATGCGAGCCAGGTATCTCCTCAGATCCAGATATTTTACACCCTCGACGGGCCGATCTTCCAGAAAGGCGCCGAACTCTCTGAGGTCCGTAGAATAATTGATAATCGTATGCTCAGAAGCGTTCTTCTCTATCTTCAGGTAATTGATAAATTTATCTATATATCTGTCCATGACGCTCTTCGTAAATCGTCATCTGCATAAGCGGATATAACTTAAGAAATCTATACGATTTTAGTCTTCCGATTTTAAATTGTCGGGGTCTTTTTCGGGACCCTCTTTTTGGGCAGCGTTTAGCGTCGAAGCAATGTAACGGCACTTGGGATAATTGGAGCAACCGTAAAAGGTGCCTCTATGAGATCGCCTTTCGATAAGTTCTCCATTACATCCTTCTTGAGGACATTTGACGCCAGTAGTTATGGATTTGGAAAACTTGCATTTTGGAAAAGCCGAGCAGCTCAAAAATTTTCCTTTTCTGCCCCATTTGATAACCATGCGCTTGCCGCAGAGTTCGCAAACCTCATCGGTAAGCACCTCGGCCTTTTTGTGGTTGGCCATCTCCTTCTGCGCCTTCCGAAAGGCCTCCTTAAATGGCGCGTAGAAATCCCTGAGTACCTTAACCCAGTCGATCTTTCCGTCTTCGACATCGTCCAATTCTTCTTCTAAATAAGCCGTGAATTTAATGTCCAGTACTTTGGGAAAATGCTCGATTAAAAGCTTTATGACCAAATTTCCCAATTCCGTCGGGTGCAAGTATCCCTTTTCTCTCCTAACATAATTGCGGATTATTATTGTGGATATGATGGGGGCATAAGTACTTGGGCGGCCTATTCCTTTCTCCTCAAGTTCTTTGACTAAAGAGGCGTCGGAAAATCTGGGCGGCGGAGTGGTAAAATGCTGGCTTGGCTCCAGCTTTATAAGATACAGCTTTTCGTCTTTGCTTAAAGAAGGCAGGACCTTATCTTCCCTGTCCTCTTGATTATATAATACGGTGAAGCCATCGAATATGACTTTCGTGCCACTGGCCCTGAATATACAGTTTCCGGCAAGGATATCGGCGCTTATCGTAAGATTAACGGCGGACTCCATCTGGCTGGCTATAAAGCGATTCCATATCAGTTCATATAATCTATATTGCTGTACGTTCAGGTACTGCCTGACTGTCTCCGGTTCCCGTAACGGCAATGTAGGCCTTATTGCCTCATGGGCCTCCTGAGCCGTTTTCTTCGCCTTGTATCTGTGCGGAGTCTCGGGGCAATAACGTTTTCCGAATCTTTTTGTTATATACTCCCGGCACGCTGCCTCCGCATCCTTGGATACGGAAACCGAGTCTGTTCTCATGTAGGTAATAAGACCCGTCGCCTCTTTGTGCCCCAGTTCTATGCCTTCATATAGTTCCTGGGCGATCTTCATCGTCTTCGAAACGGAAAACCGCAGTTTATTGAATGCGTCCTGCTGTAATTTACTCGTAGTGTAAGGGCTTGCCGGAAACTTACGCTTTTTTCTAGCCTTTATGTCTTTTACGACAAAGGTCTCCTTTTGCAAGCGGTTTTTCAAGAGGGTCGCATCTTCCGCGGTCTTGATCTCGGCTTTCTTTCCGTCTATCAGCAGCAGCTTAGCGCTGAATGGCTTCAAATCCTGCCGTGGCACCTTAGCATTACCGTCGATCTTTTTAAGAAGGGCTTCCAGCTCCCAATATTCCTGCGGGACAAACGCGAGGATCTTCTTCTCTCTTTCGACGATAAGTCTCAACGCCACGGATTGGACCCTTCCGGCGCTCAGACCGCTGCCGACCTTCTTCCAAAGAAGAGGGCTCAGGCTGTAACCGAGGACCCTATCAAGCACTCTCCTCGCCTGCTGTGCGTTTATCTTATTCAAATCAAGACCGTGAGGCTTATTGAAAGCGTCTTTTATCGCCCTTTCAGTTATTTCGTGAAAGGTCACGCGAAATATGTTATCGTTTATATCCTTTAGATGCTCCTTGAGGTGATAAGCAATCGCCTCTCCTTCTCTATCAGGGTCCATCGCCAGAAAGATCCTCGCCTTATTCTTTGCCCCTTTCTTCAGTTCCGATAGAATCTTCCTCCGTTTCGCTATCACTACGTATCGCGGTTTGAAATCATTGTCGATATCCACTCCCATTTCACTCTTTGGGAGATCGACGACATGCCCCATAGAAGAAAGTATGAAATAATTTTTCCCCAAAAATTTATTTATCGTTTTTGATTTTGTAGGCGACTCCACTACAACTAAATACTTTACCATTTTCCTTCCCATCTTTTTCATTGTTAATGTACCGCCCCTCCGACTCTTGGGGCTATATGTTTCTTTATCAAAATTATTTTGCGGCGCTCCCCGGTCGACTCAATCTACCTCAAGACGAAATTTCTCCCCGGCAGCTCCCTGATGACCTTCTTAAGCTCCAGCGTTAGCAACAAAGGGCTCAAGGCCTCCAGACTCATGCTAGTCTTTGACGCGAGCTCATCGATATAGACCGGCTTGTGGCTAAGGTATTTACTTATTTCGCGCTCGGATTCCGTCAGCTGGCCGTCTTCTCGTAGAGCGTCACGCCCTATCTTTTCTTGCTCATATTCCTTTCGTTTATGTTTAAGATTATATCTTACCTCCTGAAGTATATCTTCGACATCCTCTACTAGCTTAGCTCCCTGTTTTATAAGATTATTCGTGCCTTTAGACCTGGCTGAAGTAGTCTCTCCAGGCAGCGCGAAGACCTCCCTATTCTCCTCGATGGCAAAACGCGCTGTTATTAAAGAACCTGACTTCTCGCTCGCCTCAACGACCAAAACCCCCAGCGCCAATCCTGCGATAATGCGGTTGCGCCTCGGAAAATTGAAACGGTACGGAGGAGTCTTAAGTCGAAATTCCGAGATAGCGCACCCTCTGTCGCAGATCTCTTCAAAAAGCCTCTTGTTCTCGGGCGGATATATGCGCTCGAGCCCGCTACCCAGAACCGCTATGGTCCTGCCCTTTTTCATCGCCCCTTTATGCGCAACCGTATCTATGCCTCTGGCCATGCCGCTGACTACCGTAATGCCTCTGGACGCAAGCTCAGCCGATATGTGTTCGCAAAAAGACCTGCCGTATTGAGAAGGCATCCTTGTACCCACAACGGCTATCGCATCCTCATCCTCGGCTACTATCCGACCTTTTATGTAGAGGACTATAGGCGGAGAGTAGGTATTCTTTAAATTCTTAGGATATGCTTCGTCGAATATGCTTATGATGGATATGCCGTGTTCTCGAGCGAATTTCAGCTCTCCTGCGGCATCTCTTTTGTCTAACCCCTTTATCCTCGAGGCTGTCTTCTCGTCTATCCCCGGAACTGAAACCAGCTCTTCCCCTCGGGCATCGATTATCCTCGAGGTACTGCCAAAGGCCGCCAACAGATCGCTCAGTCTCTTGAAACCGAGCGTATCTATCGAATTAAGCAATATCAGATCATCCAGTGAATTTGTCATGTTTTGAAAATGCCTTCTCGTAGATACCGGCAATCTCCCTCGCCACATCTTGGGCGCTTCTATTGTTCGTATCTATCTGGTACTCCGCTTTCCTGTAATACGGCCCTCTCTTCTTAAGAATCTCTTTTATCTTCCTTAGAGGATCTGACACGTTAAGCAATGGCCTGTGCGTGTGATTTTTAATTCGTTTGTATATCTCCTCCGGGTCGGCGTTCAGGCAAAAAAGCAATCCGTTGATACGAAGATTATTCAGATTATCTTCATTTATGACTACGCCTCCCCCTGCGTCTATCACGGAATTGTTCATGCCGGATACTTCTTTCACGACGGTCTTTTCAACTTCGCGAAAATACTTCTCGCCCTTTTCTCCGAATATCTTATTTATCGTAATGCCTGTCTTTTCCTCTATTATCGAATCGGTGTTAACGTAATCCATATGCAACATCTCCGATATCAACCTGCCGACCGTCGATTTGCCGCTTCCCATGAATCCCAAAAGGACAATATTTTTGCATCCCATCTTACATCCACCTTTAAAATTCTTGGAGCATCTCGATGTAAGAACGATGATGTTCTTTAGTTTCCTCGAGGGAATCCCCTCCGAATTTTTCCAGGAAGAGATCCGCCATAACAAAGGCTGAGACGTTTTCCGATATGACACCGGCCGACGGCACGGCGCAGACGTCGGACCTTTCAACCGTGGCCTTAGTGGGTTTTTTTGTATTTACATCCACGCTTTCAAGAGGACGGCTCAAAGTAGATATGGGTTTCATGCATGCGCGCAGTATTATCGGCTCTCCGTTAGTCATGCCGCCTTCTATGCCACCGGCGTTATTTGTCTTTCTGGTATATGCGCCGTTTTTATACGAAATCGCGTCGTGTACTTTTGAGCCTCTGCGCTTTGCGAACGTAAAACCGGCTCCTATCTCCACTCCCTTAACCGCCTGGATCGACATAACGGCATAAGCCAATCTAGCGTCTATCTTTCTATCCCAATGAACATGGGAACCCAGACCGATCGGATGGCCTTTTATTATTATTTCAAAGACCCCTCCAAGGGTATCGCCCTCCGATTTGGCGGTATCTATTTCATCGCGCATGAGTTTTTCCGCCGCCTCATCTGCGCATCTAAGGGCCGACTTATTCGACAACTTCTTTATCTCCTCGAAGCTCAAGTTTGA
>JAFGFD010000148.1 GCA_016931215.1 Candidatus Omnitrophota bacterium
AGTCTCTCTAAGATCTTTTAAATGACGGCCGAGTTTCTCTTCCAACTCATCTCTTAGTTTATCCTTACCCGGCTGAATGTGCCCCCTTCTCTGAAAGCGCACAATGGGAATGTCAGCCATGGGCCTATATGTTCCGTCTCCTAAACGCGCCTTTCCCGCCACTTTTACACTGTGGCGGTCTAATACGCTTTCGGTGATCCTCTTAACGTCTTTGGAACGTGCCCTAAAACCGAGAGGCGTAAGTTCGTCCTTTATCTCACGCACTATCTCAAGGCTAAGGTCTTTTACCATCGAACGTATTATTGCGCTATCCCCTCTTCCCCTTACCTCGATCAGTCCGGCCTGCTTAAAACCCGCAGCATCATTAAGAATAGTTGAGAACGCGAGCCCCAGCTCCAGGGCTATTTTCCCGGCGCTTACCGGGCGGCCTTTGAATCTTTTGTAAAGTGTTTCAATAAAGGATGCAGGTGAGCCGCGGGGAGGGTCCTTGCGCGCTTTTCTTTCCAAATCAAGCGCATGAACGGAGTTCGTAGCTCCTTTAAAAGTGGTTCCGCCGTCTATAACCCGGTAGGATCTTTCCGTGCGGCCCCTTCGACCAAAGAAGGCTCGTACACCCGCAGCCTGCGCCCTGTTTGATACTCCAAAGAGAAGGATCGCCCTCTCCTGTAATGCATCCGCCAATGCCGCTACATCAGACAGACGAGATCCTTCTGCAATATAAGAACCGAGTAAATCCATCGATATAACAAGCTTGTATCCTCTATTCGCGGTTTGTGCCAGGAAATCACCAAGGTTCATACGATACGGGTGTATGCGCGAAAGGATTTCTTCCGCGAAAACGCTGTTTTGGGCAAATCCTTCAGAGTAAAGTCTTATGAAGTCAATATAATCTGCAGTACGCGACCTGCCCAATTGAACCACGTCAACCTCGCACCCGTAAAGCGCGAGAACGAATCCGGCTACAGGGTTTGTTTCCGACCCGAGATCGATCACTCTGTCCCCGGGTTTAATGCCATATCTATCGATAAGCTCCGCCGCAAACAGCATGTCACTTTCATGGCTCCCGGGATTTGGGCTTTCTCCGATAAAATATTGTATCATTTCGGTTGCGTTGTTGAATCGCAGCTCTTCTTTTGTCCTCGCACGCGATGGCCTCCACTGCTTTTCTTCAAGTAAAATACCGTAAATCATATTCGAATATCCCCTGAACATCTCACCGCCGAAATGAGCCTTTGATTCTTTCATTCTGAATCCGGTCTTTTCAAAGAAGTCTCTCATGTTGTTTATATTATCATCTGTCTCAGTGCCTATAATTAGCGTCGCTCTTTCTGGAATGGCCCGACAGAGACAGATCGCCCCATCATACATACGCCTCTTGATCAAGGCATCAAGTGTATTCATCGACACGACGAGGCTATACCGGGTATCCTTATGATCAACAAGATGGTCACAGATATCTCCGGGTATCTTATGAAGTCGCGATAGAACAGTTTTTGCATCATCCCCGATATTTCGATTCTTTGTTATATAATTACTTGCCGTACTGAAATATAGATCGAGTTTTGCGTCTTCTGTATCGACAACATCAACCTCACACCCGTAAAGCGCAAGCACCAGTCCTGCTACGGGTAGAATGCCGGGGCCAAAATCGAGGACCTTCTGACCCGGCCTTATTCCATATTCATCGAGTATCCCGGCAAAAAGAAGCATGTCTTCCTCAAGCATGTCCGGATCGGCCTTCAGGCCTATGAAATGGCGCATCATAGCAGTCGCGCTTGCCCATCTCCCTAAATCTGTTTTTTGACCGGTAGAGGGCCTGACAAGCTGAGAGTCCCAATTTTGCGCGCGAAGCATCTCAACCCTTTTACGGACAACCCTCTCAAATATATGTTTGTCGCCAAAATGCTTGAGCGCGTCATTCAGTATATGGCCGTAGGAAGCTTCGTCATCATGCCAGTCATTTTCGCCAAACGGCCTTTTTTTTCCGTTCCAACCTGTCCTTGCCGGATTAAAAAATATGCAGATAATATCCTCTCTGGGTACCTTACCGGCAAAATCCGTAATAAAGTCCTCCGGTATTACATATGGCTCTTTTCGGCTTACAGAGTACTGGTTATCCGGAACCGTCTCGTGCCAGCCACCCCATCCGTCCAGGGAGTTATTAGCCGGATGGGTAACCTTCTTATAATGGTAATCACACTCTGTGTGCTCCCTGAGATGGATATTTATCTCATCTATAATATGGCCGAATGAACGGGGAAAAACACGTGTTCTGCTCGAATCGAGAAATAGTATTCCCGGCTTAACCGTCTCAATAACAGGCCCTAACGCCTCCATAAAATCGTCAATATCCTTAAAACCGTGAATGGATGATATTTTATACTCTATATAGTGAGCGAACCATTCGAGCCTTCCCTCTTCCATCCACCTCTTTGCTACACTGAAGAGCGCGACGCTATCTCTATCAGAAATATCACCGAGTGCGTTCTTTGCGCGATCAACTTCTTCCAAAAACGCCTTTTTCTCGCTTCCCTCAAGCTGAGCAATGGGGTCCTCAATCCCCCACCCGTAAGGCAAACCACTCCTTGCCGTTCCTACTACCAAAACCGGCCTTTTTGTATCCCGGCTCATTTTCTTTGCCATCTCATTTGACACAATTGCCTCTTTGGCCACC
>JAFGFD010000018.1 GCA_016931215.1 Candidatus Omnitrophota bacterium
AAGGTGCTGGCGAGAAGTCCACCTCGAGCGCCGTCATATCGGATATAATCGACATCGCCCAGTACATTGCTGCAGGCGGAGATATAGAGATGCCGGAGATGAATTTTGATTCCGACGTGGTAGGGATAAAATCTATAGATAAGGTAAAAAGCAGGTACTATATAAGATTCATGGCCCAGGATAAACCGGGCGTGCTAGCGAACATCTCGGGCATACTCGCAAAATATAAGATAAGCATCGCCAGCGTTACTCAAAAAGAGAGGAACAAAGAGCATGCCGTGCCTATAGTCATGATGACACATGAAGCGATAGAGAGAGATCTTAGACAGGCGCTCAGGAAGATCAGCCCTTTAGAATCTATATACGGAAACCCTGTGGCGATAAGAATGGAGATGAAGTGATGTACGCCGGAGTGATAAATAGATATAAGAAGTATCTGCCTGTGGGAAAGGAGACGCCCATTGTCACCTTGAATGAAGGTGATACACCCCTTATATATGCGCGCCATTTGAGCGATATGATCGGAAGCGGCTGCAAGGTGTATTTAAAATACGAGGGGCTCAACCCTACGGGCTCTTTCAAGGATAGAGGCATGACGATGGCGGTCAGCAAAGCGATAGAAGAAGGTTCCAAGGCCGTTATGTGCGCCTCTACAGGCAATACCTCCGCTTCCGCAGCTGCTTACTCGGCGAGATCCGGCATCAAATGCATCGTACTTATACCGGAAGGTTCCATAGCACTCGGTAAATTGGCCCAGGCCTTGATCCACGGCGCGCAGGTCATCGCTATAAAAGGAAATTTCGACGATGCCCTTACGCTCGTAAGGGAGATAACGGATAAGTACCCTATTACGCTTGTGAATTCATTGAACCCCTATAGGATAGAAGGCCAAAAGACAGGGGCATTTGAGATATGCGATGCCCTGGGCGCCGCACCCGATTACCATGTTATTCCTGTCGGGAACGCAGGTAACATCACGGCGTACTGGAAGGGGTACAAAGAATACAAGGAGAAAGGCGTGATCGACACGTTACCGAAAATGGTGGGATTTCAGGCCGAAGGCGCGGCGCCAATCGTAAAGGGTCATATAGTCAAAAAACCGCAGACTATTGCCACTGCGATAAAAATCGGCAATCCCGCAAGTTGGCAATTTGCGGTCGATGCCAGGGACGAATCGGGTGGCGCGATAGACATGGTTACCGACGATGAGATAATCTCGGCATACAAGATACTGGCGCAGAAGGAAGGGGTATTCGTGGAGCCGGCTTCCGCCGCAAGCGTGGCGGGATTACTAAAGTATTCAAAAGATAATTATTTTGAGGCAGGCTCCGTTATAGTCTGCATATTGACGGGCCACGGATTAAAAGATCCTGACAGGGCTATAGCCTCTATCGAAAAACCTACGGTTGTTGAGAACGATATAAAAGCTGTCTTGAAAGAGATCGACTATTAAGCGTTGAGCGAACGGGGCCTTGACAAAAAGCCCTGTCAATAAAAAAAGAGGGGACGGTAGTTCGGTTATCCGCCTTTGGCGGAACCAACCGCGCGTTACGGCTTGTTGATCCGAGAAGATGCTGAGTGAAGTGCAATGTCCCCATTATAAGGAGATATGATGAAATATTTAGTTATGGTTGCGGACGGCATGAGCGATTACCCCTTGGAGGCGCTCGATAACAGGACTCCTCTGGAGTCTTCTAAGATACCAAATATGAATTTTCTGGCCGAAAGAGGTAAGGTGGGCATTGCTTACACCATACCCAAGGGCATGAATCCCGCCAGTGATGTAGCGAATCTCTCTATTCTTGGATACGACCCCTCCAAGTACTATTCCGGAAGAGGCCCTCTTGAAGCGGCGAATATGGGTATTGAACTTGAAGATGACGATGTGGCCTTCAGATGCAATCTGATCACGCAAGATAACGGCGTCCTTATAGATTACAGCGCGGGCCATATTACTACCAAGGAATCGACGATACTGATGAAGGAAGTCGGCAAGAAACTCGGCAGAAAAGACATAATGTTTTACCCGGGAGTCAGCTACAGGCATCTGATGATAGTGAAAGGCGGCAGGAATTTTGAAATAAACGGCAAGAAGGTCGACCTGAGCAAGATATCCTATATGCCTCCGCATGATGCCGTCGGACTTAAGATAAAAGACAATTTACCCAAAGGAAAAGGGGCAGATATACTGGTCGACTTGATGAAGAGGTCGAAAAAGATCCTCGAGTCTATCGATGTCAACAGGGTGAGAGTAGATTTAAAGGAAAATCCCGGCAACATGATATGGTTATGGGGGCAGGGCACAAGACCGACTCTCCCGAGCTTCAAAGAGAAATACGGCTTGAGCGGTTCCATTGTGTCCGCCGTTGATCTGGTGAACGGAATAGGAAGAATTATCGGACTGCAAGTTATAACGGTGCCCGGCGCCACCGGTTATTACGACACCAATTATCAGGGTAAAGCCGATTACGCAATCGAGTCGCTGAAGAAGCGGGATTTCGTCTTTATACACGTGGAAGCCCCCGATGAGGCGGGCCATAATAAGGATATCAGGGCCAAGATAGCCGCAATAGAGAATTTCGATAGGCATATAGTCGGCACGGCTCTTAAGCATTTTAAGCATAAGGAAGAGGTGAGGATGATGGTCCTTCCGGATCATGCGACGCCGATATCAAAAGGGACTCATACCACCGACCCGATCCCATTTGTTGTGTATGGAGCGGGCATAGAGCCGGATTCCATAACCGTCTACAGCGAAAAATCGGCCGCCTCAAGCCGTCTTGTAATCAATAGCGGATGGCAGCTGATGGAAAAATTCACAAAAGAAGAACAATATCTTTCTTAATATAAACGTAAAAAACGGCATGTCGCCGTTTTTAGATTGATCGAGACTACGCGTTCAAAGGACGGAACTTATGAACTCACTCTTGATAGCCGTAATAAGCATTGTAGTACTTGTCTTGGCTTATATTTTTTACAGTTCAAAATTTGAGGCCCTGCTTGGCATATCTGAGGATGCACTTACGCCGGCGCACAGAAAGTACGACGGGATAGATTTTATTCCGGCCAAGAATTGGGTGGTCCTTTTTGGGCACCATTTTGCGAGTATATCCGGCGCGGCGCCGGTCATAGGCCCTATATTGGCTCTTTCCATATGGGGATGGGGCCCTACTATTTTATGGATAATACTCGGTTCGGTCTTTATCGGCGGGGTGCACGATTTCGGGTCACTCGCTATCTCCGTGAAACAGGGCGGTCGCTCGGTCGCGGATATAACAGAGACGGTTATATCCAAAAGGGCCAAGATATTTTTTACGTCGTTCGTCTGGCTTACGTTGATACTTGTTATAGCCGTATTCGTATATCTCTGCGCAAAGACGCTCGCATACGAGCCGAGGATAGTAGTGCCTTCTTTCGGGTTGATCGGAATAGCTATTGTAATAGGGATATTGCTATATAATGTCAACGCGAACCAATTTGCCGTGACGCTGGCGGGATTGGCCGGTCTCGTTCTTCTGATATTTCTGGGTAAAAAATATCCGGTTACGATCGACGTCGCGAAGCCGGAGATAATCTGGGGATATATACTTCTTGTGTACTGCTTTTTTGCTTCTATAACCCCCGTCAACATACTTCTGCAGCCACGGGATTATTTATCGGCCTTTCTGCTGCTCTTTGGAGTAATATTCGGCTATGCGGGCATCATTTTTTCGCACCCTTCAATGAATATGCCGTTTTTCAGCGGATGGCACATAGGGACGAACGCTATGTGGCCGATGCTTTTTGTAACCGTTGCCTGCGGGGCGATATCCGGTTTTCATTCGCTGATAGCGAGCGGCACTACGTCGAAACAGCTTTCCAACGAGACTCATGCCCGAAGGATTGGATACGGGGCGATGTTATTGGAGGCAGCGGTTGCGATACTGGCCCTATTGGTGGTCGGAGCCGGCCTTAAGAATAAAGAGATATTGATGACGTTCTTGGGCAAGGAAGGTTCGGGGCCGATCGGTGCCTTTGGGTACGGCTATGGCGCTTTGACGGATTCATTTCTGGGAGGCATGGGCGCCTTTTTTGCGATCGTCATCCTCAACGCGTTTATTTTGACCACTCTCGATACGGCCACGAGGATAGGCAGATATCTGACGCATGAATTGTTTGGCATAAAAAATAGATATATCTCGACTATAATAGTCATAGTTTTGAGCGGGTGGCTGGGTCTTAGCGGAAACTGGGCCAAGATATGGCCTATCTTCGGCGCGGCAAATCAGCTGGTCGCCGCGTTGGCGCTTCTTGTGATTACGGCGTGGCTTTTGAGCAGAAACGCGAATATCTTCTATACGGCTATACCGTGCGTCATAATGCTTTTGACTACCATAGGGGCGTTGGCTTACAAGATACCGAAGCACTTTAGGACAGGTGATGCTATACTGGGCACGGTCTCGGCAGCCCTTTTGGTGCTTGCGATATACATGCTGATAGAGGCTTTTTCAAAGCTGGACAAAGCGAGATTAAAGTAATAAAGGACGAGCATGAATAACATTGTAGTACAGAAATACGGCGGGTCGAGCGTAGCGAATACCGAACGCATACGTAATGTAGCCAGGCGGATAGTCAGATACAAACGCATGGGTTCGAAGATGGTGGTCGTCGTGAGCGCGCTTGGCGATACGACAGACGAATTGATCAAGCTATCCCGGTCCATTACGAGGATTCCCTCGGAGAGGGAGATGGACATGCTCATCTCCACAGGGGAGCAGGTGTCGGTCGCCCTACTTGCCATGGCGATACACAAGATGGGAGAAGAGGCGATATCCTTTACAGGCGCCCAGGTCGGGATAATAACGGACAGTTCGCATACTAAGGCGCGTATTATCGACGTCAATGCAAAGAAGATAATAAATGAGCTAAAAGACGATAAGATTGTTATCGTGGCCGGTTTTCAGGGCATAACGATGAATCAGGATATAACCACTCTCGGCAGGGGCGGTTCCGACACGACGGCGGTAGCATTGGCCAAGTCGCTTAACGCGGCAGTTTGCGAGATCTACACAGACGTGGACGGCATCTATACAGCCGACCCGCGCATAGTGAAGAATGCGCGTAAACTCGCCAGGATCAGCTATGAGGAGATGCTTGAGCTGGCATCCTTGGGAGCGCAGGTCATGCATCCGCGATCCATAGAACTTGCGGGCAAATTTAAAATCCCTTTGCACGTAAGGTCCAGCTTCAATTATAGGAAAGGTACGATTATTTCCGAGGAGGTCAAAATGATGGAGAAAGTTTTAGTCAGCGGGGTTACCGTGAACAAGAAAGAGGCCAAGATTACCATCTGCGATGTTCCGGATAAACCCGGCATAGCCGCCAAGATATTTCAAAATCTCGCAAAGGCCAATATCAATATAGACATGATCATTCAGAATATCTCGAGAACAGGCGCGACGGATGTGTCTTTTACCGTTCAGAAGGACGATCTCCAAAAGACGATAAATCTGGCAAACGAGATATCGCGTTCGATCGGAGCCGAGGGCGTGACTTCGGATAATAATATCGCCAAGGTCTCGGTAGTCGGCATAGGCATGAAGACCCATGCGGGGGTCGCGGCAAAGATGTTCAGCGCCCTTGCAGATAAGAAGATAAACATCGAGATGATATCTACAAGTGAGATCAAGATATCGTGCGTCATAGACAAGAATAAGTCCGAGGAGGCCGTGAAGGCTCTTCACAAGGCATTTAAACTCAGCAAGAAATCGATCGTTAAAGAGAGGTGAATGACATTGGTTAAACAATCAATTAAGTTGTACGATACCACTTTGAGAGACGGCTCCCAGACGGAAGGCATCTCTTTCACGGTGAGCGACAAGTTGAGGATTGCGATGAAACTCGATGAGTTGGGCATTCATTACATCGAAGCGGGATGGCCCGGCGCAAACCCGAAGGATATCGAAGTCTTTCAGAAGCTGAGGAGATTGCGCCTAAGGAACTCCAAAGTCGTAGCGTTCGGGTCGACTAGGAGAGCGAAGATAAAGGCCAAGGACGACACGATATTAAAAGGGCTCATCAAGGCGGAGACCAAGGTAATAACCATCTTCGGAAAGAGCTGGGACCTTCATGTAAAAGAGGTCCTGCGCACCACCATGGATGAGAATATAAACATGATCCGCGATAGCGTGTCATTCCTTAAGTCGAAGAAAAAGGAAGTGATTTTTGACGCGGAGCATTTTTTTGACGGATATAAAGCAAATCCGGAATACGCAATAGCCACTATTATGGCGGCCCAGGAAGGCGGGGCGGACTGTATTGCTTTATGCGATACCAACGGAGGCACGATCACCTCGGATGTCTTTAGGATCGTCGAGGATGTAAATAGAATCATCGGCACTCCCCTCGGCATCCACGCTCACAACGATTGCGAGCTTGCCGTCAGCAATTCCGTTGCCGCGGTTCAGGCGGGTTGCGTCCAGGTTCAGGGCACCATGAACGGCCTCGGCGAACGTTGCGGAAACGCAAACCTGACGAGCATCATACCTATATTGAATACCAAGCTCGATTTTGGATGCGTCTCGGAACTGCAGCTCAGGTCGTTGACGGATGCCTCGCGGTTCATCGCCGAGACGAGCAATATGAAGCAGATGGGGAATCAGCCATTTACGGGCGCGAGCGCGTTTGCCCACAAGGCCGGCGTGCATGTAAATGCCATAATGAAGAATCCGAAGAGTTACGAGCACCTGGACCCGTCGGTCGTAGGAAACAGAAGGCGCCTGCTCATATCGGAACTGTCAGGAAAATCCACAATTTTGCGCAAGGCCGAGGAGTTTAACATGCAGTTGGAGAAGGACAGCCCCAAGGCGAAAAAGATCCTTAAGATGATCCAGGATCTAGAGCACAGGGGGTATCAGTTCGAATCCGCCGAGGCATCTTTCGTCCTTCTCATGAAGAGGGCCATGAAGGAGTTTAAATCGTTTTTCAAATTTGAGGGTTTTAGAGTCATCGTAGAGGACGATAAAGAAGGCAACCTGATAAGCGAGGCCACCATCAAGGTCAAGGTCGAAGGGAAGAAGGAGCATACCGCTGCGCTGGGAGACGGTCCGGTGAACGCGTTGGACAACGCGTTGAGGAAAGCCTTGAGCGAGTTCTACCCTTCGCTAGATAAGATGCATCTATCCGATTTCAAGGTAAGGGTGCTTGATGAAAAGGCCGGGACCGCGGCAAAGGTAAGAGTACTTATACAATCGCAGGATGAGAAGGACTCGTGGTGGACTATAGGCGTCTCAGAGAATATCATCGAGGCGAGCTGGCTCGCCCTTGTAGATAGCGTGGAGTACAAACTCCTTAAAGATTCAAAAGACTCGGCAAAAGACTCGGGACGGTTCTGAAGTTGAGCACAAACCCGTCCCGCACCTAAACTGAAACCTGTCCCCTGAACGTCAGAGGGATTGAGATGAATCAGTCTTAATGGCTTAAAGTCTTGGTTTTCGACAAAGGAGGTTTTTATGGGGTTAGTCGGGGTGATGCACAGTGTGCTGCTTTTGACCGTCGTCTTCTTTGTGTTGTATTTTTCCAAAAAACTTGAGGAAAGTCCTCTCAAGTCTTTTGGTCGAATACTGGTGGTATTATTGAGCGCAGGCGCGATCCTTATCTTTTGCGTAAGCTTGATCAGTATTTCCACCGGCAACTGCCGCATCGTAAATATGCTGGGTTGGTTCAGCGCCGGTTACAGCAAGTGCCAAAAGATGAGTTACATGAAGCGCCCTTGTCCAATGAACCCCTCTAAATCGATGAAGGGGATGTATAAGGGCGGTCATGGCATGGGTATGCAGGAGTAGGCGCGGACCAGAGGCGCCTTCGGCACACTGTAGTCGTCTGAAATCCATAACGTATTAGCGGGTATCTTGACCTTTCGCAAGAAGGGTCTTTTTGTCATTATCGGGAATTTAAGTTTTAGGGGAGATTTGCTAAGAATATGAAGGAATTGGCCAGGGCCTATAGCCCTAAAGAAGTAGAGGACAGGATATTTAAATTTTGGGAGGAAAAAGATCTCTTCCGCGCCAAGGTAGACCGCGAGAAGAGACCCTATTCAATAGTCATACCTCCTCCCAACGTGACCGGCATACTGCACATGGGCCACGCCCTCAATAATACCATACAGGATATCCTCATCCGCTTCAAAAGGATGGAGGGTTTTGAAGCGCTTTGGATGCCCGGGACCGACCACGCGGGCATCGCGACGCAGAATGCCGTGGAAAAGGACATCGCAAAGGAAGGACTCACAAGGCAGGACCTTGGCAGAGAGAAGTTCGTCGAGCGAGTTTGGAAATGGAAGGAAGAGTACGGTTCGATTATAATACGCCAACTGAAAAAATTGGGGTCGAGTTGCGACTGGGAGCGCACCCGTTTCACCATGGACGACGCCTACTCGGAAGCGGTGTTCGAAGTCTTTGTAAAGCTTTACGAAAAAGACCTCATTTATCAGGGAAATTACATAATCAACTGGTGCCCCAGGTGCCGGACCGCCCTCTCGGACGAAGAGGCGCCTCACAGGGAGCTCGACGGCCATCTCTATTATTTGAAATACCCTTTTAAAGACGATCCAAACGATTACATAGTCGTGGCAACGACGCGTCCCGAGACGATGCTTGGCGATACGGCCGTTGCCGTGAATCCGAAAGACAAGAGGTATAAGAAGCATATAGGAAAGACTCTCATGCTCCCGCTGGTCGAGAGGCCCATAAAGATAATCTCCGATCCTATAGTGGACGCGAAGTTCGGGACAGGAGCTGTCAAAGTCACTCCCGCTCACGACCCCAACGATTACGCAATGGGTAAAAAACACAACCTCGAATTCGTCAATGTAATGCATCCAGACGGCAGGATGAATGAGAACGCCGGCGAATACAAAGACATGGACAGGTTTGAGGCCAGAGAAGTCATCCTGGAGGACCTGAAGCAGAAGAACCTCCTTGAGAAGACGGAATCTCACAAGTTGTCGGCGGGCCACTGCTACCGTTGCCACACCATCATAGAGCCTTATCTTTCCAAACAGTGGTTCGTCAGGATGAAACCACTCGCAAAGCCGGCGATAGAAGTCGTAAAGAAGGGCAAGATAAAATTCCATCCGTCGAGATGGACAAAGGTATATCTCAATTGGATGGAGAACATCCAGGACTGGTGCATATCGAGGCAGATATGGTGGGGGCAT
>JAFGFD010000149.1 GCA_016931215.1 Candidatus Omnitrophota bacterium
AATACACAACATATTGAGTATTTAATACACCTTCATCACTATTAGTTGTGGTATATCAGGATCGTCTATCTCTTCTTTTCCGGCCGAGATGTCTTCTTGATATCGCTTATGCCGGCGGCGAGAGAGACCACCCCGCCCAAAAGCAGGATGAGCGGTAAGAAACCTTTCATAATCACCGCAAAGGAATCCCACCAGTTTATAAGTCCTATGATTCCTATTATTATTGCTATGCCGCCGCCTATTATACTGGTTACATTACCCATCAATCTCTCCAGAACCGTACGTTATCTCTGTCATGCGTTTTGATTATAGCACACAACCAAAAAACGCGCAATATTTTTCTATAATTTCGAATTTTTAAAACGTATCAAAGGTGCAGATATTGACTCAAATTGTCCACCATCTGCTCACAGTAGTACTTCAGCAACGTATTTTCGTCTTCTTTATCTACGGTGTACAGTTTTATTCCGGCTTCGTAGTGATCGCCGACTCTCTTCGTGCCGCTGTGTATGGTCTTCACCCATACAACCTTACCCTGCACCCTTACCTCTTTCTTTTTGCCCGGCAATCTGATATCTACCTGAACATCTTTATCCCGGGGTATCTCTTTCTCTGTAGATATACATACTCCTTCGGCCGATAAGTTCTTGGCTTTTCCCTTCATACTTTCGTCACTATTCATGTCATTGAAGAACCTAAATTTGACGTTTGCATCAAGGTCGAATCTTATAAACCTTCTTCTGTCCACACGCCTATATTTCATACTCCCTCCAAAAAATACTTAAATCCCCTAACTTACCTACATCCCAAAGCATCGCAGAAATTCTCGAATCAACTCAATATATTATAACACGATATTTTAAAATCAAATAAGATCGAGTTATGACGTACTCAAAAATCGCTGTTTTCTCTTCTGGAAATCGGAATATTTTTTTTTGAAATAATTACTATTTTGCCTTGACAACGTTCTCATTTTAGTATAATGTTATAGTAAGTTATTAAACATGAGTTTGGCATGACCGTTTTACCAAATATGAGTTTTAAGAAAAAAACCACATGATGCGGACGAAAGTTGCAGAAATGTGGTATTTTTTTTGCATAAAAAGTCAGATAAAGGAAGGGGGGATTGAGAGAGATGCCTAAAGGTACAGTAAAATGGTTCAGTAATCAAAAGGGTTATGGCTTTATCACTACTGAAGACGGCAAGGATATCTTTGTACATCATAGCTTTATTCAGGGTGAAGGTTACAAGACGCTAAAAGAAGGTCAGGCCGTTGAGTTCGAAGTAAACCAGGGCCCCAAAGGTGAACAGGCGATAAACGTCAAGTCGGTTAAGTAATAGGGTCGGCGCCTAATTTTGAGATAAGAGAGTCTTCTAAATCCGGACAGCATTCTTTCCTAAATATCTTTCCGCATTTAAATTTGACCTGTTGGATTAAGTCGTATATTATCTGTCCTTTTTATCAACCTTGCATGAAAAGATTGCTTCTTCGGCCGCAGAAATCAGTTTCTGGGAAATTTTGAGGATGGGAGGGGAACTTCCCTAAGTACGCTATAATATGCCGAATCTATCGGAGATTTCTTCTTTTATCTTAGCGTCTTCCGGAAATGATGCGGGGGCATCTAAAATTTTTTTGTATTCCTGATCCGCATTTGTCTTTTGGCCGAGGGCCTCGTACGTTAGTGCCAATTCATAATGGTTTCGCACCTCAGTGCCTCCGAGTTCAACGGCTTTAATCAAAAGTTTCAGCGATTCTTCAAGGCTTGCCTCGGGCAACTCTTTAAAAAACATCTTCGCCAGCTGTTTCTCCAGAGGCGAGGCGACGGCAACATTCCTGTGCCACGCCCCCAATACCATGTAAGACCTATGTTCCGACGGGTCAAGTTCAATTGCGGTCTCGAGCTCTTCTTTAATCTTCCAGACGTGCTTTACTTTCTCTCCCGCGGACGAAATCAGTGATAACTTTGCCAGCGCGGTCGCAAGATAAAGGTGACCTTGAGCGCCGGTCGGGTTTATCTCGACCGCGTTCTCTGCGTACCGCTGGGCGTTTCTCCAGGCATCTTTCTTTTTATTATTCGCCTCCTCTGCCATGCCGCGTGACACATAGAACCGTGAAAGCCGCCACAGGGCCTCGTAACTCCTCGGATTCGTTTTTAAGACAAACTCGTATATATCTTCGGCGTCTTTCAATTCATTGTTGAACATTCGCATATCCCCTTCATAGAGATAGCCCTCTGCCGCTACCTCATCTCCTTCGCCGGACAATATCGGAGCTGAAGCAACGACAAGTAAGAGTGATGCGGTAAAAAATACTTTCATCGCTCTTAATGCGGACCTTGAACCAAGCGTATCTCTATAAGGAAGGATCTTTCGCATCAATGCTCCTTTAATATTATATCAAAACAACGGGGTATCAAATATTAGCGGCAGATACCCCGGATTCATCATATTATATCACAATTTCTTTGCTAGGCCTGTAAATGCGCGGCCCTATTTCTGTTTTTCATCTTATACATCTCGGCGTCGGCCTCTTCAATCCACTGTTTTTCATCTTTCATAAAATCTTTTATCTCGGATATGCCTATCGTCAAAGAAATCTTGCCGTGAGTCTCCTTTTTGAAGCGGCTCTTCAATCTTTGAGAGAGGGCCTCCGCCGATTTTCTATCCGAAAATTCCATGAGAACCGCAAACTCATCCCCGCCTATCCTGAACGGCCAGTCGACGAATTTTCTCGTCGTGCGCAAAAGTATGTCTCCCATAGTCTCAAGCAGCTTATTGCCCGCGACATGGCCGAAGGTATCATTATAATGCTTAAACCCGTCTAAATCGATAAATAGAAGAGTGGACCGTATCTTCGTCCTTCTGCTCGCCACAAAGACCCAACGTAATTTATCGGAAAAGAACCTTGTGTTATACACGTTTGTCAGATGATCTGTCACCAAAAGACTTTCGATATCCCTATGGTGCTCGTATATCAAAAACACCACAAGAGAGCCCAAAAGTATCGTAATTGCGCTGGCGGTGACTTCGTTAAAGAACTCGATAGGCCTTGACGGCCAACGCCCCTGCTCGGCATAGTCAGACACCCACGGAACGACTGCCAGTATTACGATTATTAACGCGGTAAGGGACAATATACGTATTATTCTAGGCATGGAAGAACACCTCAGAAGATATATACCACGAATAATTGCAAATATCAAGAATAAAAAATTTGACTTTTAGCGGTTTGGCAAGACCAATACCTCCGCTCCCGCAAGCGACGTACAATCTATGTATTATCGTCATTTTTTATACGCTTTTTTTCTTCCTCAAACCAGGCCTCTATCGATTTATGAGATTCGAAATATATCTTTGAAAGGACCTTATGAAACGCCTCCATGCTGGATTTGTTGGTATTCGCTTTTTTGATTATCTTCACAAGGTCTTCATCGAAAACCACGCTCTTGATTTTAGGATAAGCTATGGAGATCATCCTTGGGACCTGCAGCGCAAGCAATATTCTGACGGCCTCGGATAGACTTATGTCATACTTATCGCCTATACCTTTTAGGTGCTCCGCCATCCAGTCTTCAAGCAGAATCTGATATCTCTTCAGCATATTCACCTCACCTCATATTTTTTTTAATTCGTCCTATATATCTACCGATCCCGTGATTA
>JAFGFD010000150.1 GCA_016931215.1 Candidatus Omnitrophota bacterium
ACTGCAAGGGCAATACTGGACACCTCGCCGCCCTTATCCAAAGCACCCTTCTTGCTCTCGATACCTTCAAGCGGATTACCCACTTTAACCTCCATATCCATCCTTTCCGATAAATAGTGAGTAAGCCCTTTCATGGATGCCTGAGAACCGAAGAGTATCAGTAAATCGACGGCTTCTCCTTTCGATGTCTCTCTATAATAATCAAAACACCAACCGATCTCTTCAGATAATCTTTCCAAAGGACCTATCAACATGGACATGATCTTTGAAGCGGGAATCTTGCTATTCGAGAGAGACTCAGTATTGTCTTCGGGTATGCCGACTTCTTTTAAAACGACTCTTGCCTCCTTCATAGACAAAGACACTTTTCCTTTATCCGTAACGAGCGTTCCTGTAAGGGACTTGATAATATCTTGCCCCGAAAGTGGCATCTTCCTTGAAAAGACCAGACGAGGTTTTTGAGATCCGTTTTCGAACGAGAAGATGACTATATCGGCATAGAGTTCTCCTAAATTCAGAAAACATACGGTCTTGCCCTCCAGGCCCTTTGATCTCCCGGCCAGCATTTGAAGCGAATAGATAGAAGGGATGAATGAAGAAGGTCTAATGCCGGCTTTTTCGAAAACGGACAAATATTGCTCGACCGTTTTCCTCGGAGAAGCAGCAACTAAAACTTCATATCTCTTGATACCTTCCTCCGATACCTCTCTCAATATCTCCGAGTCTATAATCGATTTATCAACCGGAAAAGGAAAGTAGTTTTTTGCCTCAAGCCTTATTCCCTCGCGAAGTTCGGTCAATGGCATAAGAGGCACCAATACCTCCTTCAAGGAGGTATTGGGACAATTTATATTGACTACGAAAGACGATCTCCTTGTATCTAAACCTTTGAATAGCTCTTTCAACGCCTTTGCCGTCGACTCTTCATCGGCGGAATCTCCTGAGGATGGCGTTATTTCCCTCCTATCGGCTTTGATCGCTCGAAGGTTGCCGTCTTCGTCTTCAAGAAACCTGACAACGCTCAATGAACCGCCATCGATTTCTATGCCTACGACAAATTCCTTCTTAAAGATATCCATTATCTTTCTCTTAATCTGCGGCCACTTCATCCCAGTCGTCCTCTGGTGCTGCTGTTATTGTTCCTCCACCGGAAAAATAAGGCGGGGGATCGATCAAGATATCCGTATCATAGTTGACCTCGCAGTCGGCGTCTCCGTCCTTCATTTCTATCTTTCCGCCTGCAATCATTGAGCCGTTTAATACAACATTCTTATTTTCATTGAGTTCTATACTGTTTTCCGCGAAGATGAGGCCGTTTATCGTGCTGTCCTCCAGCTTCTTTCCGCTGATCTTTCCGCCGGCAATAAGCGCAGGGTAATTGGACGTAGGGGTTATTGTCACATTCTCGGAATTATCCAAAACAATATTCCCTTCCGCCACGACCGTTCCGTTGATGGTCACATTGTCGTTTATGGTTGCTTTACCGGTGATATACCATATGCCGCTCTCCGTAACTCCGGCGGCAAAGGTCTTATTCCCGGTCACTATCTGACCGGGGTCGGCTATCGCCTCATATGAATCATAATTGACCGTAGGCATCGTCACACTTGAACTCTCCGTGATAGTGCCCGTAATGGCCATATCGTCTTCATTATTTACATTTCCAGCGGCGCTTATGTCGCCGTCCACAGTCCCCTCAGAGTCCTTGAAGTCGATGTTGCCTCCCGAATGCTGGGCATAGTTGAATGCCTCAAGCGAACCTTCCGTAACGACGACGCTACGAGTAATCCTGCGGCTCAAATAACCGGCTGTTCCCGTAGAGGTCAGGATATAGGTGCTCGTCGGCTCGTCATAAGTTGCCTCCACAAGGTAGCTACCATCGCCCAGGTCATCTTCGAGATCGGGATAATCGTCTCTATAATCCGAGTCTGTGCTTAAGAGATAGATATACCTCTCAAGGCCGCCTTCGGCTATCCACAAGGCCTTGGCATCTGCCGAGTCGTATCCGGATCCCCTCATCTTTACCACCGTCATGAATAAAAAAGAGCTTGTTATCGCCGCTAATAGAATCACGGCAATGAACACATATATCAAGACCATACCTCTTTTGTCCGTCAATCTACCGATATCTGAAGACTGATAACTGAAGACTGAAGACTGAAAACTGAAAACTGAAAACTGACTCATAAATTCCTCGGCCTGACTTCAGTCCGCGACCTTCCCGCCTCCTTATCGCGACTGACGCTTAAGTCTATAGTTACTATATTTCCGCTTATAGACATATCGGATGTGTCAGGAGGTATAATGTCTGTTAGAATAAGTTTCCCGCCGCCGTAAGTGAATGTCCCGTCTATACCGCCCGTGAGCTGGGCCTTTTTCAATTCGTATTCACTCTCATCGAAATCCGGCGGGTATGAATCATCCGAATTGTAGAGATAGTAGATATAATAAGTGGCGTTATCTTGCGTAAAGCGGACTTCATCGCCATTTACCGAGCTTACCTCTTTTGCTTCCCTCAGATCTCTGATAATCTCTTCAATGCCCCTATATAGAGTAATGTCTAATCCTCTCCTCTCCTCCATGCCTGCCCAGCTTAGGAATACCGCACGAAAGATATAGGAGGAGACTCCGACTATAATAGCAAGCATCACCACCGTTACAATCAACTCTATCAGCGTAAGCCCATTTCTTCCAACCGCTATAAGCTTCATATATATACCTGTCAATAATCGGCCACCAATGTCGTAAGAGTGGCACTGGCCTCTCCGCCTTTAGTATTCCATGAAACGGTCACGTCCACCTCCATAGGATTATCTCCTTCCGAGACATCTACGGTTACGTCAAACTCCGGGAAGTCGGGATCGGCGGTCGGTCCCGAATCGGCAAGACTGTCAAACGCCGTATCCTTTATCTCCTCCAACTTGGCCTGCGCAATATGGAGCGCCGATTCCATATTTTCGGAAGTACGTGAAGCAAAAAGTCCCTCGCTGAACGCCCCTATAACGGCGATAGCGCCGACGGTAAGAACGATAATCGCTATGAGAACTTCTAAAAGCGTGAAACCCGCATCTTTCTTCTTCATAACAGAATTACTCTGTCGTCTATGGTCTATGGACTACTTTTAAGGTGCTGTATCTGTACTTGCATTTGAAACATATATGCAGCTTGACCCATTGGTCTCTGCCACGGCGTCGCTGTCATTAATTTCAGCGCTTCCGTCTCCGCCTATGCCGACAGAGTAGATGACATAATACTGATTATTGGTACCGCCCCTGTCATACCCATAGCTTGAGCCCGGATTGAACGGATCATCAGGAATAGAGCCTACGATCAGCGGTGTCTCGTCGGTCAAGGTGCTGAGGTTCGCCGGATAGGCATTGCTATTGTGTATATAGTAACTCTCTACGGCCGTCTGAAGAGTCCTCAATTCGCCCTTTGACTGCGCTATCAGGCCTTCTTCCTGCATGCCTCTGAAGCGTGGTAAAGCTATACCGACAAGAATGGCGATGACGGCGATTACTATCAAAAGTTCTATCAATGTAAAACCTCTCTTTTTCATACTGCTCCTCCTCTCTTCTAATACCAAATGATATCAAAGTATGCCCTAGGACACCCTATAAATCAAGGGTACAGGGCGATATACCATAAAAAAATAGTGAGTACCAAAAACGCTATACCAAGGGGTCTTCTCAAATGAGGCACATTTTCATCTATATTAAAGAGAACTTTATTGGTCATCTTTGAAAGCCTTATCACATATTCAGGGGAGAGTAAAAGCAGTGTCCCGAATGTAAAAAATATCATAGCCGCAACGATCAGGAAAATCTCCATCCGAGCCTCCTCTTTTTCCTAAGATTGCTCACTTACGCTCTTCTATACGCTAAACGCTATGTGCTATATTTCCTTCCCTATTCCCTATACGCTATCTTTTCTGTGCTCTTTTGTCCTACGAGCTATGAGCTACGAGCCATGAGCTATCTTTTCCTGTAATCTTGTAACCTTGTGACCTGGTGACTTTGCGATCCCGTGTTCTTACGCCCTCTCGTGCCGTCAACGCCGCAGTATCTTTATCATATCGAATATAGGCAACAGCATGGAAGCCATGATAAAGGCCACCAAGGCCCCTAATAACAATAGGAACAAAGGTTCTATTATTGAGGTCAACTTCTTTACGCTATATCCTATGTACATGTCATAAAAATCTGATATCTTATTCAGCATGCCGTCCAGATCGCCTGTCTCTTCGCCTATGGCTATCATCTGCACAGCGTCCTGAGGAAATTCTTGGCTTACTTTGAGCGGCGCCGCTAACTTTTCGCCGTTCTCAACGGCATCGCGGGAGCTCTTGACTACCCTGGCTATGACCTCGTTACCCACAACACCCCTGACTATATCTATCGCCTCCAAAATAGGCACACCGCTTGCCACAAGAGTCCCCAGTGTCCTTGCGAATCTGGAAATGGCCGCCTTTCTATGAAGCGGTCCCATAACCGGCAAGATAAGTTTCAACCTGTCCACCTTTAGTCTGCCGCCTTCCGTATCGGCAAAAAGCCTATATCCAAAATAAGCAAGGAGCCCTCCCAGGACCACAACATACCAATAGCCTTTTATCCAAACTCCCACCCTGTTTAAGATAAGTGTCGGCAACGGCAGGGTTACTCCCGTCTTAGAAAAAACCGATGCAAATTGGGGGATGATAAAGGTAACCAGGAAAAGAGTAACGGCAATACCCGCAGTCAGTAAAATCGCGGGGTAGAATAGCGCCCCTCTGATCTTCTGCCTCAAATCCTCTTGTTGCTCTGAGAAGACTGCGTATCTGGCCAATATAGCTTCCAGTCTCCCGCTGGCTTCTCCCGCCTTGACCATGCTGATAAAGATATTCGGAAATACCCTCGGATATCTTGATAGGGCCTGTGACAGCGTATCGCCTCCCTCAATACCCCTCGACACATCTCCTATGGTATCGCGCAACCTCCTGTTTTCGATCTGATCGCTCAGCGTACTCAGGCTGGTCAAGATATTTATGCCTGCGTTGATCATATTCGATAGTTGGACATTGAAGACTATCATATCCTCGGCGTTTATGGGGCGCAATCTATCGAAGAACTTTTCTATCCTGAACTCCGGCGTGACCTCATCTATGTGCGTAGTCATGTATCCCATCTTATGGAGCTTGTCGATGAGTTCATCTTTCGTAGGGGCGTCCATTGTCCCCTTGACCGGCTTACCGACTTCATTGCGGGCTTTATAAAAAAATGTAGGCATGCATCTTTCCCCGTTATTCTTCCTGCGTTACCCTCAACACCTCTTCCACCGTAGTAATGCCTTCTCGTATCTTTCGTATACCGTCATCTTTCAGCACGGCCATCCCCTGAGAAACCGCCTTTTTTCTTATCTCTTCGGAACTCGCCTTTCCGATCGTCATAGTTCTTAGGTCCTCATTCATCACCATCAACTCGTATATTCCGATCCTCCCCTTGTATCCTGTACTCATACATTTCGAACACCCTTTTCCGCGGAAGAACTTTATTTTCGTCTTCTGACCTTTGGCGTCAAGTCCTATATCCCGCAACGCCTCTTGTGTGGGTGCGTACTCTTCTTTGCATTCTACGCAGATCTTCCTCACCAGGCGCTGAGCAAGGACGCCTATAACCGAAGATGCGACCAAAAAAGGTTCTGAACCCATATCTATCATCCTCGTTATGGCCCCTGCCGCGTCGTTGGTATGTAGTGTGGAAAAAACAAGGTGACCTGTTAGGGCGGCGTGGACCGCTATCTCAACCGTTTCGAGATCCCGTATCTCCCCGACCATTATTATGTCCGGGTCCTGTCTCAATATCGATCTCAGGCCTCCAGCAAAAGTCAGGTTGACCTTGGGATTCACCTGTATCTGCCTGATGCCCTCGAGCTTATACTCTACCGGGTCTTCGATAGTGATTATATTCTTCTCAACCGTATTTATCCTGCTCAGTGATGCATAAAGCGTCGTGGTCTTGCCGCTTCCGGTCGGACCCGTTACCAAGAGTATACCGTGAGGTCTTATTATGAGTTTCTCGAATTTTTGAAGCATGTCTTTCGAAAAACCAAGCTCTTCAAGCTTGAGCACGGTGTTAGCCACATCGAGAAGACGCATCACTATATTCTCTCCGTAGATGGTGGGGACGGCGGATACGCGCACATCTATATCCCTGCCTTCCATCTTGATGGAGAACCTGCCGTCTTGAGGAACGCGTGTCTCGGCAATATTTAAATTCGCCATTATCTTTATTCTGGAAATGACCGAAGATTGAAGATATTTCGGAGGAGAAGTGACCTCATGGAGCATGCCGTCCACTCTATATCTGGTCTTAAGAATCTCTTCTTCAGGCTCGATGTGTATATCGCTTGCGCCCTCGTGAATGGCGTTCATGATCAGAGAATTTACCAGCTTAATTATTATGGTTCCTTCCGAAGAGACCGTCTCTCCCCCTGCCCCTCTCGCGGCCTCCTGTCGCACCTTGTTATCATCGATGGCCTTAAGCAATTCCTTGACAGACCCTTTGGCGCTGTAATACTCGGTAATCGCCTGTTTTATCTCTTCTTCCGTTGCTATCGCCGGTTCGATTATAAGACCGCTTACGGACCTTGCCTCATCCAGAGCGAAAACGTTCCAAGGATCGACCATCGCGCAGGTCAAACGGTTACCTATCTTTAAAATAGGGACAAGTTCGTGTTTTCTCGCCAACTCTTCGGGTATAAGGTCTATTATCTTTGAATCGATAAGATAATTGCCAAGCTCTATCCTGGGTATCCCGAGCTTATTGCTTATAAAGACAACGAGGTCCTCATCGGTGATATAGCCCATCTTGACGATGGCTTTCCTGAAACGGAGCCCCGCGAGTTTCTCTTCTTTCAGCGCTTCGGCGTACTGTTCCTTAGTGATGATACCCACTTCGACCAGGTTTTCGCCTAAAGATTTCTTCTCTCTCTTAGCCATCTTTACGCCCTTACCCCACTTGCTCTTCAAGGATCTTCTTAATCTGGGCCAAGATCTCCTGATCGTTGGAGGATTTTATCATGTATCCCTTGACTCCTTCCAGCTCAAATATGTCTTTCATCTTGTCATAGACCGTCAACATGATGACCGGAACGTGTTTTGTCTTCTCCGACTTCTTCAATTCGCGAAGCATCGTATAACCGTCCATCCTCGGCATCTTGATATCAAGGAGGATTAAATCTGGATTTTCATTCTCCACCTGTTCGAGACCCTGAAGGCCGTCATTTGCGGTCACGACGTCGTAACCGTTGTTTACAAGGGTCGTCTTAAGCAATTCTAACAAATCCGGTTCATCATCGACTATCAATATCTTTGCATTTCTCATATCTTTCCCTCCTTGTAAAATGTACCCACTCTATTCGTTGAGTAGCTCTTTTATCTTTCCCAAGAGTGCATTCGGTTCAAAAGGTTTAGTTATGTAGGCATTTGCCCTTACTTCATCGCCCATCTTCATATCCGATTCCTGCGCCCTGGCGGTAAATATGATGATGGGTATCTTTGAATAACGGGTGTCGTTCTTCAGAAGACCGCATACCTTATAGCCGTCCATCTTGGGCAGCATCAAATCCAAGATCATAAGGTCGGGCTTTTCCTGCTTCGCCTTATCGAGGCCTTCCTGTCCGTCTTTTGCCGTTATTATCTCATAGCCGCTTGCCTCGAGCCGCATCTTGAGCATATCCACCAATTCAGGCTCATCATCGACTATCAATATTCTCGCCATATCTTTTCACCCCTTCTTTCAACTCTTTAAATACTGACTTATCTTATTAAGAAGAACGTCCGCATCAAAAGGTTTTTCCAAATAATCATTTACGCCCTCAAGCTTGAGTAGGTCCGAGAGCTGGTCTATGACGCTGAGCACTATAATCGGGACATGTTTCAGGCGTTTATCCGTCCTGGCCTGTTTGATAAACGTATAACCGTCCATCTTGGGCATCTTGATGTCTAAAAGTATCAAATTCGGAACCTCACTCAATGCCTTCGCCATGCCTTCCTCTCCATTATTGCTTATAAGCACGTCATAGTGATTCGCCTCCAGCCTCTTCTTCATCATCTCGACAAGTTCCATTTCATCGTCTACGATCAATACCTTCTTATTTGGCATACACTCCCCCCTGACATTAATAACGTTACCGTTTTGCCTTGTTTATTAGCTCTTCGGGACTCTTTGCGTCATCCGGATAAACCGCGCCGCCAAAATGTAATCTGATCTTATCCGACAAATTGTTCTTTGTCAAATATTCATCGAGTTGGTCCTTTAAACGTCGCCCAATGCCGCCGGAATCCTCTTTAGAACCGGAGATCACCGAGACAAGGATCTCGTCTCCGCCTCCCACCACCCTGTCGCCGGTCCTGCGTAAGGACACATTTATTACCTCTTTTAAACGGTCGGCGATGTCCTTTAATGCGTCTCTCGAATTCAGACTTTTGTCCATAATTTTTACAATTATTACAGCGACCTTCTTATTGACTTCCTGGGCATCTTGCATGGTCAATGCAACGTATTCCTTAAATACCTCATCAGTGCTGTATTTAGGCAAATTGAAGGTGAATCTTGAGCCCTTGCCAGGTTCGCTCTCGACACTTATCGACCCCCTATGCAACTCGACGATCTCTTTGGTAATGGCCAGGCCCAGCCCCGTGCCTTTCTCTCCGCCGCCTTCGGTCCGACCGAATTGCTCAAATTTACTGAACATCTTGGGAAGATCTTCTTTTGCAATCCCTCTTCCGGTATCGCTTACGGCGCAGAGAACGTCGTTACCTCTATCTTCAACGTGAATATCTATAGTGCCGTTGTCGGTAAATTTTAACGCATTCCCTATCAAATTCGTAAATACCTGCACTATCTTATCCGCGTCGATAAAAAGTTCTATCCTCTCGTCCTTTATATATGAGCGCAGATTAAGACCTTTGTTCCTCACCTTCGGCTCAAAAAATGAGCTGACCTGCTTGACTAAACCCACGATATCCACAATCTCTTTCTTGACCTTGATCTTGCCTGCCTCTATCTTGGAGATGTCGAGCAGGTTGTTTATCATCCTCGCCAGCCGGTCTATATTATTCCTTGCGGTGTCAAGCACCTTATGTTGCTTTTCGTTTATGCTGCCGGGTATCTGGTCCATCACGAGGCTAATACCTTCTTTAGTAACCGAAAGCGGCGTACGCAATTCATGCGAAACGGCCGATATAAAATTGGATTTGAGTTTATCAAGTTCCTCGAGCCGCTTATTCTTCTCCTCCAACTCTTTATACAAAAGCTTTATGCCTTCGTTTGTCTTCTTGAGGCCCCATGCCTGAATCTCCAAATCCTCCTTTGCCTTGTTCAACTCTTCCTGAACCATCATACATCGTTGCATCAATTCGAAGACAAACTGAGCGCTTTCCTTGTTTATGAGACCTGTGTATTCAAGCTTAGCAAGATGGTTCTTTAGTTCTTTCTTATCCGTGAAGTCGATTACATCGTCGATTTTGCCTTTCTTAAAGAAATCGTCCGCTCGGCTACCTGTCGGTATATTAAGTTCCCTGGCTATGCGTATACCTTCGGCTTTATCATCTGGGTCGACAACTCCGACTATATCTACAGCAGGGCAGCTATTCAGCAATCTTATGAAAGCGGCGGCTCCTGTGCTACCTCCTACGATTAATATCTTAGTCTTCTCTTTTACCATAAGAAACTCATATCAAAACAACTTCTTGACGGCTTCGAGCAGCGGGTGCGCATCACTGGTCTTTACGCAATAATCGTCTGCGCCTTCTTTTCTTGCCCTCACTGCATCCACTGCGTCTACCTGGCCGGTCAGAATGATGATCTTTGGCGTCTCCGCTCCATATGCCTCTCTAAGTTTGCGGCAGACTTCAAAACCATCGATCCCGGGCATCATGGTATCGGTTATGACCAAATCCGGTCTTTCGGTCTTGGTCCTTTCGAGACCTTCTTCGCCGCTTCCGGCTTCCATAATATTACCGTAGCCGGACCTATTGAGAAAGCGTTTCATTATAATTCTGTCCTGTTCGTTATCATCTATAATCAATATCTTCTTATCCATGAAAAGACCTCAATACATTTCTTACAGGAACTGTGACGGCAACTTGTTAATAATATACCAATAATAGTTGAACTTCTCAACCACTTTGACGAATTCTTCGAAGCTCACGGGTTTTTGTATAAAACTGGCTGCTCCGTATTTGAAACTCTTCGCGATGTCTTCCTCTGTCTTCGATGAAGTGAGCATGACGACCGGGATAGAACTATATTCCAGATCTTTTTTGAGAATTTCTAAAAACTGAAATCCGTCCATCTTGGGCATCTTTATGTCCAAAAGTACAAGGTCGGGGCGAGGATACTTGCCCTCATCCTGATACGCGCCGCTGTGGTGTATAAAATCAAGTGCATCCTGGCCGTTATTGACGACGAACATATTGCTCTTTATTTTTGATTTGGCAAATGCCCTCAGGGTTATCTTTACATCCGCCTCATTATCTTCGACTAGGAGGATATTGACCGGCCTGGCATTGTTTATATCCTTCTCTCTTAAATCGTCATCCATAATATCCCTTTTCTCGGTTTGTGGCAATGAAATCACGAAGTAAGGTCAATCGCTCTCTTTTTCTATTATATTTTTTGGAATTGTGAAGCAAAACTTTGACCCTTTACCGAGTTCGGACTCGATCCATATCTTGCCGCCGTGATCGTCTATTACGCGTTTCACTATGCTTAAACCGGCTCCAGTCCCTTCATATTCGGAAGATGAGTGAAGGCGTTTAAAGAGGCCGAACACCTGATCGTGATATTTTGGGTCTATGCCGATACCGTTATCCTTCACGAAAAACTTATGAAAATCTCCTTCATCCTCGTAACCTACTTCCACTCGAGGTCTCTGCTTATTGTTCTTCGATGAAAATTTGATCGCGTTATTGATGAGATTCAACACGACTTCTCCCAATTTTATCTTATCGCACCTAATAGCAGGTAAATCTTCCTGAACCTTGAGGTCAACATTATTCTCCCGTATATCATATTCAATCCTCTGTATGACCGAAGAGATCAGTTCGTTCATATCAGTATTTTCATAAGGGTTCTTAATCCTCGATATCCGAGATAGCTTGAGGAGATCTTCTATGAGGTCGTTCATGCGCTTCGTGCCTTCCTTGATCTGCCTTAAATTATCTCTTCCTTCGTCGTCGAGGCGGTCTTTGTAATCTTCCTCAAGAAAACTGGCGAAAGAGGATATCCCCCTCAATGGAGCGCGCAAATCGTGACTCGCTGTATACACAAAGCTGTCCAGTTCCTTATTCACCTTCTCCAAAAGTCTCTTCTGCGTCTCTACTTCGGCCTTCTTCTCCTCGACTCGCGCCTTTGCTTCAACAAGTTTATCCGTCATCATGTTGAAAGACTGGGCCAGCTCCCCGATTTCATCATGCGATCTAACACCGGCCCTCGCGTTCAGGTCTCCCTCGGCTATAACGCTTGATACTATCGTCAGCTCCTTTATAGGGCTTGAAATAGATTTTGCTATTAATATCGCGACGGCTGTAACGATTATCATTAGTACGATACTTATAGTCACAAGGGTATCCCTTAACCTTCGCGCAGAGGCATATATCTCCTCGGTATCCATCTTTACTACCAGCCCCAGTCTGAATGACGGTATATACCTCCAGGCGCTCAGGGTCTGGCGCCCTCTATAATCTTTAGCAACACCCATGCCTGTATGGCCTTCTATGGCCTTACGGAAATATTCGGCTCCGGCACTTCCGATCTTCTCCTTCCTCTTAAAAGCAGCCTCAGGGTCGAATCTTAAAGGTGCGATAACGACGGTTTCGTCTTTGACCTTCGAGGCAATTATGGTCTCGCCTGTATTGCCGAGTCCGGAATAATCTTGTGCAAACTGCGTAAATTCCACACTGTCAGTTTTCACCGCAACGGCTCCTATCAAATCCGCTCCGACAAAGACAGGGGCGACTATATATAGGTAGCCTACATGCGGCTCATTGGAATACTCAAAATCGGATATCTCGGTCTTAAGCGACTTCTTGACCTTCATAAATGCATCCGCCAGTTTAGATTCCTCGTAGAGGGCAAGTTCATAAAGCGACCTGACATCGCCCCAGCCCTGCACCGAAAATAACACATCACCGTCGCTGTTCACCAACATGAGGTCATCGAAATTAGAGGACTTTTGGTAATAAGTCAGAAAGGGTCTGTATTCCGCATCTATACTCCTATAATCATCCGAATCTCTTCCCGATGCGCTAACGGCATTGTTGAATTTTTCAAGTGCGACTATAACGTCCGAGGCGTGAGACAGGTTGTTTACGCTCTTTTCCTTTTCTGCGACGAACATCTCTACCTTGTGCGCTCTGTAATCGGCTGCGGAAGCAAGACTCTTTGCCGCCTCATCCTCCAGGACCTTTCTGGCACTCGTAAAGCTGATATATGTCGCTATGGCCAAAGGTATGAGCGCTATAATCAAGAACCATAAAATGAATTTTGAGGTGATTCTCATGCTTTTGAATAATCGCATAAAGCCCTTTCAATCATCCAATGTATATTTTTTTGCTATCCTTGGTCGGGGATCTCCATAGATTCAGAGATGAGCATTAGCTTTTCAATCTCTGCGTCTATCTTATCGCTCAGCTTTCTGTAAAATACCTTGAGAACCGCCGTATGCAATTCCGTGTTTCTTTCCAGGGTGGTCTTTACGGTATTGAGGCTCTTGATGTTAAGCTCATTTGTCGCCTTGATCTTATTCAGCCAACGAATGAGATAATCGATCGCCTTTTCATCCATCTGTTTCACGTCTATAATGTTGAATATCCCCAGCATTGAAAAATAGGCCTCGAGTTGAGTCATGGTCACGATCGTCGAATCCCACATACTGCTCACCAATACTATATCCTTTGAACCCTTTAATAAGACTCTTATTTTATTTGACTCTTGCTGGAGTTCGTCGTACATATCTAGGAGAGCGCTATCAAAGGCATACGAGACCCCAGACGCCAGGATTATGGCAGCGAATACTACAAATATTAATTTTTTCATACCGACCTCCGTATCTTTTTAGGATTCTTGTCGTCACATTATCCAAACATAAAAGATATTCTAAGGCACGGACAGTCTTGTAATGGTGATCCTGGCCCGAGCAAGCGTCGATTCCTTGGATTTCGGTGCTATCTGAAATTTCTCAACGGTCAAAAGATGCCTGGAATCCTCTACGCTATACAT
>JAFGFD010000151.1 GCA_016931215.1 Candidatus Omnitrophota bacterium
CGAAGAAATTTAATTTGAACAAGACCATAAGGGATTTTATATTCGAACATCACGGCACAGGCCTCATATATTATTTTTACCAGAGGGCGTTGGAGAGGTTAAAGGACGACGATACACTCAAGGAAGAGGCTTTCAGATATCCCGGGCCAAAACCTCAGACAAAAGAGACGGCTATAGTGCTGCTTGCCGACGCGGTCGAGGCCTCATCGCGTGCTCTGAGCGAGCCTACACCTTCCAGAATAAAAGGACTTGTCCAAAAGATTATCAACAATAAGTTTATAGATAATCAACTCGATGAGTGCGATCTGACTCTCAAAGATTTGAATAAGATAGCCGCGGCTTTCTGCAGGATTCTTACCGGAATATTCCATACGCGCGTAGAGTATCCCGACGAGCCTAAGAATAAGAATAAAAAGAAGTCTTGATGGTAGATTTAAACGTCGACAATATTTCCAGATGTTATTTTTTGAATAAGAAAAAGCTTGAGAGGGAGGTAGCGTTTATCCTCAAGAAACTCGGCCTTAGAGACGCGCGCCTCTCTATATACTTTGCGACTGACGAAGAGATACGCCGACTGAATCGCCTTTACAGGAAGTCGGACAGGTCGACTGACGTACTGGCTTTCTCTATGGCCGAGGGAAGATGCCTTAAAGGAGACCCTCGTTATCTGGGAGATATAGCGATATCCGTCGATAGGGCAAAGGCCCAGGCAAAGTCGTTCGATTCAACGTTCAAAAAGGAGATCTATCTTTATATAATACACGGCATATTACATCTATTGGGACACGATGACGAAAATAAAAAATCCAAGAAAAAGATGTCTAAGACCGAAGGGAGGCTATTGGATCTTTTATGGCGAAAAATAGACTCGTAGATTCGGTAAATTTTGCCATCGAGGGCCTGATCCACGTCCTCAAGAGCCAGAGGAACATGCGGCTCCATTTTATGTTTGCCGTAGTCATACTGATCTTCGGGATATATATAAATCTCACTGGCAACGAGCTTCTATTGATACTTTTGTCTCTAACCTTTCTCTTATGCGCTGAGATGTTCAATACGGCGATAGAGTTTACGGTGGACCTTGTAAGCAACTCCGTTCATCCGCTCGCGCGTATTATTAAGGACGTGAGTGCCGGCGCCGTACTCGTCTCTGCGATCAATGCCTTGGTCGTGTGTTATGTCATATTCGCTCGGAGGTCACACGTGCCCCTTGACACCACGCTCATCAACATAAGGACTTCATCATGGCACATTACTTTTATCATCTTTATAATGGTTCTCGCTTTGGTGATAGTCGGCAAGATACTTTTACATAGCGGCACACCGCTTAGAGGAGGGATGCCGAGCGGACATGCGGCCGTAGCGTTTTCTATATGGACCATAATCCTTTTCACTACTATGAATAATTTCGTCGTTATACTTACGTTTATACTTGCGTTTTTCGTTGCCAGGAGCCGCATAGTCGGCTCGATTCATAGCACTCTGGAGGTTGTCAGCGGCTCGGCTATCGGAATATTGGTGACAACAATTATTTTTCAAATCTTGAAATAAGGGGACGTTTCTCCTTCACGCAAGGCATTGCCTGACAGGAGGTTACAGCACGATGTTTTCCAGACCTGTCCCTCGCTTCGCTGTAGGGGACAGGTCTGGAAAAGCGCTTGGCGTAACCTATTGATTCTCTTGAGGTTGGGCTAAGGAGAAACGTCCCCCTAGAGGGTTGGAGGCGGATATGCAATTGAGATTGAGGGACAATTTTATTGCCGGAATCATAGTAATATTGCCGGTAGCGGTGACTTTGTGGATTCTTATCGCTGCAAAAGACGCGATTAACGATGCGGTATTGAACCCTCTTCTCAAGTACATCAAACCTTATATTACCAACGTGTATATTGAGTACGGCGTGAAGGCTGCTCTTCTTTTCGTGTTGGTGCTATTCGTATATTTGATAGGGCTTGCCACCAGGATACTGTTTGTACGGAAGCTCTTCTCGTCGGGCGAGGCAATTTTTTTCAAGATACCGATGATAGGCAAGGTCTACGTAACAATGAAACAGATGTCACGGGCCTTTTTGGGAGAGCGTAGAGGGATATTTAAAAAACCGGTTCTGGTGGAGTATCCGAGAAAGGGCGTCTACTCGATAGGCTTTTTGACTTCTGAATCGAAGGGCGAGATCCAGGAAAAGACGGAAAAGAGACTGGTGAATATTTTTATACCGACCACCCCCAATCCCACAAGCGGGATACTCCTTCTCGTGCCTGAAGAGGAGGCAATCAACCTAGATATGAGCGTTGAAGAGGCGATGAAGCTCATTATATCGGGCGGCGTCGTTACGCCTCTTACGTTGGCGGAAAATTGAGCGGTCTTTCCCGCAGCTCGACTCAAGCGGAAACGGAAAAGGATGTCTATTCATACCCAGGACGCGATAATATTGCATGAACGGGACGTCAGGGAGACGTCCCTGCTTATCGTCTTTTATACGCGTGAGTTCGGCAAGATACGCGGCCTCATCAAAGGGGTACGCGGACCTCGAGGGCCTTTGGGCCACCAGGTGCAAATATTCACTCTGAACAGGGTGGTCTTTTACGATTCCAAGAGGTCCGGCATACACACAGTTTCACAGTGCGACCTCATCGATTTTTTTGAAGCTATACGGAGCGATCTGGTTAAGGTAAGTTACGCGTACTATTTCGTGGAGCTTGTGAACGCCCTTACCGAGGAGGAGGATAAGAATCCCGAGATATTCGATCTGCTGCTAAACTCGCTCGAACTTCTTAAAGGCTCGTCGAGCCCGAGGAGGATAACGAGAATATTCGAAATACGCCTCCTTATGCTATCAGGACTCATGCCGAGGCTCAACAGATGCATAGTCTGCGACAGAGAAATAGATTTCCAGGCCGCTTCTTTCAAAAAGGCCAAATTCAGTTATAAGTCCGGAGGCCTGTTGTGCGAGAGGTGTCTTGAGCACGATGCCAGCGCCTTTCACATAATGGCGGGGACGGCGCATTTCATCGAACATGTAGAACGAGCGCCGTATGAACAACTCGCAAGGATCAAGGTCTCCAAGGATGTCGGAGAGGAGCTGGAAGGGGTAATGAAGAAATTCATTAAGTATCAGTTGGACAAGGAGATAAGGTCGTTAGGCTTTATAGATAAAGTCCATTATGCTTAAATTATGATATAAACGCATCACTTTTTTACCTGGTTTACTTTTTTTGATTTATAAGCCATCTATTTTTCTTGATTAAATCTGATTATTATGATAAGATAGGCCGTTTAAAAAATTTTTGAAGGAATGCGGGATATTATGGCACAACAGGACAAAATGGATAAGCTGGTTTCGCTGTCAAAAAGGCGGGGTTTTATCTTTCAATCAAGCGAGATATATGGTGGTCTTGCGAGCACGTGGGATTACGGACCCCTTGGCGTTGAATTGAAGAAGAATTTAAAAGAGGCGTGGTGGCGCTCGAACGTCTATACACGCGATGACATAGAAGGCCTGGACGCGTCGATACTTATGCACCCCACGACGTGGCACGCTTCGGGGCACGTTACCGGTTTCGAGGACACTCTTTGCGACTGTAAAGACTGCAAAAAGCGATTCAAGGTTGAGCAGGTAAGAGGCGGAAGATGCCCCGAATGCGGCGGCAGCCTGACTGAGGCCCGTCAATTCAATCTAATGCTCAAGACTCATCTCGGCTCGGTGGAAAACGAAGCCAGCCTTACGTACC
>JAFGFD010000152.1 GCA_016931215.1 Candidatus Omnitrophota bacterium
AATGGATTTGTCTCCAAGTGGCTAATCTATAAGACCTTAATTCTTGAGGATTCTCCACTGTTAGCCTTTTGTGCGCTGTTGGGGACCTGGGGGACGATACTTTACTGCTATAAACTGGTTCACAATGTGTTTCTGGGTCAGCTTCCCGAAAAATATAAAGACATACATAAATCGCCGGCCAGTATGCAACTGCCTATGATGGTTTTATCGCTTGCGATTCTTCTCTTCGGTATCCTTCCCGGTATCCCTCTAACAGTTATCAATACAATCGGGACTTCTTTTGGCTTTGAACCCTTAAATGTAACCATCTGGGGGATTGCTTCAGAGACCGGAACACTGAATACAATAAATATCTTTTCCGCCGTTTTAGTAGCGGGGATTATTGTCTGGATACTATTCCGCTTGGGTGCAAAATCGGTATCGGTTGCTCAAGAAAATAGTTATGCAGCAGGAGCATATATCCCGAAAGATAAATACCATTATACAGTCGAATTTTACAATCCGCTGAACAGGATGATAAAGCCTTACTTGAGAGATGTAATAGATGAGTTTTATTACTGGATTGCTTCTTCGGTGCGGAGTTTTGGAAGTAGCATAAGACGTATATACAGTGGGGATGTAGGTTACTATGTAATGTATATAATATTGTTTTTATCGTTATTAATTTTCGTTCAGATAAGATGGAAAATATGGTAGTAAAAATTACCCAGATAATTCTGTCTCCCATTTTAGCGCTGATTGTAGGAGTGTTTTTTTTAGGTTTAGCCCGGAAGATTATGGCAAGAATCCACTGGCGGTATGGCCCTCCTCTTATACAGCCGGTTATCGATATGATTAGATTATTTTACCAAAAAAGCGTATCGCATGGCCGTATGTTTGACTTGGGGATAATCCTTTCTTTAGCCGGCTCTATAGTCGTGGTTTTATTTCTGCCTTTCGGCCAAATTTGCCCTTTAGCAGGTTCCGGTGGTTTATTAGTAATTCTCTACATTATGCTGCTTGCCCCTTTAGGCCTTGCGCTATCCGCAGGCCAGGGAGCTAATCCTAATATCAGCATCGGTATCTCCCGCAAGTTCATCCTAACTTTGGGATATGAGGCGCCTTTGCTTCTTGTATTGCTGTCGGTAATGACCCATTATAAAACAATTTCTATAATGGAAGTGGTGAACATTCAACAGAGAACAGGCTGGTCTATTATTTCTTTTCCACTATTTTTATCAGGCCTTGCTTATTTTCTTATCCTGCCTGCGATACTTGGCATAAGGCCTTTTGATATGACCTCGGCGACGCAGGAAATTTCTTCTGGACCGATGGTCGAATACGGCGGCAAATATTTAGCCCTGACTGTTCTCGAACACGCTCTTGTTTTGTTTATCAGCATAGCCCTTTTCGTAAATCTATTTCTTGGAGGAGCAGGTAATATAGTTTCGTTCTTTATGAAGATGCTTGTAGTATTTGTGCTTTGTCTATGTATAAACGCTGTCTTCCCCAGATTTAGAATCGAACAGGCAATCAAGTATTTATGGAAGTGGCCGACACTGCTTGCTTTTTTAGGTCTGATTACGACCATTGCCATAAGGAGTTGAAAGTTGGATAGAAACCAGATTACAAAATGGCTCAAAGCCCCGGCCAAAATGGCGAATAAATACTCCTTGCACGCGATATACTTTTGCACCGGCTGCGGAATAATCGAAGTTCCTCCGGTTATAACAGCTCGTTGGGACGCAGAGCGATTCGGAATTATTCCCGTAGCCACACCAAGGCAGGCAAATTTGTTTCTAATTACGGGCTATGTCTCGGTAAAAACCCTAAAGGCTATTATAAGAACATACGAGCAGATGCTCGAACCTAAATACACAGTTGGCTTTGGTTCTTGCCCGATAAACGGCGGAATGTATTGGGATTCCTATAACACGATAAAGCATTTAGATAAGTATATCCCTATAGACGGATGGATTGCCGGCTGTATGCCAAGACCTGAGGCGATATTTATTGCTGTAACCCACCTTTGGACATTGATAGAGAAGGGAATGGCGAACGGCTATGTCCGGTATAAAGAAAATTACGAGTTTTACAGAAAAAATCAAGAGATGGCTTTGGGAAAACTTGACTGGCCGGCTCTCTATCAAATAAACAGCGACAGCAAGGCAGTAGAATATGAATGAATCCATAAAAGAACAACTTGAATCGACCTTTAAAGCCGTTGTTGTGAATATCCTTGAAGACTCCCGGATAGTCGTTGATGTAAAAAAAGAACAGGTCCTAACAGTTCTGAAATTTTTAAAGGATAGAAACTTTGACCACCTCGCACTTGTTTCTTGCGTTGACTGGATAGAAGAGAAAGAATTTGAACTTGTTTATATCTTAACTGGTTATATGCAAGGTGAAAAAGAATATACAGGTCAGGAAAGATTACATCTGATTGTAAAAACCCGGATTTCAAGACAAAGCCCGCAATTTGAAACGGTAACGGGTATCTTCCAAAACGCAGAGCCATACGAGCGCGAGATACACGAACTTTTCGGCGTAAAATTTGAAGGACACAAGCGATTGACCCCACTTTTTCTGGAAAGGGACTATGAAATTCCACCGTTTAGAAAAGATTTTGATACCAGACAATATGTCCAGGACGTTTTCGATAAAATCCCTTTTGTAGAGAATAATGATAAATGAGGGGAAATTATGACTGAACTCTCACAGCCAGAAATAAAGAAAGTAATATCCAAGGTAATGCACCCTGAAATCAATTATAGTTTACTTGACCTGGGGATGGTCGAAGATGTGCTGTATGAGCAAGGAAGAGTAAAGCTTACTTTGAATCTTCCCTCTTTGGAAGTACCTATCAAAGGTATTCTGGTAGAAAGTATAAAAAAGGTGTTGGCGGATTTGGACAACTCAATTGAAGTAAAAATAAATATTGAACAAATGACTGAGCAGCAGAGAGAGAAATTTGTGAAAATGGCTAAAGAAGGATGGAAATTTTGAGTGTGGATACAAATAGCAAAAAGACAGGCTCTGGCAGGGAGCTTGAACTCTACTTCGGTCCCCAGCATCTGGGAATGGTAGGAAATTTCAGCATCACTCTCAAGGTAGAGGGCGACCGAATCTTGAAATCTACGGCTAATCCGGGTTATTTGCACCGCGGTTTTGAAAAATTGATGGAATACAGAACCTGGATACAGAACTTCCCAATGGTGTGCAGGATAAACGTCGTTGAGCCAGATTCTATGGAAATGATATATGCGATGGCAGTCGAAAAACTGGCACAGATAGAAGTCCCGGAAAGAGCTCATTTCATAAGGAGTATCTATCTTGAACTTGCCAGAGTCGGCTCGCATCTATTCGGCTTGTGGGCTTATGCCAACATGCTCGGCTTCGATACCGTTGCCCAGTGGGCAATGTATCACCGAGACCTTATTTTAGACCTCTTCGAAGAACTCACCGGCGGCAGAGTTTACCATATATATATATGGCCGGGCGGCGTCAGAAGGGATTTCAACCCGGGATTCAAGGATAAAATTGTAAATACGCTGCACTCAATAGGTGGTTGTGTGCCGGATTATGACTCAACCTTTTTCAATAACCGTTTGTTCTACGAAAGGGCAAAAGGGATTGGCAAAATAACTCAAGAACAGGCAAAACAGTGGGGAGCTACTGGGCAAGCATTGAGAGCGACAGGGATGGCGTATGATATCAGAAAAATCGAGCCTTACGCCGCCTACGACAAGGTAGAGTGGAATGTCCCTGTAAGGCAGGATGGCGATGCTTACTCGCGTGTATGGGTTATAAGAGACGAGATGATAGAAAGTGTCTATATGATTTTCAAACTGCTCGATGCTATGCCCGAAGGCCCGGTTTATAACCGAATACCAAATCCGTTCAAATGGAAAATACCGAAAGGTGAGGTTTATGTCAGATGTGAATCTTCACGCGGAGAGTTAGGTCTTTACCTTGTCAGTAACGGTGGAGATAAACCTTACAGGGTGCATTTCAGAACCCCTTCCTACCCTCACGGCTTGATTATATTGGAAAAGTTACTGGAAAATGCCGGTATTGCTGATGTCGGAAATATAATGATAAGTCTATATGTAGTTGCCCCTGAGATAGACAGATGAAAGAAAAAACAACAAACAAAATTGGCAGTATCTTGAGCCCCTTCAAGGCAGTTCAATATTTATTCAAAAAGCCGCGCACCTTGAGATATCCTTTTGAACCAAAAGAGCCGGCGATAAGGTATCGAGGTTTCCATCTTAATGATTGGGATAAGTGTACCGGCTGTGGTAATTGCGCTGATATATGTCCCAATGAAGCTATTACTATGGTAAAGATGCCCGATATAGAACCAAAGCCGGGTGAGAAAAATGAGCGTCCGAAACTTGACTATGGCAGATGTTGCTTTTGCGGACTATGCGTTGATATTTGCCCGCCTGCTTCTCTTAGATTGTCCAGAGATTATTTCCATATTCATTTTGATACGAATACTTTTGTTTTCCTTCCAAAGGATGAAAAGTCGGATAAAGAGCATTTTCTTGACTCCGGACAGTATTCTATCCTTAAAGCAAGTCTGACTCATCGTAAAGAAAACTACGAAGGATTTACTTCTGACATCGAATTCTCTTTATTCGAGCCGCAGCGCGTCCCTATGCCTGAAGTTTCGCCTGAGCAAAGGAAACTTTCCTTTATTGAACAGGTTATAGGTTACAGCAAAGATGAAGCCCAAAGAGAAGCTTCCCGCTGCCTGGAATGTAAATTGTGCGAGGATGCCTGCCCGGCACATCTGAAGATTTCAGATTATATTAGGGCAATCTATGAGGATAAACCTGATGAATCTTTAAGAAAAATATTTGAAGATAATCCAATCCCTTCAATCTGTGGAAG
>JAFGFD010000153.1 GCA_016931215.1 Candidatus Omnitrophota bacterium
ATAAGGTAGTAATCGAGTGTCAGTTTTAAAATAAGGAAAAGGGGTATTGAAAAAATTATAACATTTACAAAGATATTCCTGCCGTAGAAAAAATTTCTTATAGGGATCGGTAGGCCTCTCCACAGAAAAGACAAAATAGAGAACAGAACAACATACGTTCCTCCGACGAGCACAAAGGTATAAGAAGCCATTACGGCAAGAATGCCGTCATCATCTATGTATAATAAAAAAATAAGAAGAAACAGCAAAAAAACAGAACTTAAGACCTTTGCCGTAAATCCTGTTTTCAATATACCACCTCTCTCTCCGACTCCAAGGCTTATCATTTTTAAGGGAGGTGAAAAGAGCGAACGTCGACTCTCATTATCACTCAAATTATCAGGACAAAACCGTTACACCAGAATACCATTAAAAACCCCGGAGTATGGCCAAAAATATCATAATGATCCTGTTTAAGCAAAACCATGACAATTTTAATAAACACTCTTTTTAGGCATGTGGTTATTTTACGATGAAATGGTTATTTTTGCAAGTATTAATGGTAGGTCTATTGAAGTCTATTGACAAATGGTTATATTTACGGTGACCAAACGGTGACACAATTTTAGGATTATTGATAAGAAATCAACCTCTATTTGGGTAATTATATATGACAGTCTCAAAAACCGTTGATTGAAACATCATGGGGCGCCGACTCCCCCCTCTGGCACCATCCTTCGCTGTCGTGAATGTGTCTCTTACGAAGCAAGCTACGGACGGCAAGCCAGCGTATAATTAATAGTGCCGTGATTTAGAAATATCCTCACGCCTGTTCGTGTCTTGAGGCTTTCTTGGAAAAATAATAATCGACCAATTTATTTATCGAGTCCCTCTCTTCCTGCTTGATATTCATGAACATTATGCCTATTTCATGCATGGAAGAGGATTCTTCCCTTTCGGTCCTTATGACCTTGCCCAAGCAGCTGATGGGGACCCTGTAACCCGGCAGATTAATTTTCATATCGAGCATTTTATTTTTCTCTATGCCGCAATTGTTTCTGAAAAGGGCCCCGCCGGCGCTCAGATTACGCAGAGAAATCATCGTTATCTTGGAGTGACCGTTTTCATCGTTTTCGCCGTTAATCTTGAATCGCGTGATAAATGATTTTTCTATTCTCCGGTTTCTCCTTCTTTCAGCCGCATCAACTACGGTATTTCCGTTATTGCCGTTACTTTCGCTCTCTTTCACAAGTTTTGATATATCCACGAACTTATCATAGGTCTTCTCGCGATCCGATTCATGCGTCTCGTATTCATGATCTATCTTAGTCAGTTCGTCCAAGGTAGTGATACCTTCGGCAATCTTGGCAATCCCTGATTCGATCAAGGGCCGTAATCCTTGACGCATTGCTTCTTCAAGAATCTCGTTTTCATACGCGTTATGGTTAATCAGGTTCTTAATGGGATCCGTAAATTTCAACATCTCAAAAATTGCGGTCCTGCCGGCATATCCCGTAAAATTGCATTGTTCGCACCCGGCCCCCCTGTAAAATTCAGTCACATTGAACTTTTCTATATAGTTAGCGTATAGATCGAGTAATCTGGGTTCGGGGTTATACCTCTCTTTACAGTAAGGGCAAATTATTTTGACCAATCTTTGGGCGATAATAAGACGCATTGACGAGACAATCATATAAGGTTTTATCCCTATGTCGTTCAATCGTGTAATGGATGCCACGGCGCTATTTGAATGAAGTGATGAAAGTACCAAATGGCCCGTGAAAGAAGACCTCATCGCGATATCCGCGGTCTCCTTATCCCTAATCTCCCCGACCAATATAATGTTCGGGTCCTGCCTCAATATGCTCCTTAACCCATTAGCAAACGTCAGATTCTTTGTAGGGTTTGTCTGTGTCTGGTTGATGCCGTCTATCAAGTACTCTACCGGATCCTCGATTGTGACGATATTGTTAGTCTCCTTTTTAAGATAATTTATCGCCGCATAAAGAGTGGATGTCTTGCCGGAACCGGTGGGGCCGGTTACCAAGACCATGCCCTGAGGAGAGGCTATTGCATTGAGTAAAGTCCTGGCTTCAGAATCATTCAGACCCAGTTTATCTATATAGCACTTTGCCTCTCTGGGGTCTAATAACCTTATAACGATTTTTTCGCCGTAAAAAGTCGGAAAAACCGATATCCTCATATCCACTTTCCTCTGATTGATATTCACTCGCACCCTTCCGTCCTGCGGTTTTTGACTCTCTGCGATATTGAGCTTCGTAAGTATCTTCAATCTTACCACTACGGAAGAATGAATCGTCGAACTGAATTTCGTTACATTCTGCAGATCGCCGTCGACTCTATACCTGACAATGGATCCCCTTTCCTGCGGCTCAATATGAATATCGCTAGCCCTGGACTTTACGGCATGTTTGAGTATGGAATTGACCAATTTCGACACCATGGAACGGTGTTCTTTCTCATCCCTTATATAGAACTCCTGGCCACCGGCGCTGTCTCTTTCAGACTCTGTAATCATTTCGTTTGTATTATCCTTTGCTTCGCTGCTTATAATTTCACTGGGCGAGGAATACGCATCATAATACTTCTCAATGCATCTCTCGATATCTTTCCTCTTCGATAAGACGCCGAATATCTGCGACTTTAAAAAGTATCGCATATCATCCAAGGCAAGGATATTAAACGGATCGCTCATGGCTACTACCACCTTGCCGTCCTGTCTGCAGATCGGGATGACCTTATGCGCAAGTGCTATTTTTTTAGGCACATAATCAAAGATGTCCTTGTCCGTTTTGATTCTTTCCAAATCCACCACGGGCATATTATAAATCTCTGAAAATATCCTAAGAGAATCGTCTTCTGACATAATCCCCGTGTCGATCAGCAGTTCGCTTATAGAATTATTCGTCTCTTTCTGCTTTTCTCTAAGCAACGAGACCTGCTCGGATGTCAAATATTCTTTTTGGACAAGCTTTTCCAATATTTCCATAATGCTCTCCTTATACTATTAATGTTCCGACCATACATAGGGATCGTAGCCGATAGTGGGACCACCGCCTCCTCCTCCTAATTCTTTGTCATAATGTATTGACGCGCTACCGCTTACTGATATGTCATTGCCTACGATTGCTCCGTAAACATCGCTTGTGCCTGAAATGGAAAAGGACGCCGAGGGAGCGTAAAAAACGCCATAACATTGCCCGACGCCGGCGAGATTGACCGACGTGACGCTTTGCGTACCGTAAAAAGCCAAGTTCTCGGGAGAAGAGCTCGTATTAAGAATACCCAGTCCTTCTAAGTTTATATCACCGTCAAAATATATATTCACTGCTCCGTTTGTAACAATAATTTGAGCGTTCGCAAGAGTCCTCAATGAAGGATCTCCCACGAGATATAAATTTATATCGCCGTCCAATGTAAGAGTTTTGCTGGAAGTAAGATTAATCGAATCAAACTTGTAATCTCCGGTGTACAGTGTCATGGTAGTGTTTATGTCACCTTGCGAGATGAGCCCTTGAAGGCCGCTGGGAACTACCACAGGAGGTATAAATTCCTCGGCCGTATCACCTATGCTGCCGGTAATGCCCCCTGTACCGATAATTGCGACCGTGCCCCCGGGGCCGGTTGTAGCGTCACCATGCACTATAACATCCCCGTGCACCCTAATCGCCTGTTCATCATCTGAATTTGTAATAATGTCTCCGTCTTCACCTATATTAGTGCCGCCGTATGGTCCAAGGGATGAATCATAACTATCGATACTGCCAAGGCCCGCTACGTCGATGTCATCTTGCGCCAACAGGGCATGGTCAAAAATGGTGTGTTCTTCAAGCTTTACATACACCTGCCTCGATATCGGAGGCCCTGATATTCCTGGGTCAACCGATGCGTCCGCCATTACGGTCACAAAATCTGACCCGTGGTCATAGACATACACTATAACATCCCCGTACACGTTGCCCGAGGAATCCTGAAAATCATCTATGGTATTCGTCATCGGATTTGTGCCTGACCATCCGTCGCCGGTGGAAAAGTCCGCTCCGCCGTAATTTATCTCCCATATAGCAAAATCAACACCCGCCTCAGCAAGTTGTAAAGCATCCAAATTCCTTATATGGCGGATATTAATAACTTTTGCCCTGGTGGCAGCCGATAGCAGGCCTCCTATAAGGACCGACAACAACATGGTGCTGATAACCACGCTTATAAGGGCTACGCCCGAGTCTTTCCGCATAATAGTACCTTATTTATTTCTTAGAGAAACGGCTGCTATTATATCGTCATACTCACTATTGCCGAAAAGGATTGTGCTGGTCGTCGCCTGCATAGTAATGCTGTCGACAGAGCTCAAATCGGCTATTGAACCCAGATCTGTTCCATTGTGAGAAAAAGATAGTGCGGTCACGCTTCTGACAACTACGTCTGTAGTATCCGCCCTGGCGCTGACGGAATCATAGGCATCTATGATTCGCATTATATTGCCGTCCATCAATATATATATTACTCTGTCGTTATAGAGCTCCGGGTCTATAGGCTCGCCGTACGCATCAATGGACGGAACGGCCAAAATTACCGTCTGATCCCCCGTATGGAAAGAGCCATATGAAGTCATTATTGTTTTAGCAGACCGAACGTCGTTACTAAACATTTGCGTCACCAATATGCCCCTTTCGCTGCTCAATAATTCTCTATTTGCCCTCGCCATATTACGCATGACGGAATTTGACATACTGACAGCCGAGCATATCACCAAGCTTGTAATTGCGGTTGATACTACTAATTCGGATATGGTAAAACCGTTTTTGACCTTTATCATATTGCGTTTATCCCGTTTTGAGAAACGTAAGTCGCGGACCGCAAGACCTTCTGCCTGTCGACTGAAAGCCTGTCATGCCACGATACGCTTACTATGATCCTCACAATATTACTGTCATAAGAGGTTTCGACTCTTACATTACCCGAAGCGTTATGCAGTTCTGAAAAGAGGCTGCTTGAAAAACTCGTGTCTCCGTAAGCGGGTAACCCGCTATACGAGCGATGACGGATATCTTCTATCTTTTCCTGCAAAATTACAATGGCGATATTCCTCTCTTTCACATCATTCATCACGCTCAATGCGACTCTGAATGACGAGAACATGGCAGCGGCTATGATTCCCAGGATGAGGCTGGAGATCAGAGATTCGGCAATTGTTATTCCGGATTTATTTTTTACATATCTAAAGGTGTGTTTGGTGAGTCGCATAGTGCATTCCATACATAGTATTACTTTTTAATTTACTAACTCTATTTACTATATTGATAAGACCAAAGTAACATACATAAATTCTTAGACAATAACTGCACACTATTTAACTTTGTAAACTACTAACATATGATTTTACTTCTCGAATCTCTCAATGTCAAGTAAAATATACATTCCAACAATTGAGAGCAGTAATTGTATACTTTTTATACACAAAAGTCAATAAAAATTGTGGGGGGAATAGCTTTAATATTAATTTTTGTCCAACTATTTATTATAGAAAACTACGTTACGAGAAAGA
>JAFGFD010000154.1 GCA_016931215.1 Candidatus Omnitrophota bacterium
ATACTCGACAAGCTCCCTTGCCGCACCCTGTGCAATGTCGTCCTTTACCGCCTTTAGCGTTATCTCTATGATATGCGTAAACGGCGGAAAATTCAGATCGCGCCTCAATTCCAATTCGCGATTATAGAAGGCGATGTAGTCCTGCTTAGCGGCTGCCTGTATCGCATAATGAGCCGGTGCGTATGTCTGTATTACAATCTCTCCCGCATCCTTGCCCCGTCCCGCCCTTCCCGCCACCTGTGTAAGTAGATTGAACGTCCTTTCACCCGACCTAAAATCCGGTAAGTTCAAGCTGACATCCGCCGATATTACGCCGACCAATGTGACTTGCGGGAAATCATGGCCCTTTGCGATCATCTGAGTCCCTATTAAGATATTCGTCTTTCCTTCTTTGATATTCTTCAAAATCGCCTTATGGGCACCTCTTCTTCTGGTGACGTCGGAATCCATGCGCTCGATTTTTCCGTAAGGAAAATTCCTGTGTATTTCGGATTCTATCTTTTCCGTCCCCTTGCCGGAATAGCTCAAATAAGTCGAATGACAAGTGGGGCATATATTGGGTTTCTCTTTTTTCCAATTGCAATAATGGCATACGAGCTGCCTCTTTGATGAATGGTATACCATGACGGTATCGCACTTCTTGCACTTCTCCGTGTAGCCGCATTGCTTACAGAATATGTATGTTGAAAACCCGCGCCTGTTTAAAAATAACATCGTCTGTCTGTCAGCTTTCAGGGTCTCGTCTATCCTCTTTCTTAAATAAGTCGAGATGACAAAGCTCCTCTTCCCTTTCGCCATCTCTTTCTTCATGTCGATTACGACCGACTGCGGCAGCGGCCTGTCGTCTATCCTCCTTGTCAATTCCAAAAGTCTATACTCACCTTTTTTTGCCAGAAAATACGATTCCATCGACGGAGTCGCGCTGCCCAAGATCACGGGACACCCGGCTTGACGCGCCCGTTCTACGGACGCCTCTCTAGCATGGTAACGTGGCGTATCCCCCTGTTTATATGAAGTATCATGCTCTTCATCCACTACTATCAAGCCCAAGTTTCTGACGGGGCTGAAGAGTGCCGATCTCGGTCCCACTGCTACCTTCGCCAAGCCGTCCCTCAACCTCTTCCACTCCTTAAAGCGCGAGCTTCCCTTCATCTGGCTGTGCGCTATCGCCACGGCATCTCCGAACCGAGATTTGAAACGTTCGACTGTTTGCGGAGTAAGGGATATCTCGGGTATCAAGACGATAGCGCTCTTATCCTTCTCGATGATATCGCTTATGCACTGTAAATATACCTCCGTCTTTCCGCTGGAGGTAACGCCGTGTAACAGAAATACCTCGAAAGCACTTTTTTCGACAGCACCCTTTATTTCCTTTAAGGCTCTTTGTTGCTCATCGGTAGGGGGTAAAGCAGAACTTTTGGAAAAATGCTCCTCGGCCGTCGCCCCGCCTCGTTCTCGTATGCTTGTCCTGCCCTTCTTCAACGGCCACGGTATAGCCGCGTCCAGCGTGCTACCCCAAGACGTGCAGTAATACTCAGACATCCATTTGGTAAATTTCATCTGCTCGCCGTCCAGCACCGGCACGTCGTCTATGATGCCTTCAAGCGGTTTTATGCTGGAGACGGGGGAAGTCTCGCTAAGTCCGACTATATAACCTACCATCCTCCGTTTTCCGAAAGTGACCCAGGCCCTTTTACCTATCTCGACACACGGCGAAGTGGCGGGCGGGATGCTATAATGAAATGTCTTATCTATCGGGATATTGAGTGCTATCTCGGCGTATTTCATCGAACCTTACACGATCTTTCGTCTTTTGGGTAAACCGATAAAGGATGCACCTCTCCGTGAGGGCCCACTATTCTCAAATATTGCCTTCCCGCGTTTGGTCTTGTGTTTTTCACGTCTTTAAGGCAGTCAAAATCGATCGTATACCCTTGCAAAAAAAGCTCATGCAGCTTCTCCGGCTGCGCGTAAGTGTCGTAATCTATCTTTCTGCCGGCGACAAGGTTGATGCCTTGCGTGAACGCACGCGACTTTTCGTAACACGCAATACGCCTCACCATCTTCTGCGGACAAAACATCCTCCAAAACCAATATTGCGGGTAAATCAGAGTCCGAAAGAGACTTTTAGAACCTATATAAAAATTCGGCACCATCTTATAGTAAATAAACTCGAGAGGGTTAGGGAACGTAATTTGACTTTCTTCGAGCCTTTTAAAATATTCCGTTACCGTATGCCTTCGATAAACAGACCCCGACAATTCCCAAAAATAATTCCAGGATGCACCCAGGCCGGGTGAGGTCTTCCACGATATCGTATTGCCGCCGACCCGGTCGAAGACGGGCGACCTTCCGTCTACGATATTCTTCCCGAGGCGCAGTGAAAAACAATCCAAGTCACTGCAGCGGTTCATAACTTCGGAAATTTCATAAGCGCTTAATCTATCGCGGAATATCAAATCATCCACCATGAAAGCGATATACGGTCTTTCTCGACTGAGTACGATATCGGTCAAATCCTTATAGAAATTTACCTGCTTTTTAAAAGTACACCTGAATTGCTCCAAAAGTCTCGAGTAGCTTATCTTTTCGGAATCCACGTACAGGACTGCGATATCTTCATCTTTTACGTCGGACAACGACTTCAATGACGTCAAGCATGACTTTGCTTGGAGAGTCCTATTTTTGGAAAATAAAATCCATTGTATATTCGCCATCCTATCACCCAGGTATATGTTATACTCTACGCAAGGCTTTCTTGTCAACATATAATCAATAGGCGCATATAATCCATCTACTTATCTCTTGAGAAGTAAAGCCTTTTGTGATATAGTAGCAAGAAATAAGGACGGTCATATGAAAAAGGCTTTGATAACGGGCATTACCGGACAGGACGGGTCTTACCTGACGGAATTACTACTTTCAAAAGGATATGAGGTTCACGGCACTATAAGAAAAGTCAGTAGTTTCAATACGGGTAGAATAGACCATATTTACCAGGATCCCCATGAGGCAAATGCCAGACTTTTTCTACATTATGGAGACTTAAGCGATTCCGAGCAGGCCATAAATCTGATTTATAATATCAGGCCCGATGAGATCTATAACCTAGGCGCGCAGAGTCATGTCAAGGTCAGCTTTGAACTGGCAGAATATACGGGGAATATAACAGGGTTGGGCACGACTAGGCTACTTGAAGCGGTCAGGAGGAGCGGGCAAAAAATAAAATTTTATCAGGCCTCCAGCAGCGAGATGTTCGGCAATCAAGAAGGTCCTCTAAACGAGAAGACGCCGCTCGCCCCCTGCAGCCCCTATGCGTCGGCAAAGACATATTCATACTGGATGACAAAAGGTTATAGAGAAGGGTACGGTCTGTTTGCCTCCAGCGGAATTCTTTTTAACCATGAAAGCCCGCGCAGAGGAGAGACTTTCGTAAGCCGCAAAATTACTATGTCGGTAGCCAAGATCCTTGCTAAAAAACAGGATAAACTTTACATCGGTACTTTAGATAGTAAAAGAGACTGGGGTTTCGCCCCTGAATATGTGGAGATGATGTGGCGAATGATGCAACTGGACGATCCCGATGATTTTGTAGTCGGGACCGGGGAGGCGCATACAGTACGCGAATTTTTGGAGGCGGCCTTCGGATATGCCGGATTGGACTGGAAAAAATACGTGAAGCAGGACCCGCGGTATCTCAGGCCCAACGAAGTAAGATCTCTAACGGCAGATTGTTCTAAAGCAAAAAAAATGCTGAAATGGCAACCAAAAGTCCATTTTACGGAATTGGTCAAGATAATGGTCGATGCGGATATGAGGTCATCGGGGCTATCTCCGGTCGGAGAAGGTGAAAAGATACTCGAGAAAAAGTTCGGGAAAAACAGGTTCTTTAAATGAGCTGACATTCCGGTTAATCCTTCAATCGGTTTGATTACAAAAATGTTACGGATGACGAATCATAGAAGCGGGTTGGCGTATGGGGCAATAGTAATCTTTTTTATAGCGTTTATTGCCAGATTTGCGCTTTTTGCGGGCATATTGTTAAATAACCCCTCGTACTTCCTCACCGATACGGACGGTTACTTGCATATATCAAACAATCTATTGAAAAATCATCACTATAGTTCGGACGGAATAACGCCGCAACACGACCGCACGCCAGTATACCCCTTCTTCTTTTTTCTGTTCAAGTATTTTGGATTCAGTAACTCCGGTGTGGTCTTTGTGCAGGTCATACTATCTGCCATAACGGCGTCTCTGACATTTATCCTCGCCCACCAACTATCTCAGGATTATAAAATAGGCCTTATATCCGGCTCACTTGTAGCTATAGATGTACCGTCTATCGTATATGCAAGTTGCCTTATGACAGAAGCCGTCTTTACGCTGATACTAGTCATATCAGCTGTTTATTTTATAAGATTTCTCGTACAACAAAAATTATCCTTATTGGCGATATCGGCAATTACAATGGCATTAACGATACTATGTCGTCCTATTACGACTTATTTGCCTTTCGTGATGGCGTTCATTTTGGCATTATTTACGAAGTGCGCCCCCAAGAAGAGATTATTACAGGCCATCCTTTATTTATTAGTCTGCTATCTATGCGTTATGCCATGGGTGATGAGAAATAAGATCGTATTCGACCATTACTTTATATCAACCAAAAAATGGTTCAATATACTGACCGATAGGGCGGTCGGCGTATATGCAAAAGTCGAAAAGATGCCCGCCTATCAAGCGGAGCAAATCCTTGTCGAAAAAGCCGGCTCTATGGTCAAGGAAGAAGATAAGGCTGATGTCATTGAAGCTCAGAAAGCCATGGGAAGATTGGGAACTTCCATAATCATGGCCCATCCTTTTATTTATATGCGTAATTCGGTCTTCTGCATCTTCAACATGTTGTTCAGGCCCATTAGAAGCATCATAGATATACAGCTTGGCCTTGCTCAAAAGGGTACCATGTTGACATTTTGGGACGATTGGGGTGACAAGGAAGACCAACCTGTATGGAAAAGGTTCATAGCACTCACAAGCCTGCCGACTATAATCATCACGGTCTTTCAGGTCTTGATGATTTCAATATTGTACTTTGCCTTTATCTGGGGCGTCGTTAATCTGATCTTAAACAAAGATTATCTGACCTTATGTTTTATAGTCCTAATCGTGGGGTATTTCGCCGTGGTCTCGGCCGGGCCGGTCGCATATGCGCGTCATCGAGTTCCCATGATCCCGTTTTTGGCGATACCTGCCGGGATAGGAATATCCGAAATCTGCAAAATAATGAAAAAGAGGGCCTTGAAATGAACTTTTGGAAAGACAAAA
>JAFGFD010000155.1 GCA_016931215.1 Candidatus Omnitrophota bacterium
CCTCCCGAGGTAGCGACAGCCATGTCCTCCAACTTTATCGATGCAATGGTATTTGCTTTACTGCCAGGATCTCTTATTCCCACTGTCCACGGTTCATCGACTTGGTTGCTGCCTATGCAGAAGAGGTCGCCTCCTATATTGACTATGCCTTTGTCGATACCGTATTTCTTAAGTATCTTTACGGTTTCGTCGACTGCGTATCCCTTTGCTATGCCGCCGAAATCCAAGCTTATGTCAGGTGCTTTGAATATCAAGGCGCTCTCATTTTTATCGAGCTCTATCTTATCCAGCCCCACATGCCCAAGAAGTTCTATTATGTCTTTCGGGTCCGGGTGCGAAGCCTTTTTAGAGCCGAAGCCCCAAACCTCTGTAAGCGGTGCGACTGTTATGTCGAAGGTCCCATTTGTTGCAAGAAAGTATTCCTTTGATTTTTTCACAAGAAAATAAATATCATAAGAGGGCTTAAGATATTTTTTTTCGTTGTCGCTGTTGATTTTAAATACTTCGCTTGATGGGTTGAAGATAGATAATCGGCCTTCTATTTGAGCGATCCTTTCCTCGGCCGCCTTCAAGGCCTTGTCCATCTTTACGCTATCCTCATCATCGACGGGAATATTGAATTCGACAAATGTCCCCATGTAATGAGATGCCCTTCTATATAGACAGGAATTAGAACAACTACTCGAGAAAGCAAGGATTAGCGCAAGGCAGGGGATTAAGAAAAAGGGTCTTTTCATGATATTCTTTTCATCAGCAATTCTATATCTACATACTTCTCGACCATATTTATCGCCGTCTGACCTTTTACTGTATCGTTGGGTTTTATCTTTACCACAAGGTCGTGAATATCAGAAGTCACCTTATACGTATCATCGTTTGCGAATAATACAGGTATGCCGCTTCTTTGTATGAGACTATTTATTCGCTTGTGAGGCATAATCCCTCCGGTAAGGACTATGCCTGCGATTCGCGAAGTAACGGCCTTGGACCTCAGTAGATATGAACTCATTGCCATAAGTATCATGTCTTCCCTGTCTCCCGGCGTGATTATCAGGCTGCCTTCGTCTATGTAGTTCCACGCCTCATGCGGCTCCATGGCTCCGACAAGTATCTTATTTACGGTATTATGGGCATTCATTCGGCCATGAAGAAATTCTAAATTGAGCTCCTCCGATATTTCGCCGACCGTCGGCGACGATAATAGTTTCTGGTACGGCATGGTGCCCAATACATCTATGCCATTTGCCTTGAGCCCCTTTCTGACCAAGGAGTCGATTTTTTTGTATTTTTCATTAAGGACCTTGTTGATGATTACTCCGGCGATGCCTACGTTATATTTTTCAAATAGAGCTACATTCAGCATTATTTCATCGATCGGTCTCCCTATACCCCCCGAAGCGATAAGTATCACTTTTGAATTGAGCAGGCTTGCTACAGACGCATTGGATAGGTCGAAACAAGAACCCACGCCGGCATGACCGGTACCTTCTATGATTACTATATCCTTGCCCCGGGAAACCATCTTGAATGCTTTTTTAATCTTCTTTGAAAGACCGGTCTTTCTCGGATTATTTATATAACTTTCCGTAAATCCCCTTTCAACGGCAATAGGGCTCATATTCTTCAGATTATCGTTTATGTCACATAACGAACTTATGAGAATGGCGTCTTCGTCGACCTTTATGCCGTTCTCTATAAGATATCTTTGCCCTACGGGTTTTATGAAGCCGAGAGATTGGTAATAGTTCTTAAGTACCGATATCAGGCCTAATGATACGGTAGTCTTTCCGTCGTTTCGCCTTGTGGCTGCTATAAACATCTTTTTTGGAGATTTGGTCTTTTTCATGGCATTCGAAAGTAGTATAAATTTTTTATATTATAAACTTGCTATTTCGCCGGCTCGGTAGCTTCGCAGGTATTCCATACAATATTCGTCTTTTCCCAAGAGGGCATTGGCAACCTTTATAATCGATTTTATCTTTTTATTAGTAGGGTCGAGAATGGCCGCGTCTAATCCGGCGCTCATCATCATGGACAGGTATACGGCGTTCAGAGTACTTCTTTCCGGCAGGCCGTAGGAGACATTGCTCAGGCCGCATATCAGTTTAAGATTTAGCTCTTTTTTAATCATCCGAACGCTCTTGATTACTTCGCGCGCCTGTTCGGGTTCGCTCGATATAGGCCTGATGAGGGGGTCTATGTATATGTTCTCCGCGGGTATCGCATAATCTCTCGACAATTGTTTGGCCGTTCTCGCCATATCCAATCTCTCGTCGGCACTTTTCGGCATTCCTTTTTCGTTCATCAGCAAAATTATTAGAAATGCGTCGTACTTTTTCGCAATCGGCATCACGGCTTTTACCCTCTCTCCCTCAAGCGTTACAGAGTTTATTATCGCCTTTCCGGTGTGGTTGGATAGCCCCGCTTCGATTACCTCTGGATTGGGGCTGTCGATTGACAGGGGGAGATTTGTTTCGTGTTGCACCAGAGACACGAGCCACGCCATGTCATCAGCTTCGTTTTTTGACTTCAAGGCGCAATTTACGTCCAGCATATGCGCGCCTGCCTTCCTTTGGTTCATGGCCTCTTTTTTTATTAAGGAAGAATCCCTGTTTTCGATGGCGCGGCCTATTGCGCTACGTGAACTATTGATTCGCTCTCCGACTATTACCATAGTTTCATTCCTTTGATTTATTAGCCCCATCACATAAAATCATCTATTTACCAGGCTGTCATAATTACTTTCAATCGCTTTTACCAATTCAGTCAGCATTTCATTTGTAGGCGTCTTGATATTGAGGCTTTTGCCGTGCCTGACTATGGCGCCATTTATAAAATCGATTTCGGTCATTCTCTTTGAAAGTACATCCTCTAGCATCGGCGATATGGCATCGGGCCTTGTCCTGCAGACCGTTTCGACTTTCTGTATCGGGTCGTCGTACGCCAACTTTATTTTTTTTCTTTTGGCTATTTTGCTCGCCTCTGTTACGGCCCGCCTTAACATCTCTCTCGTCGGCTCAGTCTTTAAGAGAGAGCCGTTTTTCAATCTGGTAATGGCCCCTAACGCATTTAGGGCTACGTCTATGATTAACTTGCTCCACATTGCGGAGTTGATATCTTTTGAGATCTTCGTCGGAAAGCTTGCCTTGGTGAGCAGGGTCGATATATCTCTAATAATTCCCAATACCCTGCTGTTTTCCTGCCCCAATATGGTCTCGCCTTTTTCGTTATGCCTCACGTAATTGTCGTCGAGGAGACTGGCGTCATGCGACGTAATCGCGCCTATTACATTATTTGAATCGATATATTCATTTATCAATTGTAGGTTACCCAGGCCGTTTTGCAGGCTCACGATACAGGTATTTTTGGCGATTATATCTTTTATCTTTTGCAAAGTAGATTCTGTCTCGTAACTCCTCGAACAAATAAAGACGGTCTCTGTCAGACCTATTTCTTTTGGGTCCGTGGTAGCCTTGAGTCTCGTTTTATAACTCCCGCTCTGGCCTTCGACTTTTACCGAATCCCGGTCAATTTTTTTTATAATCTGAGGGTTCGCGTCAAGAACCCAGACATCATTTTTTGCTCGCGCGAGATTGGAAGCCAGCAGCGTGCTTAGTGCATTGTGGCCGACTACGGTAACCTTCATTTTTGCCACCCCCTTTATTAAGAGGCCGTTCCATTGATACTTTTTTCAAGAGAATATTTTACCTTCTGCAAATTATCTTTATTCATTGCGTAACTATTCTCCGGCCCGGGAAATTCTCTTTTTTCGACAGCGTCTTTATACCTCTTGATGGCTTCCTGAGCGACAATGCCAAGATCCGCGAATTTTTTTACGAATTTTGGCTTGAACCTGTCGAAGAGCCCCAGTAAGTCGTTTATAACGAGAACTTGACCGTCGCAATCGACCCCTGCGCCTATCCCGATGGTCGGGATTTTAAGCCGCGAACTGACAAGGCGTGCCAGTTCGAACGGTATACACTCAAGGACGACTGCGAAACAGCCCACCCTCTCCAGCTCCTCAGATGCCCCTATAATCTTTTCGGCGTCAGCGATCTCTTTTCCCTGCACCTTGAATTCTTGTGCAGTCTGTGGCGTCAGCCCTAGATGACCAAGCACGGGTATGCCGACGTCAAGAATGGCCTTTATAGCTTCGTAGCATTCGCCTTCAAGCTTAACGGCGTCGCATTTGGATTCTTCGGCGAATCTCTTTGCGTTCTTGACCGCGATAACAGGATCGCTGTATGAGTTATAAGGCATGTCGCCTATTACGAGCGCCGATACCGCCCCGCGCCTTACGGCACTTGCATGCCTGATCATGTCATCCATGGTTACGCTCGTAGTCGTCTCGTATCCCAGCACTACCATGCCGAGGGAGTCGCCTACCAATATGGCGTCTACGCCTGCCCCGTCCACCAGTTTTGCCATGAAAAAATCATAGGCTGTAAGCATAGTTATCTTCTTCCCTTGGCGTTTCTTATCAAGCATTCTTCGAATTGAAGCTGACGATCCTGTCATGATATCCTTACACATTTAATTTATTTAGCAGCAGAGCGACTTTGTCGTATACCCCTATAGGCATTATATGTATTCCGTCCGCAACATCTTTGATTTCCTCGATGATATTTGCGGCTATCTCTATCGATTTAGACGTTTTGTCGCTTGCTTTTTCCATCTGGCGTATTATGCTTTCAGGGACAGTCACGCCCGGGACGTTTTCATTCATAAATTTAGCCGTCTTTTCGCTTTTTAAAACTACGATTCCGGCAATTATGGGTATGTTGAATCTCTTGACAATTGACATGAATTTTTTAAATAGCTCGACGTCGAATATGGCCTGTGTCTGGAAGAACCTCACACCGGACTCTATCTTTTTCTCCATTTTTATTATTTCGGCCTCAATCGGATCGGCGCCCGGGTTCACGGCAGCCCCGATGCAGAAGTTAGGGGCCCCCTTCAGTTCTTTTCCCGCAAGGTCCCTGCCTCCTTCGAGAGTCTTTGCTGCGCGGACAAGGCTTACAGAATCGAGATCGTATACCCCTTTTGCCTGCGGGTGGTCTCCCAACGCAGGATGGTCCCCTGTCAGCAGAAGGACGTTTCGTATACCCAA
>JAFGFD010000156.1 GCA_016931215.1 Candidatus Omnitrophota bacterium
CGGACTGTTGAAAGAAAACATCCTGGGGTTCAGTTCTTCGTAGCTCAAACCGCACTCTGCGCAGGCATAGAGTTCGCTAAAGACCGTCCCCCTGGAACGGCCGTCTTCCCTACCCTCAGAAACAATAATGGAGCCTCTTCCGACCTTCAATCCTGTCTCTATGGAATCTATGAGCCTCTTTTTGGTATCATCTTTGACCGTAAGCCTGTCTACGACGGCCTCTATGGTATGCTTTATTTTCTTATTTAACTTAATGTCTCCGTCCAGTTCTACGATCTTTCCGTCTACCCTTGCCCTTACGAATCCTTCCTTTTGGACCTCATCCAGTATGTTCTTGTGCTCACCCTTGCGCCCCTTTACTAGCGGCGCGAGTACTGTTATATGTTTATTTTTTGTTTGATCGAAAAGCCTCTCTACAATCTCCTGCGTACTTTGTCTGGCAATCTCCTTGCCGCACTTGTAACAATGAGGAGTGCCGATCCTGGCGAAAAGAAGTCGGAAATAATCATATATCTCCGTGGCTGTTCCGACGGTAGAACGCGGATTTGCGCTGGCACTCCTTTGTTCGATGCTGATCGCGGGCGACAGGCCTTCTATATATTCCACATTCGGTTTTTGGAGCTGCTCCAAAAACTGCCGTGCGTAGCTGGATAGGCTCTCGACGTACCTCCTCTGACCTTCCGCATACAATGTATCAAAGGCCAAGGACGACTTTCCCGATCCGCTCAATCCCGTTATCACGACAAGTTTACCGCGAGGAATCTCTACGTCTATGCCCTTCAGATTATGCTCTCTGGCGCCTTTTATGAATATATTCTCTTTTGTCATATGCCCGTTTAAGAATCGGGGCAGGCGCATTCTTATATCAGCAATATGTGCATTTTCCGAATATTAAATAAATTCTCTTAAATTGCACAATGCCTCTTTGTGCGCCTGCCCTTTTCTACGATTCGAATTTGTTACCTTCTCTTCTTCTTCTTTCTGCCCCCTCTGACCATCTTGGCCATAGAGACATCGCCTTGCTTATCCACAAAGTAAAGATAACCTTCCTTCTTCTTTATCCCGCATTTGCAGACTTTTTGAGGCTTACCCCCTTTTTGCTTGCCTCGAGCCATCTTGGCCATAGAGACATCGCCTTTCTTGTCTATGAAGTAGAGGTAACCCTTCTTCCTCTTTATCTTGCATTTCACAACCTTAGTAGCCATTTATCTCACCTCCTCTCTCAGTAAATTTAAAAATTATTAAGTTCCGATGTAACTGTCGGTCGCTATGCTCCTCAATACGGCCAAGGCCGAAAGAGCGGCCATAAAACTTGTCTTCGGATTGGTCGGCATCGGCACATTCTCCGTCACCGTCTTAATGGTGCCCGAATCTCCTCTTATTTCGAGTTCATGGGTGTTCGATGTAAAATGGGGGGACGTGATAATGCGTACTCGCGTCTCTTTAGCCCCTATTCCGCACAAGCTTAGCGTTGCCGAGACATTGACGTTCTTCGGGAATCCCTTTACGGCCTCCTCGGCGGATCCTTCAAATACGACGGTCTCCTCTTTTATAGAATCGATGTCTATATTGTTTTCTATAATGTAAGGCGCTCCTTTCAATCCGCGCGGTGGTTTCTTGGTAGTGAGCACGATCGACTTTATCCCTGCCATGCGAGCGGCCTTGACTCCGTCCAGACCGCAAATCGCCCCGCTCGGTATATATATCCTGGCTTTCTTTTCGTGAGCCAATAGAAAAAGGTCCGGTTTATCCAGAAGGCCTCCGCTTGACAATACGAGGACGTCCTTACCTTTTAATACAGCCTTCTTAGCCACTGAATACGAAGCGGAAGGCGAGGCGGCTTCTATAATCAAATCGGATGAATCGATCATTTTGTCGAGATCTGAGATAACCGGAGCCGTTTTGAATTTATCTGCCAGGATCTTCGCTTTCTCTTCGTCCAAATCACATACGTGCGCCAGGTTAAATGAACCTGAAAACTGCCCTACAATCGCTTCTGCGATTACGCCTCCTATGGCTCCGCACCCTACTAAACCTACATTTATCATCGCCTAGACTCCTGAAATAGCCGCTCCGCTCTTTTCTCCCGTCACTTCCAGCATCCTCTCGAGAGATTTTCTTGCCCTACTGGCAATATCTTCGGGCACCTTGACCTCGTATACCAACATCTCCAGTGAATGGACCACCCACCCGAGGGTTATCAGCTTCATGCTGGGGCATATTAAATGATCGGTCGGCATGTAGAACAACTTACCGGGATTCTCTTTCTTTAATCTGTAAAGCATACCTTCTTCCGTACCTATAATGAATTCTTTAGCGTCGGATGCCTTAACATACTTGAACATCCCAGCCGTACTGCATATATAATCCGCCAATTGCAGTACACCCGGGTTGCACTCCGGATGCGCGATGAATTTCGCATCCGGATGTTCGCTCTTAGTCTTGATTACCTCTTCCTCCTGAAGTCTGATGTGGCTGGGGCAGAAACCTTCCCACAATATTATCTCTTTTTCAGGCACCCTGGACTGAACATACAAACCCAGATTTTTATCCGGGACAAATATCACTCTCTTATTTTTTAAAGATCTGACAACCTCGACGGCATTTGATGATGTGCATCCTATGTCGCTCTCCGCCTTTACCGACGCCGAGGAATTCACATAGCACACGACGGCTGCGTCGGGATATTTGTTTCTCATGGCCTTCAGCTTTTCGGCGTTTATCATATCAGCCATAGGGCACGCCGCCTCTTTAACCGGCAAGAGAACCATCTTATCGGGATTGAGTATGGAGGCGCTCTCCGCCATAAAACTCACGCCGCAGAAGACTATCACCTCCGCGTCCGTTCTAACAGCGGCTTTCGATAGCGCAAGCGAGTCTCCCGTTATATCGGCAATCTCCTGCACCTCATCCCTTTGATAATTGTGGACTATGATAATCGCCTTTCTCTGTCTCTTGAGCTCTGCTATCCGCTTCTTTAAACTTTCCTGATATTGCCTGTCGGTCTCTTCCGTATATACCATCGTTACCTCTTTCGTCCTCTAGTTGACGATCATATTATCTATGAGCCTTGTACCGCCAAAGTAGAACGCGATTGCTATCAGCACCGCGCCCTTGACCGTCTTTACGTCCTTAAGAGTATCTTTGTCCACGATCAAGATATACTGAATCTTTGCATTGCTGTTTCTATGAACAAAGTCTTTCATGGACCTTATTACTTTTTCGGACCTCTTTTCGCCTTTTTCTATCATCTTTCTGGCAAGGATAAGAGACCTGTATCCGACCGGCGCCTCCCGGCGTTCTGCGGCCGATAGATACCTATTGCGGGAACTCATGGCGAGTCCGTCTTTCTCTCTTACCGTCGGAAGAATCTTTATCTTTACGGCCATATTCAGGTCCCTTATCATGCGTTTTATTATGAATGCCTGCTGGGCGTCCTTCTGTCCGAAATACGCGACATCCGCCGGAATTACATTGAGCAGTTTGGCGACAACCGTGGCCACTCCCCTGAAGTGTCCGGGTCTGTATCTGCCGCACAGATTCTCCGAGAGCCCTTCGACATCCACCCGCGTGCTATTATCTTTTTTATACATATCGGATGCTGACGGATGGAATATGACGTCGACGCCTTCTTTCCTTGCTACTCTGGCATCTCGCTTTAAATCCCTGGGATATCGTTTATAGTCCTCTCCTGCGGAAAACTGAGTGGGATTTACGAATATGCTCAAAACAACCAAGTCGTTTTCGCGCCTGGCCCTTCTCAAAAGACTTGCGTGACCTTCGTGGAGATAACCCATGGTAGGAACGAAACCTATCCGTTTCCCGCTTATCTTTTCGGAAAACAAGTGATTGTATGCGGCCTGAGGACTGGTAAATACTTTCATTTCTCGCGCATTGTAGATATCGCGTATCCTTTTCTTTATTACGGGATGTACTGTATCGGGCGATACTTCCATTAACGGAAGTATGACAAAATCCCTTTCGTGCATCCTGGGATGCGGTATGACAACATCTCCATTCGATACGATATCGTCGTTATAGAGCAGGATGTCCAAATCGATGGCCCTGTCGAGGCACCTTTTGGAGTCCGTTCTACCCAAGGACCTCTCTATCCCAAGGAGCCTGGACATCAAATCGCTCGGCCCCAAAGACGTCTCTATCTCGACGACGCCGTTAAGAAATCGCTTGCGGATGTCGAAATTCGAACCATTCGGGCACGTTTCGTAAATGGATGACCTCTTTATTAAAGCTATGTTACTATCTCGACGAAGTCTCTTTGTCGCTTCGTCGATAAACTTTCTCCTTGGCGGAATATTCGACCCTATTGAGATATACGCCTTATTCTTAAACAATCTTTTCCTTTACACCTTCTTTGGGACCGCAGCGCACTGAACTATACAATCTTATTGATCCTGGATAAGGCCTCTTTTATCCTCTCTTCGCATACCGTAAATGCAAACCGGACGTATCCCTCGCCGTTTGGGCCGAAGCCCACCCCGGGGGTGGCCACCACATCGGCTTCGTTCAGTAAATGCGATGCCATCTTTATGGAATCGTATCCTTTAAGACATCTCGCCCACACATAAAAAGTCGCCTTGGACCTTTGGACTTTCCATCCGATCTTATTTAGGCCATCGCACAACACATCTCTCCTGGCCTCATAACGCGACCTGATTGAACCTATATATCGGTCGTAACTCTTTAAAGCCGCTATTCCGGCCCTCTGTATGGCCGTAAAGATCCCCGAGTCTATGTGTGACTTGACTTTAGCGATCGCCTGGACAATATCTCTGTTCCCGACGACAAAACCGATCCTCCAACCCGTCATATTGAACGTCTTGGAAAGAGAATGAAATTCAACCCCTGTCTCCTTTGCGCCTTTTGCCGAAAGAAAACTCGGCGCTTTGTAGCCGTCGTAAGAAAGCTCGCTATAGGCAGCGTCATGGCATATTATAATGCCGTGCTTACTAGCAAACTTTACTACATTCAAGAAATAACTCTCGTCCGCAACTGCTGCGGTCGGGTTATTGGGATAGTTCAGATAAATCAATTTTGCCTTCTTCGCTTTCGCGGAAGGAATCGATTCGAGATTCGCCAAAAAATCGTTGTCGGACAAAAGAGGCAATAACTCTACTTTTCCTCCCGCAAATATGACTCCGCTTTTATACGGAGGATAGCACGGATCCGAAACCAAGGCTATGTCTCCGGGATTGATGAAGGCCAACGGCATGTGAGAAATGCCCTCCTTTGAACCGATGAGAGGGAGTACCTCCTCTTTTGGGTCAACCTTCACGTTGAATCTTCTTTCATACCACGAAGCTATTTCATCCCGCAATTCCGGCAACCCCTGATCCAGGGCATACCTGTGAGTAGAGGGGTCTCGAACGGCGCTGTTCAACGCGTCTATTATGAATTGAGGCGTCGGGGTATCGGGGTCTCCTACGCCCAAATCGATGATATCCCTTCCTTCGTCTCTCGCCTTTTTCTTCGCCTTATCCATCTCGACAAAAAGATACGGCGGCAATGCCTTAAGCCTATCTGAAACCCTGACTAACATATACAACACCTCTTTATCTGATACCCAATACGTCATTCATGGCGAAGAGCCCCTTCTTTTTCCCATAGACAAACTTGGCTGCCTTGACTGCCCCGATGGCGAATGTGTCGCGGCTCTTCGCTCTATGTATCAACTCGACGGACTCCGTGTCCGAATCGAAGATTACACTGTGGTCACCAATAATCTCTCCCTCGCGTATACTTTGAACCGGTATCTCGCCGACTTTCATACCTCTGTTTCTGGCTATGATCTCTGCCAATCTCTTGGCGGTACCGCTTGGGGCGTCCTTTTTGTGGACATGGTGCGCCTCGATCATGCTGACGCGGTATTCAGCGGGTAACGTGGTTGAAGCTTCCTCGGATAACTTAAATAAAAGGTTTACGCCCACAGACATATTCGGGGAGAAGACGACGGGTATATCTTTTGCTATCTTCTCCAAGGACTGAATCTGGTCTTTTGAGAGGCCCGTAGTCCCCACGACGATGCCTTTCTTAAGCTTCCCTGCAATAACCGCATGCTCGACCGTAGCCTCGGGCGTCGTAAACTCTATCAGCACATCCGAACGGGCTATCTCTGGCGCTGGATCCATCCCGATATCGAACTTTGACACAACCCGGAGATCGCTATCCTCTTCCGCAAATTTGATAATACGCATCCCCATCCTACCCCGGGCCCCGGATACCGCGATCTTAATCATATAAGCTCCGCATCCTGCAATACTTGTCTCAATTTCTGAAGATTTACGCTTGTCATTTCACACAGAGGGAGTCTCCACTGCCTCTCTATTTTGTTCATTAAAGAAAGAGCTGTCTTGACCGGTATCGGATTGGTCTCTATAAACAGCGCTTTGAATAGAGGCGTCAATCTCTTGTGTATGCTTCTTGCTTCTTCAAAATTTTCATTGAGCGCATAATTGACCAAATTGGCCATATCACTAGGTACGATATTGGCAGCGACGGAGACTACACCTTTTGCTCCGCATGCCATCATGGGCAAAGTAAGTGAATCGTCACCGCTCAGGACGACTATGTCGCACAGAGAAATAATCTGGTTGACCTGATCCAGGCTCCCGCTAGCTTCCTTTATCGCGACAATATTGTCGATCTCGGATAATCGCGCGACTGTTTCCGGAGAGATTGAAATACCGGTTCTTGACGGTACATTATAAAGCATAATAGGAATATCCACTGCTTTAGCTATCGAGGCATAATGGCGGTACTGCCCCTCCGGGGTGGGTTTATTGTAATATGGCGTTATCGAAAGTGCGCCGTCGGCGCCGCTCTTCTTTGCAAATTTTGTCAAATCTATCGCTTCCACGGTATTATTTGAGCCCGCCCCGGCTATTACAGGCACCCTCTTATTGACTGTCTCCACCGCAATCTTTATCATCCTCTTCTGTTCGTCATGCGTCATAGTCGCGGCCTCTCCTGTGCAGCCGCAAGGTACGATGCCATGCGTACCTCGCTGAATCTGAAATTCTATGAGTTCCCTAAAACCTTTTTCGTCAATGGAACCATCCGATCTATGTGGAGTAACCAGCGCAACGAAAGACCCCTTAAACATAATCCACGCTCCCTTCGTACGACAACTCTACCTCCCCCTCCAGGAACACATCTTTATACTCCCCGCCGGTCTTCGCAAAATATATATACAATGCGTCTCCTCCATGCGTTTTGACCTTGACGGGGGAATCTACGTACCCGAGAGCGGATGAGACTATAGCAGATGCCGTTGCTCCAGTGCCACATGCCAACGTCTCGTCCTCGACCCCTCTCTCGTATGTCCTTATGAGAATGGTATTCTTGTCTTTAACCTGAGCAAAATTTACATTAGTGCCATCAGGGGCAAATATTTTATGCCGCCTGATCTCCCTTCCGAGACCCTGTACGTCTATACTTTCAATATCATCTTCTATGCATACGACGTGCGGCACGCCCGTATCGACGAAACTGACTCTCATAGCTTTTCCTTTTACCTTTAAATAGAAATTTATCCTAAGTCCCCTTGGAGGCGTCATCGCGATCTTTGCAGCTCTATCTACTACCGTAGCGTTAAGCTTCCCCGCCCGGGTCTCGATTGTGAGCTGCTTTGGCGCCAACCCTTTTATAACGGCAAAATAAGCTACGCAACGCGAGCCATTGCCGCACATCGAAACTTCTCCTCCGTCAGGGTTGAAGACCCTCATCTTTATGTCGGCAATATCAGATCTCTCGATCAATAATAATCCGTCGCTTCCTATAGAACGCTTACGCATGCAGAGGTATCTTGTCAATTTAGACAGATCCCTGACGTCTCTCTTCAGCCTGCCGTCGCAGTCGTCGATTACGATAAAGTCATTCCCTGC
>JAFGFD010000157.1 GCA_016931215.1 Candidatus Omnitrophota bacterium
AAGCAAATGGCTGAAAAACATACGATTTGGGCGACAATAGAAAGTATTATGACCACGGTCATTTTAGTCTTGAATTCTTTGATACTGTAGACTGCGTTATAAATTTTACCCAACATATTGACGACTCTATGAGGGAGTAAGGGGATTATGAGACCCGAAAAAATCTTCGCGATGCGCTTGTTGAACAACAGTATTATTAATATAACGCTTATGATAAGCAGGCCGGGCAGCAGCCAGTTGAAGCTTAAATTCGAGTTTTCTCTTAAGTAAAAGAGAGACGCGGAGCCTATTAAAAATATCGTGAACATCCCAATAAACCTGTCCAGGAAAACAATAGTGTAGGACTTGAGGGGAGAATTGCTTGACCTTGCTATATAAAATGCCTTTACTATATCACCCCCTGCCGAGGTAGGCAAAAAACTCGAGAAAAAATGACTTATTAAATTAATTTTTACAATATACGCAATGTTACACGATATGCCTTGCGTGTTCAGTAGTATCTTCAGTCTAATCGATATAATAAATAATGATATCAGAAATAATGCTATACCGACCAGAAAGATGTAGGGCGAAAGGCTTAATATGGCGTTGCGCATCTTGGGTATGCTGCCTCTGGCCATATGTAAGAGTAAGGCCATAAGGCAAGCACTAATCGCCAATCTCAAGATAAGGGCTCGAGCCGTTTTCATTCTTCGATACGCTCCACTTTACTTTCGCTCTTTTCGAGTGACTCTATATGCGTCAGCTTGTCGCTAAACTTGATAAGTTTCTTTTCGCTTTCCAGGAAACTTGTCTTTGCGTTATCGAGGTGCTTACCCACTTTTACGAAATCCGAGGAAAATTTATCAAGGCCTCCCCTTAAGTGGGAGATGTTAAATAATATCTCCTTTGCGCTCTTTTCAATAGCCATTCCCTTCAGGCCCAGTAGTATCACTTTGAGATATGCGTAAAAGCTGTTAGGAGAGACCGGGATTACTTTCTTGTTAATAGCGTATTGAAATACACCTGACTCCTCGCCGATATTTTCATCTTTAATGATGGTCTCGTAGTAGACGTTTTCGGCCGGTATATACATCAATGCGAAATCGAAGGTACCTTCGTCGGGGACAATGTATTTGTCAGATATTTTCTTTATATGACCTTTGACGTCGGAGACAAAACTTTTTTTGGCATTTAAGCGAATTTTCTCGTCGTCTGTCTCTATGATCCTCTTGAAATTTTCCAATGGAAATTTTGCGTCGACAGGCACTATGCCCTGTCCGAACCTTATCGCGGCATCTACCCTTTCTTTGTTTCTGAATTCATATTGTAGAATATAGTAATCACGCGGCAATATCTGTTTTAGGAGATCTTCCAAGATGTACTCCCCTATTCCGCCGCGTATCTTTGGGGCGCGCAGGAGGTCTTGTAGACTGGATATGTCCTTTCCTATCTCGTAGAGGCGCTGATTCGACTTTTCCAGTTTTCCAAGATGTTCTTTGACATCCCCCACGACCCTGGTTGCACTGTCCAGTCTATCCCCTATGTTCATATTCGTTTCATTTATTAGTCTTAGGCTGTCTCTCAGATGGGCATTTAGGTTTTCGTTGAGATGCTTCAGGTTTTCGGTCAGTTCTCGGCCCATGTCCTTCATGTGCCTTGAGAAATATAATCCAAAATGCGCTACGAACGCTATAAGACCCAATAATGAAACTGCTACGGCCAAGATAATGACTGGGTTCATGTCGTTACAACTTTCCTGTTTTTGCGGTGTATTTCATTCGAAGCTCATACAGGATGTTATCTATCATCTGGTTTTCGTGGTCCGTGAGGTTGCCCTTGGTCTTTTCCTTAAGCATCGTAAGGGTGTCTATTATAAACTTGGCCTGGTCCAGGTTCTCATCTTTTTTATGGGTTATAGGGTTGTCAATCTCACCGAGAAATATGAGTGTTTGCATGGATAGGCTTGAAAGAAAGAGACTGAATGTAGGAGACATCTTGTTGTTACCTTGGTTTTGGTCCATTATTTTTCCTTTCTATCTATTATTTTTTAGGGTTCAAAGCTATGCCATTTTTGGCCTGTCTGGATCCGATTTTTTTCTTTATCTCCTTTATCTTTTCGAGAGCGGCGATCTCGCCCTTCTCTATGGCGAGTTTGCCGCTGTCAAAATCGAGCTGGTTGATCGCCCCCAAATCCGGCCTTATTGCGATATCGGCATGCATTACCTGGTATTGGCTCAGAGCCTCCCCGGTTATCTGGAAGGCCTGAAGTATTACGCCGAATATGCTCTTTATAGAGGAGACTTGGACGCAGTAGCCGACGTCGACCGCCAACACCAAGTCGGCACCAAGTTTTCTTGCGACGCTTACGGGGACATTGTTCATTATTGCGCCGTCCACCAGAAGGCGGTTATTTATCCTCTTTGGCGCGAAGATGCCGGGATAAGAACAGCTTACGCGTATTGCGTCCGCGAGAGAACCATTTGTGAATATGACTTCTTCGCCTTTTTCTATATCGGTCGAGACTATGACCATCGGTATTTTAGTGTCGGAGAATTGTTTCTCTCCCACAAAATCTTTTATAACCTTGTATATGCGGTCTCCTTTTATAAGCCCCATTGTAGGAGGTATCATTATGTCCAGATTTTCGCGCGGGTTGAAGGACGCGCTCATCGTCTCCGCTTTTCTAATATCCTCCCCCAGGGCGTAAAAAGCGCCTATAAAGGCTCCGATGCTGGTTCCGACGACAAGATCAAAGTTTATATTCTCCCTTTGCAGTATTTTTAGCACGCCTATATGCGCAAGCCCCCTTGCTGACCCACCGCCCAACACCAAAGCCGATCTTTTTTTTTGGAAAAAGGATAAAAGATCCTCCATCAAGCTCATTTTACGCCCTCCACCCTTTCGACCTTATTTTGACAGGAGTGCTTAAGAAATTATTTTATCAACACGCCTGCGTAACCTACGACTGAAGAATAATCGCCCGATGTATCGCCGCTTGTCTTATAGTCCACCAGCTCAGCCGACTTGGCCCCCAGGTTCTTCGCCGCGCGAAGCATCATTATTACGGGGGCTATTCCGCACATTGATATGTTCATCTCGTTGACCTTTTTCCATAGGCCGTCTTCGTCCATTTTAAGTATGGCCGTGAGCGCTTCCATGTCCTTTGCCTTGGCCACATTATGCGGTTCGTAATGAGTCATGTCCGTCGAGGCTATTATCGTGACATTCTTCTTCGAGTCTTGTAACGCTTTTGCAAGCTCGGAAGAAGCCCTTTTCAAATCTTCAAGATCCGCACCACCTACGCAGATTGGGAGTATCTTAAAATCTTTCATGAGATGCTGGAGAAACGGCAGCTGCACCTCTATCGAGTGCTCCAGACTATGAGCGGACGAGTCTTTCTTGTATAATGAGGAATTACTTATCAGGTAGGCGGCGAAATCGCTGTCTATTTCGACGGATCCCAAAGGGGTATCCCAATCACCTTCGCTGAATACGCTGAACGCCTTGCCTCTGCCGGTGTGATTCGGGCCTAATATTACGTATAATTCACTGGGCGCTAACCTCGAAAAGACCTCACCGGCTACGCCACCCGAATACACATAGCCTGCGTGAGGGACGATTGCACCATAAACCTTTTCACGAATTTGACTTTTCTTGGTTAGATTCGAAAGTTCTTTTTCAAGACTCATCTTTCTGCTCGGATAAAATTGTCCGGCTACTACGGGTGTCCTTGTCGGCATTTTAACCTCCTTAAATTGGAGTTAATACGGTGCGAGCTGCAAAAATCGGTAAGACACTTACTTAGGTCAATTACCATACAGCTTCTTGAGATGCTCCATACCTTTTCTTATATCATCCCCCGTCGCCTTCGCGTGTACTTCCAGAATCTTCAAAACATCACCCCCGCTTAGATACTTTGAAAACTGAGAAAAATCCATCTTTCCTTTGAGAGGTGCATTATGGTCGTCTATAGTATCTTTTACGTCGTGAAGGTGCATGCCAATGAGTCTGTCCGCAAACCTGCTAAGATAATCTTTATGTAGAGCAAGATTCAGGTTATCGAAGACTTGCGCATGGCCGGTATCATGCCAATAGTAAATATTTGAATCTTTGCCGAAATAAGAGAAGATGATTTCAAATTCTTCCATTGAAGGAATCTCTTTGTAATAAAACCTGTTTTCAAGTCCGATTTTTACATTGTAGCTTTTGGAAAAAGAAGAAAGTATCTCTAAGCTTTTTAGCAGATAGTCGAGATACCCTTTTTTTAATTCTTTCTCACGCTCCCTCTTTATCGCCGTCAAGAGAGCAGTTGTGTCGCGCCCCTGTTCGATCTCCCTGGCAAGCTCTCTGGTCCTGTCTTTTATAGAGGTCCTGCCTGCGTGTACGACCACCGCCTTTGCCCCCAAAGAGCACGCCGTATCTATAGTGCGCTTTGTGTTGTCTAAAGCGAGCATCCTCTCATGGTCTCCAGGACTGGCCAAGGAATAGTACTCGGGAGAGGCCTTGCTGATGTCGACGCCCTCGGGCAGAGGGCAGAAATTATGCGTGCTCAAGACCCTTATGAAACCGTCTCGTACCAACTCGATAGTTTGATCTACAATCCGCTTGCTCAACGAGAAATTGAGCTCCACGTGTTCAAAACCAAGATCTTTGATCTCTTTTAACATGGAATACGCATTATCGTGCATATGCGATCTCCATGAAGTCGAAATACCGAACATAATATTAGAGCATTGTATTGACGGACATAATTCTATTTTATCTTTTACTTGGTTCCTTCTATTATCAATGTCATCCCTTTGTCCGGGTCAAGATATGTTTTTGTGATGTTCCGGATCTTATCGGCGCTCACCGCATCCATCTTATCCTTGAAATTCCTATAGCTGTCGAACCCTAATCCGTATAGCTCATCCAAAGCTATTCGTACGCCGAAATTTGAATTTGTCTGCAAATTTACCATTTGAGCCGTAAAGAGCTCCGCTTTTGCCGACTCCAGTTCTTTGCTTCCGACGAGTTCACTTCTCAGTTTTTTTATCTCCGATAGCATCGCCTTTTTGACCGTGTCTATATTTTCGCGCGAAACGAGGGAATAAAAAATATAGCAGCCCGGTTCCAGGCCCGGGGTAAATACAGATCCGATTGAATATGACATACCCAGCTTGTCCCTAATATTTGTA
>JAFGFD010000158.1 GCA_016931215.1 Candidatus Omnitrophota bacterium
ATAGGCCTGCCGTGGTATATAGTGATGCTGAAACTTCACGGCGATAAATACATGAGCCATATATTTTTGGTCGAAACCTTGAAGAGACTTTTTTACGCTCCGAACAACGAAAGAGGGTTTTCGTTTATGGTTGTCTATTTCAAAAGAATATTATACTATGTACCCGTTGTAATAATCTGGTTCGCCCCGCATTCGCTTTTTTTACCCGCTGCTATTTTCGATGCGTTTAAAAGCAAGAACACGTATTCGAGAGAGAAAGATTCATATAAGCTTATACTAAGCTATTTCTTCGGGATATTCGTTTTCTTTTCATTGGTCTCCATCAAGGAATACCATTATATGCTGCCGTTAGCTCCTGCCTGCGCGCTGATAATATCAAGATACCTGGTGAACCTCGAGGAGAAACAGATACAGTTCAAGAGCATAAGTTTTAAGGCCATCTATTTTTCGATCACCGTGATTTACGCGGTAGTCATAGCGGGACTATTGTACACGATGATGCACATCTATCCCAATGAGGTGCATATTTATGAATACCTTGTTCTTTTAGCGCCTCTTATTCTAATAGTCCCTTACGTAAAGCGGTCGGGTAAAGGCGCGCTTATAGCAATGCCTGTTGCAATGGCTATATTTCTGGCATTTTTGGTCGGAAGAGCGATCCCGTTACTTAACGATAATGCCCTGGGGATCATGGCGCAGGAGATCCAAGAAGATCTAAAGGAAGAGGATAGAGTAGGAGTGGGAAGCGTCAATATAAGCCAGCAGCGTCTGAGCATATACCTCGACCGCAACATCGAAGAGGTTAATATCAAATGGAGGGCTCCGGAAGCGGTCCCTATCCACATAAGTAGAATAGAAAAATTCGTTAAGTCAGGCGATAATATCTATCTAGTCATGTCCAAAGAGGACTACGAAAATATCGTTCCAGATAGCTTAAAACCTGAGCTCAGGATTATCGACAGGAGAGTGACCTGGAAGACAAGGTTGAAGAGAAGTTTCAGCAAAGAGGTAATATTGCAGATACTGAAAGGCGAAGAGGACATTTTAAAGGATGTGTTGAGGCACGAGATGTATCTTTTGACGAATAAGAAAAATTAGATAGGTTTGTTCAAAAGCGAAAAACATAAATCTCAAGCCGCTCGCTAAAAACGATATATGTATTTCGTTTTTTTTGCTCATGAGAGGAGAAATAATGGAAGATCAAAGACGCAGCATATCCAGAATAATCGTTCTGGCCTTGCTTTATGTAACGCTGGTATTGCTTATTGCATGGAGGACAGGCCCTTTTTTTTACCATTTTGCCGGACTTAGGCTTGTAACGCTATATTCCCTGTTTCAGCTTTCTGCGACGGCATTTGCGGCTTTCGCCGCATCGAAGGCATTGGGCAAAGAGCGGACTACGCGATTGTACCTAAATCCAGCATCCAGGCCGTTCTACATTTCCGGGTGGGGATTTCTATTTTTGGCCTTCGATGAGATATTTTCTATACATGAAAATCTTGACAAGCTGATTCACTTTGTTTTTAGCATGAGAGTCACTTCCTGGTCCGACCATATAGACGATTTTATCGTCTTTCTCTACGGGTTGATAGCCATATTTTTTATAAAAGAATTTATAGCGGAATTTAGAAGACGTCCTTACATGCTCAGCCTTATAGGGGTCGGCATGGTTTTTTTCTTTATAATGTTCTGCATGGACTACATAACGAATAATTTCGAGACATTTATGGAGTTTGTTATCACTGAGTTTTCTAACGGAGATCTTGTGCATAAATGTGATGTCGGGAGGATGATAGAAGACTCTATGAAACTTTTGGGCGAGGCGTTTTTGCTTTCCGCGTTCGCCGGCGCTCTGGTGCACATCAGGTCAAAAAAGAGTTGATGTAACGATGAAAACGATGACGTACGTCGTATCGATTCTTATTTTCTCCCTGACACTATTTTCGTTCGGGGCGGGGAGGCTGAGCCTTGAGTTTAAGGGCGACGAAAATTTCTATTTTGAAAGCGCCAAGGAGATGCTTGAGACAAGCGATTTGGTGACCCCCAGGTATATGGGGGTGGAGAGATTTCAGAAACCCATACTATTTTACTGGCTGGTACTCCTGTCTTTTAAGATCTTCGGAGTGAATTGGTTCTCAGCTAGGTTGGTATCCATTATCTTTGGGTCTCTATTGTGTGTTTTGATCTTTGTTATAGCCGATATGTTTTTTGGCAGTAAGAGAATGGGTCTTTTGGCAGCTTTGTTTTTGGCCACGATACCTTTGTACTACAGATACGCGCGCCTAAGTTTACCGGATATGACCTTGCTCTTTTTTTTGAGTCTGGCCCTATTCTGTTTTTTTAAGGCCCATAAGCAAAAAGCGGACAAGTTAAGCCGGTTGTTTATGTTTGTGTCTTTGGCCATGGCATTTTTAGCAAAAGGCTTCGTAGGAATAATCTTACCGATCCTTGTAATCGGTCTATTTTCTTTGATATATAAAGAGAAGGTCTTCACTTTTAAAGAGGCAAGTCTCGGTATTTTAATTTTCTTGGTACTCGTAGCGCCTTGGTTCTATTTTATTTTCAGAACCCACGGCAGTAGCTACGCAGAGCACGTATGGACCAGGGAAGTCCTCCAGCGCATCGGATACGGACAGGGTGTGAACTTTGTCGCTTGCTTCTTTAAGAACCTTTGTTTCTATATCTATAATTTATTTATAAAATTCCTTCCGTACTCTCTGTTTATGCCTATCGCGGTCGCGGAGAGCGCCAGATTACTCTCATCCAATCTACGAGGCGGCCAGGACAAGAGGAAGGATATACACCTTTTTTTAATTATCTGGTTTTTGACCGTCATCATCTTTTTTTCGCTTATACCCGAAAGGAGGACGCATTATCTTCTCGCGCTATCGGTGCCGTTTGCTTGTTATACGGCCATTTTATTTGAGCGCGTTTTGGCCGATAAGACGTTCTTCCGCCGGCCCGGATTTAAAGCGCCTTATTATATGGCGCTCACGGGGCTTGTCTTATTTACGATTCTTTTTGTTCTTTCTGACTATTTGACGGACGGTGCAGTTATACCTTTATGGAAGGCGTTTTTGGTTATCGTGCCTTTTCTTCTGCTGGTAGGATACGATTCGAAAGAGCGCCTAATCATGCCCGTTACACTGGCATTGGCTCTATCTATTACATATATATCTTTTACTTTCTCACAGCCTTTGGGGCTTCTTTCCAATAAGATGGAACGGGCAGCAGACCACATCAGGATATATCATGAAAAAGGGGATAAGATAGGCATAGGGTCTCATGGAATAATACCGGAGGAACTACAGGCATTCTTTGATGTCCCGGTTGAAAACGTAAAGGCGATGTATTACGACGATGGCACCCCTAATCTCGACACGGCAAATAGGCTTATCAAATTTCTGGAGGGCGCTAATAGGGTGTTCTGCGTGATCAAAAGGAAAGACTTCGAGGTATTTGTGCCACAGGATATCAAAGATAGGGTCTATGTGATTGACAGATATTATGTCTGGAAGAGGAGGATCAGATTCGACGGGGAACTTCTGGAGAGCTTAAGAGCGGCGGGAAAGACCTCCTTCAGGGAAATTTTTCAGAATGAGATTTATGTAGTCACTAATAGAAAGGATCGATAGAGACATGTCGGACAGAAAATATTCGATAGTCGTACCTTTTTACAATGAGGAAAAATCCGTAAGGCCTTTATACGCATCGATAAAAAAGGTAATGGATAACATGGGGGGGGCATATGAGATGATCTTCGTAAATGACGGTTCTACGGATGCCACTCTTCCGACCTTGAAGGATATAAGAACGAATGATCCGAATGTGATTATAGTCGATTCTCCTGAAAGAGTGGGGCAAACAAAGGCGATGCGCCTCGGATTTGAGAGGGCCGAAGGTGATACCGTGGTATCTATGGACGGAGACATGCAGAATGACCCGGCCGATATACCAAATCTTGTCAGTGAATTGGAGAAGGGGTATGACTTCGTCTGCGGTTGGCGTTATCCG
>JAFGFD010000159.1 GCA_016931215.1 Candidatus Omnitrophota bacterium
GAGGGGATTTTAATCAATAAGTCAATTATATTGAGTTTTTGAGGCAATATTACGCGGCGTTTCTGATATTGGTAGCTATGAGGTTGTTTATTTTCGCGAGGTCATCGGTATCTTCTATCTTCGCGGCAGGCAGGATGAAGGTCACTTTCTGGATAAACTCATTGATATCTTCTATGGCCGATTGTTGCGCAGATAATATACCCCCAGCGAGAAAGGCGAAGGCCGCCTTCAATCTCTTTATGTCGCAGGAACGTAACGCCCTCAGCGCCAGCATGATACCTTCGATCTGCACGACGCTGAACTCGCCGCCTCTATAGGGTTCAAAGGCGAGCGCCTTTATCCCCACCTCGTTAAGGATCGCGCTCACAAGCCTGGTGTTCGGGCAGGCAACGTCAAACTGGACGCTGGTGTAGCCCGATCTTCTGTACTCATCCGTCCTCTTCTGCATCTCGCCCCGCAGGTCCCTGATAAACTCTTTCAGATTGTCCGCGTTGGCGCCTGATAGGCAGACCACCCTTTCCCGGTATTCCATGCCTTTTGCCATTGGCTTATTCATCTCCTGCTCGACCATCACCTTTAACGTATTCCGTTGTTCAACAGGTACTATGGACTCCGTGATGATGTGGCAAAGGATCGTCTTCTCGGCTATATTCGGAGGATTGTCAAGGTTTTTCCTGTGTATCCTTTCAGCGTCTGAGACGGCCTCCGAGATACTTCTCAATTCATCTGAAACAGTCCTTACCGACGGGGATTGTGCCTGCGGAAGGGCGTTCTGCTCCGATATATCCTGCTGGTCCTCTGTTGATATATCTTCTATCAGGGCCGGGGCGTTGAAATGGCAAACGAAAATATCTTGAACATAATCCGTCTTAAAACCAAGCCGGGCTCCTGCCTGTCGTAATTTTTCTAAAATCTTGTTTTTCATATGGCGGGCAGCTTCTCTCTTATTCTCACCCTTGTCACCCTTCAGATTTAATGCATATCCGATTTTCTCTAAAGTCATGCCTTGCGTATAACGCAAATCAATAAATCGTAATTCCTCATCGCTTAGTGCGGCCTTATTTATTATCATTCCTACCAGATCTTTATTTTCAAAATCAGCAAATCTTTTGTCGATATTTAATACGCGCCGGGGTTGAAGATCTATGGTTGGCTCTATTGTGTCGCTCACCGGGGTATCGGCTACAGGTAGCGCCTGAATTCTTGCATGCTGCTTTCCGGGGATTTTTATTTTTGAACTACTTACAAAAGGAGACGCTTCCTCTCCCGGAAGAAGCCTTACCCTTCTTAATGTCTTTTGCGGGGTAAAAGAATAGACGAGCTTGCCATAGTATGAACAATGGGCATCGATCAACAGATGCCACTCTCCGCGGAAAAACGTCTTTTCTACCGTTACGAACTTAACTTCGTATTCGGGAAGTTTATAAAGTGTAATGTTCAGATTATGACTATTGCTTTTCCAATACTTTAAACTTCCAAAATTAATAGCTCCCCCCTTGTCCGTTTCAAGTGGAAAACTATCGCCATCAAAAGGCTGAATTTCTGGGTCGTCATGGGGACATTCCATGGTAAACCATACGACCTGCTCAGCGGGAGTCAATTCCGCATGGGATTTGGTGGCGTACGGGGATATCCTGCCGCCGCCCCGGTTAATTTCGCTCTCGCTCTCTGTCGCGGCGGGTTTATTTAAGTGCGCGATTTGCATGACGAGCTTTTTTAGCGCAGGACGTATCTCGGAAGGGATTTCGCCGCGGTAGAAAGGTTTATTCTTGGCTTCGCCTTTTATGCCTACAGGGTATTCGATCTCGGTTATCTGCCTGATGAGATTTTTGGTGTATTCTTTATCGGGCGGGCCTTTATTGCCGGGTTTTGTCATCATATCAGAAAATTTTATCTTGCCATCTGACGCCTGCACGAGTATACCTAATTCTATTAACGGATCTATTTCCCTGTAATATATTGTGGTATCCGAATATGGCTGATCGGGATTTTTAAGACTACTCCTTACCGGTTTAAGCTCTTTTTCTATATCGATATCTTCGGCGAGGGCCTTTCCCAGGAGCGTGTCGTCTCCGATGATGGAATTTAGCATATCGGCGCATGAACCTTTGTGCTTTTTGGTGAGAATAACTCCGTAGGCTTCCGGAACTTCAAAATAGCCGTCCCCGTCATAGTCCTTAGTTTCATTTAATACAAAAATTTCCGGTTCATAACCCTGACCGACAAAAAACCTCTTAGCATCTTCGTCATTTATAAATAAATTTGATAATAAACAATCGCAGGACGATATTTCAGCATTAACGATATCTATGGCTTCCTTAACTTCGTTAATCAATTCTGCCTTAGACTGCTTGCCATTGGTATCGCCATATGTATATTTGTTAATTTTATCCACAATCTGAGTAAGATAGAGTTGATATATGCTGGTCGAACGCGCAATTCTCGCCAAGTCGGATGTCATATAATATGTTTCTGTCGTTTTCTTAGTCAAAAATTCCAAATATTGTTTCAAATATTTGTGCGCATCCTTAATTTCATATAAATATTCGCGGACATGCTTAATGGAATCTGATTCTGGATGATGAAGGACTAATAGGGCACGGCCATTTGCGGAAAGCATCTTGTTGATTTGTTCCAAAGATGCCCGCATATCCGTGTAATCTAACGCAAAAGTTGAAACGACAATATCCATGGAATTGCCTTCTATCATTGTCGGCTCTTCCATTCGTCCAGTATGATAGATTATATCTTGATATGTGGACAAACGCCTCACATCTTCTTCTCTGGCGGGATCTAATCCATGAATTTCAGCCTTTATGCCCTTACTCATAAAGAAATCATGGATTTTTCTGGGTATATAAAGGTTGGCACCGCATCCCAAGTCGATGATTCTAACTTTGCTCTTTTTATCTTTTGCCTGTGCCTCGCTATTTTTAAGTATAAAGTTACGCACAACTAATGGATATTCAGCAACACCAAACCACCCGTTCGAATCAATATGATGCGATGGAACGCGTGACCATTGATCTCTCCAGAAATCAGGAATAGTTTTTTGCATTGATAAAGACGCGCTATTTTGCGCTACAAAAGAGACGTCTCCCTTCGCCACCGAGCCGGGATTCATGATGTAATATGACGAGCTTCCCTCTTTTACCTTAC
>JAFGFD010000160.1 GCA_016931215.1 Candidatus Omnitrophota bacterium
CGTGTGCAGGTCTAAGTTTAGGCGAATACTCCGCGTTAGTGTGCTCCGAGTCCATATCTTTTGAGGATGCCGTAAGGTTGGTACGACTCAGAGGACAATTTATGGAAGAGGCGTCGAAAGAAAATCCGGGGACCATGGCCGCCATCATAGGTCTCGAGACGGAGAGGGTAGAAGAGATTGCGCGGGAAGGCGGCAGCGAAGTCGCGAATCTTAATTCTCCGGGCCAGGTCGTTATATCGGGAAGCGATGAGGCCGTCAGAAAAACGGTTGAGCTCGCCAAAGCTTCCGGCGCATCGAAATGTATTCCGCTAAAAGTAAGCGGACCCTTTCATTCGTCTCTGATGAACAGCGCAAGCGATAAATTGAGACAGGAATTGCTTAAGACGACAATCAAAACCCCTAAAATTCCGTTTATCAGCAATGTAACTGCCGAATATGTAAGCGACGCTCAAGCCATAAAAGAGAATCTCACTTTACAGGTTAATCATAGGACTCTGTGGGAAAGGTCTATCAGAAGAATGGTGGAAGAAGGTATTATAGAGTATTATGAGATAGGACCCGCTAAAGTGCTTAAAGGGATCCTCAGAAAAATCGACAAAAATTTGGCAGTTACAAACATTGAAAAACCCGCCGAGATATATATTTAATAGCTCATAGCTCTTAGCTCATGGCTTATAGGTTTGAAGAGTTGGCTTTTCGCTATCAGCCATCAGCTATGAGCTATGAGCCAATACAGGAGGTTTTTATGCCCGCGATATCCTGCATAGTTCCTGTTTATAACGAAGAGAAGAATCTGGAGATACTGTATGCCGAGCTTAAAGAAGTGCTAAAGACGCTCACCGGGGGTCACGAGATTATTTTTGTCAACGACGGCAGCACCGACACAAGTCAAGAAGTCTTGAAGTCTATATCCGCAAAAGACAGAGACGTCAAGGTTATTCGGTTCGGCCGTAATTACGGACAGACTGCGGCGTTGGCAGCGGGATTCAGTAAAGCAGAGGGCGAGGTTTTAGTTACCATGGACGGCGATCTTCAAAATGACCCTCGAGATATACCCAACTTATTAAAGAAGATGAAGGAGGGTTATGATCTTGTAAGCGGATGGCGAAAGAAGAGAAAGGATCCCCTGTTCACCAAGAATATACCCAGTCACATTGCAAACGGTCTAATATCTTTTATTACGGGTGTCCGCCTTCATGATTACGGCTGTACTTTAAAGGCCTACAAGAGGGAGGCAGTCAAGAATATCAATTTGTATGGTGAGATGCATAGATTCTTACCCGCCCTCGCGAGTTGGAACGGCATAACTATAGCCGAAATACCGGTCAACCACAGGGCTCGAATCCACGGGAAGACAAAATATGGCCTCTCCAGGACGAGTAAGGTAATACTGGATCTTGTTACAGTTAAATTTCTGCTGAGTTTTTCAACTAAACCCATTCAACTTTTCGGATTATGGGGTTTTATATCATTGATATTCAGCTTCATATCCGGCATATCTGTTATAGCAATGAAATTATTCAAAGGCGAGGATATGACCGGCAACCCCTTTCTCTATTTGACGATTCTATTGCTTGTAGTGGGTATACAGTTCATCATGATGGGTCTTTTGGGCGAGATGATGTCGAGAATTTATCATGAAAGCCGAAAGAACCCGACATATATCATTAAGGAACAAATTTAAGCCGACAGTCTATGAATGTGTTGATGCTCAATTATGAATATCCTCCATTAGGAGGAGGTGCCGGGAATGCCACATTCTATTTGCTTAAAGAGTTTTCCCGGTACGGTGACGTGAACATAGAGCTTATTACATCATCCGCGGGCGATTACAGGGAGGAGGCTTTCTCTCGCAATATCCGCATATATTTTCTAGAAATAGAAAAGTCGAGCAACCTGCATTATCAGACGAATAGAGAGCTTTTGACGTATGCATACAAGAGCTATAAATTCTGTAAGAATCTTTTAAGCAGGAGATCCTACCATTTGTGTCACGCTTTTTTTGGTATCCCTTGTGGTTTTATTGCTATGAAGCTAAAGACGCCCTATCTGGTCTCCCTCAGGGGATCCGACGTCCCTTTCTACAATCAGAGGTTCTATTATTTTGACACACTCTTCTTTAAATACATGAGTAGAACTATTTGGAAAAGGGCTGCAAGTGTTATCGCGAATTCGGACGACCTTAAGAAACTTGCCTTGAGGACATCGCCATCTCAAGATATAGATGTCATAGCGAATGGCGTCGATGTCGATCAATTTAGACCAGCGCGAACTGAGAGCAAAACCCTGCGCCTACTCTGCGTTTCGCGCCTGATAAAGAGAAAGGGGATAGATTGCCTCCTGAGGGCGATCGGCATTTTGGGCGAATATGACATTAGGTTAGTGGTTGTGGGAGACGGTGATCAGAAGCTCAGCTTAATAAAACTTACTAGAGATTTAGGCATTTCTTCTAAGGTAGAATTCAGGGGATATGTTCCGCATCGGGAGATAGACAGGGTCTATCGCGAAAGCGACCTCTTTATATCGCCGTCCTTCAACGAAGGGATGAACAATTCTGTGCTTGAATCGATGTCGTGCGGCCTGCCGGTAATAACAACAGATACCGGCGGTGCCGGCGGCCTGATAGACGGCAATGGCTTCATTATTCATAAGGGAGATCATGAGGGTCTTGCACGGCAGATACTGGATTTTATAAAGAACAGAGATATGATTCAGAAAATGGGCGATAGGTCCAGAGAGATTGCTTTAGAGATGAGTTGGGGCAAGGTAGCAGACGCATATTATAAAATCTACAATACGATTTATGGTGATGTTTCCAGACTCTAAATGTACTCAATAGGTGTTATTTGATGGGTAGATGCAATTTGATGGTTATAATTACGAGTTCGTCAATTTCCAGCGGCGCATATGAATCTCACGTTATATCTTTAGCCGAGGCCCTTAAAGGACGCCTTTCGGATATAGCGTTATTCTCTTTTTCGGATAAAAAAATGGATATGACCAAGAAAGGGGTAATCGATAAACGACTAGCGCGATTAAAAACCATACTGGGCGAGGAGAACGTAACTCTTTTTAAAAACAAAGGACCTCTGGCCGCAAGATTTCAAATAGAAAAGATTAAGAATATTATAAATATCGAAAAAAGGACCTTTCTCCTTTGTCAGAATTATTATGCAGGTCTTTTGGGTGCAGCCGTAAAGACGGAATTGCCGAATGTGCATCTGCACGTAGATTTTAAAGGAGTCGTACCTCAAGAGAATTTATTATACAGCGGAGTGCCTTTTATAGTCAGGTTAGCATTATTTTTATGCGCAAAGGTTTTTGAGAAGCGGATATTCGAGCACGCGGACTCTTTCTCCGCGGTATCAGAGCGATTTCGCGGCTATCTAAGTCGGATATACCATGTGGGCAGAAGACCTTTTTTGGTATTGCCCTCAGCAGTAGATGAATCCCGTTTTTTTTACAAGGATGATTTAAGAAGAGAGTATAAAAAGAGATTGCCCTACGGCGATTCCGATACGATAGTTACTTTTTGCGGGTCTATGAAGAGATGGCAAGAGGCAGATTCGATTTTTAGGCTTATGAAGGGCATGAGTGGTTTATCGGGATATAGGTTTTTGATTTTGACCCTCGACCGAAAATTAGCCGAAAGGTATCGGCAGAGATACGCTATTCCGGCAGATAGAACGAGAATTATATCCGCGCCCACAGATGAGATAAACGGATATCTGAATGCTTCCGATATATGCCTTCTTCTGAGAAATGATGACATTGTCAACAATGTGGCTTCACCTACTAAATTCGGAGAATATCTTGTTACAAAGAATAAGATAGTCATATCCGACAATGTAGGAGATTTTTCGGATATAGTGAAACAATCAGAGTACGGAGTCTGCCTAAAGACGCTGGATATAGATGCCGAAAAGCTGGCAAGGGAACTCGATAGGAAGAGAAAGCCCAGCGATGATGAAATCGACAAATTTAAGGAAGAATACTCGCTCAAGAAGAACATTGAAAAGATTGTGCGGTTGCTCTGAGTTCACTGGGCTTTTGCACATCTTTTGTTTAATAAC
>JAFGFD010000161.1 GCA_016931215.1 Candidatus Omnitrophota bacterium
CATCTCGGAGGCGAACTCCATGCCGGTGGCCTTGAGGCTCAGTTTATTTAGGACATCCTTTGTAAAGGCCCTCATGCCGCACTGGCTGTCGTGTATATCCGTCCTGAAGAAGATCCTCAATAATCCCGATAGAATAGGATTACCTATATATCTTCGCAGGAGAGGCATGGCTCCTTTTTCAATATGTCCCTTGAACCTGTTGCCAATTATGAAATCATAGCCAGCCTTCAATTGATTTATGAAGCTCGGGATTTCCCCGAAGTCATAACTGCCGTCCGAGTCCGCTATGAATATATATTTACCTCTTGCCTCTGCAAAGCCCCTGAGGTAAGCGGCCCCGTAACCTTGTTCCGGCTCGGAAATAAGACTGGCCTTTTTTTCCATGGCTATTTTACAGCTCAAATCCGTCGAGCCATTGTCGACTACGATTATTTCGACATCTAGTCCGTTTTTGGCCACTACCTCCCGGATTTTGTCCAAACATAGACCTAGAGATTCCTCTTCATTGAGGCAGGGGAGTATTATACTTATTTCAGGTTCTTTATTTGTAATACCCATCTTCATATTAACCTATTTAATAACGGTTATGTCGCAAGACTATTTGACTTCATAAATATATCTTTTCATGTCATAAATAAGCTTCCACCCGCATTCCATGGGGAATGATGACAATACATATTTCACATTATGCTTGTCAATAAGTTTTTCTCTGACGTCGCAATTATCAGCCCTGAAGAATAGCTCAGCGTCTTTTCTGTTTCCATAAAAGAAGAATGTGGCTACCGGATTGTGCTGAGAAATCGGATAGATGGCTACCGACATGCTCGGCACTGCCATTACGACAGCCTTTTCGGGAATGGTAGATAGAAATAATATAGCTTGATAGTCATCATTATTTATGACCCGGTATAGATCGATATTCTTAGGTATATACCAGTAAGATTTAAAGGCTGCTAAGGCGACGCTCGATACCAATACGGAGAAGACGACCGAATAAAGTATAGCAGTTTTTATCCGAGCAGGTTTTATCTTGTCCAAAATTTTTTCCTTAATAATACTCAGCGTGTATGTTAATCCCATGGCGCTTAAAAAAGGCAGGCTAATCGCGTAATAATATAGATTCCTTTGGTAGGGGGACAGATAAGACACGTTTGTCTTTCTATAAAAAAATATCATAGCTATGACGGTAATCGGCCATAGAACATACGCGGAATATTTTTTTATCCGCCCCTTGTCTTTTATGACAAAGAGAAGTCCGATACCAGCGAACACATATCCCGCAAAACTGTAAAGTTCATAGAAGGAGTTCTTTAGCTCTAGTACACCCCAGCCGTATTTGAACTGCAGCGAATTGATTAAATTGCTTATAAGTGAGGTCCACGACAATTGCGTCATTACCTTATAGAATAGAGTCCCTGCGACGGCCACTATGAGAAAATAGAGTAGAAAGACGCGTTCCTTTTTAAAATATTCAATATTCATGAATGTGTATATGCCGAGAAAAAGTACGGCGAAGAGCACGCTTATTGCATGCGTGAATAAGAGAAGCAACATAATGGCAATACTCGCAACAATGTAGCTCTTTTTTTGCTTTTCAGCACCTTCCGTGTATAAGAAGACATAAAGGTAAATAAACGGTATTGAGAATGTCAGCGGCGTAAAGAACCACAGCCCGGTTATATTTACATTGGATTTTAAGGACGCGAAGAAGAGCATCGCAAATAACCCCGTAAAGAACTGTTTATCCGTCTTTTTGTAAACAAGATAGAACAATAATAATCCGGATAGCACCGACCAGCTTGCCGGCAGGAATTGATAAATTAACACAAGGTTGCTAAATTTTGAGAGTAGAAAAAGGAATATTTGAAAACCTATTCTGTATGCCGACACCCCCCTGTGATATTCTCCAGTCTGAAGTCTTATGGATTCCGATATGTGGTGCCATTCGTCAATGTGGCTGGGAAATGGATAATTAAAATGCGGAGAATAGACTACCAGGAAGGTTCCTATAGACACTATAAACAAGAGTAATATTCTGACTTTCTTCATGAATTTTCCCTTTAAATAGTAGGGATACTCGAATTATATTGCGTTCTACTGCTTTTAAAATGAAATTGAGCACACCTGATTATTACATTATAATATACATGAGATTTTCCTAGATGTAAATAGAAATTTGTTATTGAAATTTACTTGCCGTTTTTGCAGGTTAAATTGCGCATATTTTTAATTTCACTGGAATAAAAGGTGTAAAATTAATTGAAATTATCTTTATATTGTGATACACTTAACATGATTAAAAGGGATTCACTATAATATAATGAGGGGTGATATGGCGTATCAAAATGAAAAACTTTTAGGCCGCCTGTTGGTGCAGAAGCAATTGATAAATACGCGCCAGTTGGATGAGGGCTTGAAAGAGCAGAGAAAATCCGGCGGATTTCTTGGCAGCGTTCTGGTAAAACTCGGATACATCTCACAGGATAGCTTATTGTCGGTCTTGGCTGAGCAGTTGGGCGTCGAATACGTTAAACTGAAGAACAGAAATATACAGCCAGGTATCATAGAAAAGGTACCTGCTAAATTCGCAAGCCATTATAAACTTATTCCCGTAGATATGGAGAACGATGTACTGGTGATAGCCGTCACAAACCCGTTGGACGTGCATACAATGGATGATGTCAAGCTGCTTCTTGGTTATGATACGAAACCTGTCCTGGCCAGCGAAGACGATATAGTCGAGGCCATAAGAAAATATTACGGAGTGGGGGCAGATACAATAGAGAAGATGATGGCCGGGACCGAGGCAAGAGAAGACCTAAGCATACAGGGGCCGAAGACCGAAGACATAGAGGACATGGCTCAGGATGCCTCTATCATTAAATTCGTCAACCAGGTCTTTCTTCAAGCTTATAAAGACAGGGCTACGGATATTCATATAGAGCCATATGAAGATGAGATGAAAGTCAGGTATCGAATAGACGGGGTCCTCTACGATACTACCATACCTCCGACTATAAAACATTTTCAATCCGCCATAATTTCCAGAATAAAAATTATGTCAAATTTGAACATAGCCGAACGTCGGTTACCACAGGATGGAAGGATTAGAATTAAGGTAGCCGGAGATGAACTAGACCTGAGGGTTTCGATATTGCCGACCCCTTTTGGCGAGAGCGTAAATATCAGGCTTCTCAGCACCAGCATGCGATTCAGTCTTGGGTCGCTGGGCCTTCTCGATAAGGACCTGGTTCTTATGGAGGAGTTGATAAAAAAGCCGCATGGTATCATCTTCGTCACGGGTCCCACAGGCAGCGGTAAGACTACGACTCTCTACGCCTGTTTGAACAAGATCAATTCCAGCGAAAAAAAAATAATAACCGCGGAAGACCCGATAGAGTATCAGATAAAGGGTGTTACTCAGGTGCAGGTGCAACCCCAGATAGGGTTGACGTTTGCTCAAGGGTTAAGGAGCATGCTTAGGCACGATCCGGATATAATGATGGTGGGAGAGGTCAGGGATTTTGAGACCGCCGAGATAACCATCCGCGTCGCCCTGACGGGCCATTTGGTATTTTCTACCCTTCACACCAATGACGCCGCAGGCGGGGTCACGCGACTCCTAGATATGGGAATAGAGCCATATCTGGTCTCTTCAAGCGTGGAATGTTTCGTTGCCCAGAGGTTGGTGCGTCTTATATGCCCCGTATGTAAGGTCGAGTTGAAACCTTCGAAAGAGGTCATTAGGGAATTGGGGATCGAAGGCGCTGGCAAATCGGCCGGGTTGACATTCTATGAAGGTAAAGGTTGCGAAGAATGCAAACATACCGGCTATAAAGGCCGGACAGCTATATATGAGATATTACCCATTGACAGCGAGATTAGGAATTTGATTATGAGTAGAAAATCCGTCGATGTCATAAAGGAGAAGGCCGTCAAGAGTGGTATGCGTACTTTAAGGCAAGACGGGTGGGAGAAGATAAAACGAGGACTCACTACTCCCGCCGAAGTATTGCGGGTCACCGAGTCCGAAGCAATCGAATAGTCTGTCATGGACTAATCATCATTTTGACAGGAAGCTATAATGGCAAGGTTCGCATATCGGGCTAAGAAAGGTCCCAAAGAAGAGATAACGGGTTACGTAGAAGCCGAGAATAAAAATGTAGCCTTGCACATATTGACATCCCAAGGGCTCTACCCTTTCTCGATACATCAGGAAGACGCAGACCATTCTGCCGTTAAGAAGAACCCATTTCTCAGGTTTGCCAGAATCTCAATTCGCGATATAAGCATCTTTACAAGGCAGTTGTCGGATCTGCTTGAGGCGGGTCTCCCGCTTTTAAAGGCCTTGACCGTTTTGCATAAGCAGACTTCTAACAGGTTGCTTAAACGTGTCATATCCGATTTGCGAGATACGATCCAGGACGGAAGCACCCTGTCGGATTCCCTCAAGAAGCACCCAAGAATTTTTTCCAGCCTATATGTCAGCATGGTCAAGTCTGGCGAGACCAGCGGAAGCCTGGAAAATGTCCTGCTTAGGCTGGCGGAGTTTCAGGAATCGCAGGACGAATTGAATTCAACGGTCAGCCGTGCCATGGCTTATCCGGCGCTTATGGCGCTTGTCGGACTTATCACCATATTTGTACTGATCACCTTCGTCATCCCTAAGATTGTTTCGATGTTTCAGGATTTGAACCAGGCCCTGCCCATACCAACGGTAATATTGCTGAATATCAGTAATTTCGTGAGGAATTTTTGGTGGATCCTGATAGGGCTGGTTTTACTCGTATACTTTACTTTCGCCAGGATGTTCAAAACGGAAGAGGGAAAATTGATGGTAGATCAGTTTAAGCTGAAGATACCTGTGGCCGGGCAGTTGACGCTTCGGGCTGAGATAGCTCGTTTTGCAAGGACGCTTTCCACCCTACTTAGCAATGGGGTACCCATTTTGGAGGCCATGGGCGTAGTAATAGATATTATGGAGAATGAGATACTTAAAAGAGATGCGCGACTTGCACAGCGCGAGGTTAGGGAGGGGTCGAATCTCGCGGACGGTCTCAACAAAGGGGCATATTTTCCGGTATTTGTCACAAATATGATAGCGATCGGCGAAGAGAGCGGCACCTTGGAAAAGGCCCTTTTGAAAGTTGCGATGGCTTACGAAAGAGAGGTTGACAAGACTATAAAAGTAATGACTTCACTTTTAGAACCACTTATGATCTTGACGGTGGGTCTTGTCATAGGGTTTATAGTTATTGCCATGCTATTGCCTATATTCGAGATAAGCTTTATTACAGGATAAAAATTTTGCGGAGGTTTCGATGATAAGTACAAAAAAAGGTTTTACTCTCATAGAGTTGATGCTTGTCGTTATTATATTGGGGATTCTGGTAGCCATGGTAGTGCCCCGTCTTGTCGGAAGGGGAGAACAAGCCAGGAAGCAAGCGGCGTACGCAGATATAAATTCAAACATAGCCTTGGCGCTAGACTTATATGAGTTGGACAACGGAAGATACCCCGAAAAACTCGAAGACCTGCTGAAAGATCCCGGAGAGAGCAGGGCCCAAAATTGGAACGGCCCGTATTTGAAACGAAGACCAAAAGACCCCTGGGGCAGAGATTATAACTACAGAGTACCGGGCCAGCATTCCAACGATTACGATCTCTATTCCTTCGGCGGGGACGGCGTAGAGGGGGGAGACGACGATATCACCAATTGGGAAACCGATGAGCTTGAGTAAGCGATAAGGTGTTATTTTAGTCATGCTATGTGCAAAGTATTATTCTTCGAGATTCGACGCAAAGACGCGCGGTTTTACCTTGATAGAACTTATAATTGTCGCGGCTATTATTGTCGTATTGGTCGCGATGTCGAGCCCTCTCTTTATGGCGACCTTCAGAGACCTGGAGGTAAAAAACAGCTTATATGATTTGGGCAAGATTATAAAATATGCCCAAGAGAGGGCGATTATCGAAGAGAAGAGGTATCGGCTGATTCTCAGCTTCGACAGGAATCTTTATTTTTTGCTTTCAGAAGACGCGAATGCCGATAAGGACGAAGAATCGGGAGATTCTTCCGGCGGGGGCGAAGATGCCGGCTGGGAGAAGGTTCCTGGCAAATACGGCAAGGTATATCACCTGCCCGAAGGCGCCGAGTTTCAGGGCGAAGTAGATTCCCTTAACTTCTATCCTAGCGGTCGCTGCGACAGCGTTACTATACAGGTAAAAGAATCAGATAATGAAAGTTATGAAATAAAGACGAACGGAAGGGCCGGATATGTATCAATCTCCAAAACGCAAGGCGAGGATGAACAACCCCTTCAAGGTCCTTAAAGCCAGCCTTAATAAAGACTCCCGACGTGGGTTTTTGCTGCTCGAGGTTATCATGAGCGTGTTTATCGTTACGATAGGTGTGGTAGTCGTAATAGGGTCGTTTGTTACATCGATCAGGACTTATAAGATATCAAAGGCATACTCGGAACTGCATTATCTCGCCGAAGAGAAGATGTGGGGATATGAGGAAAAGGGCGAGATAGAAGAAGGCGGCGATTCCGGAGATTTCGACCGACATGAAGGAGCGAGTTGGAAAATTAAGGCTGAAGAGTTGGAAGATTTTCCTTTGAATGAAGTGGACTTAGAGATAACCGTCAAGGACGATGTCTCGGAGAGAAAGTATCAATTAGCGACGTATCTTCGTAACAAAGAAGGGCTTTTCTGACATGGCGTTAAAAGATGCGTTTAAGGACGATGGTTTCACATTTGTTGAATTGCTTATTGCGGTGACCATTTTTGCAACTGTTGCGATAGCATTGTATTCCGCTTTTTTTGCCGGCGTTCAGGTCTGGAAGAGGTCGAACGAAGGAGGGGATATATATCAGAGCGCCAGATATACCTTTGAGGATTTTTCCAAAGATCTCAGAAACTCTATTTACATGAAAAAGAGTTCAGGCGAAGAAGAGAGCATATATGATTTCGTCGGTACCTCCGACGAGATAATTTTTTTTACGCTCGATTATACATTGAATGAAGAAGGGAAACAGGAGAGAGAGCTGGTCAGGGTCTCCTATAAGTACGATGAGGACGCCGGGCAGATAATATGCGTGAGGGCCGGCCCGGACCTTGGTTTCGATCTGGAGAAGGGCGAGCAACAGATTCTGGTTGACGGAGTGACAAAGTTCGCATTCAAATACGCGTATGCGGCGGAAGAAGAAGAGGATGAGTATGACTGGAAAGAGGAATGGGTCCAGGCGGAGAAGATGATCCCTCGCGGCGTAAAATGCGAATGTCATATTGAGTCCGAACTTGAGAAGGAAGGAAAGGATTTTACAAAAACCGTCTTCTTACCTTTGGGCGTTTTAGGCGAAGAGGAATTTAAGCTTTAATGGACGGCAAGAGAGGCACTATTTTAATAACGACTTTGTGGATTTTGGCTCTGTTGACGTTGTTGGCCGTCGGCATAGGGACCAGGATAGGCATCGACATTAAGCTGATAGGGTTTTCGTTGAATGGCCTAAAGGCCCATTATATAGCTAAGGCAGGCATCCTCAAGGCAATGGTGCTGATTGAGGAGGATGGCAGTGGCCCGCTTGACTCTCTTAACGAAAAATGGTCATCGGGTTACGATAGCGACGAAGAGGAGTACCTTTTGAAAGAGATCCCTTTGGGCGAAGGGTCTTTCTGCGTAAGCTATGAATTCGGGCAGGACGAGGAAGGTAAGGCCATTCGTATGTACGGCGCAAGCGACGAAGGGGCCAAGATAAACATAAACACGGCAAGCCCAGATATGCTGTCTCTCTTGCCAGGATTTTCTTCTGAAATAGTAGCCGCCGTGATGGACTGGCGGGACGAAGACACCAGCGAATCTGATTACCTGGGGGCGCGGGGTACCGAAGATAGTTATTACAAAGAGGAACTCGAAAATCCCTACGACTGCAAAGATGCCCCATTTAGCGTCAAGGAGGAATTATTACTTGTCAAAGGAGTGACGGACGATGTATATGAAGGCGTGAAAGATCTCATTACCGTTTACGGAGAGGATTCCAAAATAAATATAAATACGGTTTGCGTCGATGTTTTAAACGCGCTGATAGGCCAGGGAGAGACGGACGAGAGGGGCTCCAAGATAATCAAAGAGAGAAACGGATTCGACGATCTGCCGGGCACGGAGGACGATAACGTCATAAGGGACATCAAGGAACTTGCCGCTAAATATACCCTTAGCGAAGATCAGATGAAGTATTTTAAGATGAATACGGATATTTTCAGGATACATTCACTCGGCCAGGTAAGGGACGGCAAGGTCAAGAAGACCGTAGAAGTTGTCGTTAAAAGGATTGACAGGGATAAGACGGAAATCTTGTTCTACTACGAGGATTGAGATGGTGTTCGCCAAGGAAAAGAAGATCGCGACCATAGACATATCGGATGATTGCATAAAGGTCATAGCCGTATCTTTTAATAAGGGCGATAGGCTTCTCTATGTCATAGACCGTGACGAGATCAAAGGAAAGAAAGAGAAGGACATCGCAAAAGAGGTACGAGCCTTTGTAAGCAAGAACAAGCTTGCCAAGGCCGTATTTTATCTGAGTTTTCCAAGGCATCTGGTGACGATACGCAATATACAGCTTCCTGCCGTCAATGACGGCGAGGTAAAGAATATGGCGGAACTCCAGGCCGTAAAATACCTGCCCTACTCGAAAGAGGACATGGTGATATCTCACAAGGTCATAGAAAAGACCAAAGACGGCTATACAAATATATTACTTATCCTTGTTCCCAGAAAATCGATCGATAAGCATATGGAGATCTTCAAACAGGCAGGGATACCCATAGAGCAGATAACGTTAAATTCAGAAGGCCTCTTTAACTGGTATAAGGCGCTGAAGGTGGATGACCAGAGACCGGTTGCTGTTATAGAATTGGATAGACGCCACACCCAGATTCAGATCATTCGTGATAAAAAGATGCTTTTTAGCCGGTCCATATCATTCGATATAACCTCATCCCCGAGGGATGAATCCGCTTTGATTCGCGAATTGAGACTGTCATTCGATTCATTTGTTAAGGAGTTTGACCAGAGGATATCCCGCATCGTCGTAACGGGTGCCAAAAATTACGCAGACAGCCTGAGAGGCGTCCTATCCGAAAGCCTTCAAGCAAAATGCGAGGTATTGGCGCAGATGCAGAATATCAAATTAGATGACGCAACGGCTGTATCCTCGTCTTTCTCAAACGAATCCTCTTTCGCTTCGCTTCTCGGAGTCGCCTTGAACACCGATAACCTAGAGATCGATCTTCTTCCGTCGGATGTCATCGATAAGCGTAAAGAACACGTCTTCAAAAACGAGTTGATCAGAACGGGAATTCTACTTCTGGCTGTTCTGGTTGCAGCATTCGGTACGGTCGAGAAGAAGATGCGTGACAAGAGGTCGTACTTGAGAAAGATGGATAAGATGCTAAAAGACATGGAGCCGGAAGTCAAGAGGCTCATAGGTTACAAAGAGGAGATCGAGCTTATACAGCATCAGATCTCTCCGCAGGCATCCGTTCTTGACATTCTGCGCGAGATATACAGTCTTCTCCCGGCAGATATCTCGCTTACGCTCTTCGAGTATGAAGACGAAAATAGAGTACTCATAAGGGGTACGGCCGATGATCTAAGCACCGCCTTTAAATTACTGCCTCTACTCGAAGAATCGCCGTATTTACATAATGTAAAAATCAATTATGCCACCAAGAGGGTCTATAAAGGGCAGGAGTTCGCGGACTTTGAGATACTTTGCGAGTTAAGCAAGTAGAATGAATCCCCTGATAAGCGATTGATCGTTTATGCTAAAGAACATTTCGAAAAGAGAAAAAATATTGGCAGGTTTGACTATAGGCGTTGCCGTTGTCGCGCTTTCATACACGCTGATTATCGAGCCCCTTGTGAGCCGATGGAGAAAATTAGAAGAGGATATACGCGATAAAGAGGTGCTTTTGGTAAAACACTCAAAGATCATACGGGATAAGGGTAAGCTTGAAAACATCCATAAGGAATATGCTAAGTATTTTCAGGGAGGCAGCCTTACGAAGGAAGAGGAGAGCGCGCTGGCCTTGAGTAACATAGAAGAGATTGCCCGCAGGACCAACACATATATTACAAACATCAAACCGCTGACAGCCAAGGACTTCGATAATTACTCAAAACTTACCTTTAGGGTTACTATAGAGTGCGATATATCGAGTCTTACAAAATTTATATACGATCTTCAATCATCGGAACAACTCATGAAGATAGACAGTGTTGTGTTGAGAGCGAAGGAGAAGAGTCCCGATATAATCAAGGCTGTAATGAATGTCAGCAAAATCTCCGTATATTGACCCAACCATATTTTAGCCCAACCAATAAGTTACATCTCTAATAAATACAGCATGTTCCGGCGATATTAATTTTTTGAAATTGTATATTTGGGACAATATCAACTCTCTATATAGAGAGTTAGTTTTTAATCTACACGCCTGCTTTTTCAATGAAAAAAATCGCGTAACACCTTGACATTCATGAGGATATAGTGTATACTTCTATTGTTTAACTCTCTAGGTGTAGAGTTAAGCAATTATCTGCCAAGGTGCTTTATGAAGAGTATTTATGTTTTAAAAGATCTCGCAGTTATGTCAGGTCACTCGATATACACAATAAAGTATTATCTCAACCTTGGCTTGATTAAGGAAATTGGTCGGTCTCCCGATACTCATATCCGATTTTTTGATGATTCGACACTCGAAACATTGAACAGGATAAGACAGTTGAAGCAGAAGAATATCCCGTTGACAGAGATCAGAAGAATATTACTCGGCGAGGATGAGGCATGAGCTATTATGAGGTTTTGAATCTTAAGAAGGAGCCTTTTTCGACTTCCCCAGATCCGTATTTCTTTTTCAGATCCTCCGCGCATGAGACGGCAATCAAACGGCTGGAGATTGCGATAAGACTCAGGAGAGGCTTGAGCGTTATACTCGGAGACGTTGGAACGGGTAAGACCACGTTGGGCAGGACCCTTTTGCAAAGCTTCAATCAGGAAGACGATTATATATTTCATCTCCTCCTCGACCCCACCTACAAATCGGAGTTTCAGTTTTTGTCCAGTCTCGCCAAGATGTTCGGCGTTAGTTCAAACTGCAGGTCGACATTGGACTACAGGGATGCAATCGAAAAGTACCTTTTCCAGAAGGGCGTAGATGAGAACAAGACGATCATTTTGCTGATTGACGAAGGGCAAAAACTCACACCCACGTTTCTCGAGATACTCAGGACGCTTCTTAACTACGAGACCAACGAATATAAACTCTTGCAGCTTGTTATACTGGCACAAATGGAGGTCCTTCCTAAGATAAGAAGGATAAAGAATTTTTATGATAGGATCACGCTAAAGTATATAATCAATCCTCTGGACGAGAGGGAGACAAGTGAAATGATAGGATTTCGCTTAAATCAGGCCGGTTGCGACAGCGGATCGAACCTCTTTACGAAAGGTGCCGTAAAGTTGATATATGAACATACCATGGGTTATCCGCGAAAGATATCCGTCTTATGTCATAACGCGCTCGAGGAGCTCGTTATGAAAAATAAGCGCGAGATAGATGAATCCTTAATGTTAGAAGTGATAAGAAATGAGGTAGCTTAGAGATGAAAAAGGATTTTTCGCCCGAAGAAAGATTGTTACGGCTCATAAAGGGGGTCAAGAAAAAGGATGAGACCGAAGTCCGGGTGCCGACTAGGCCCGAGGAGAACTCCGAAGGCTTTAATAGGGTCAAGGAATTTTCCTTGATAGAGAGGATGAAGTCAGCCAATAGATTTAAGGCCATATCCATCTCAATGCCGGTTCAATTCAGAAAATTCGATCTCCACACACTGAATTATATCTTTGTCGTGATTCTTTTGGCAATACTATCATTTTTTATTTATGACCTTTTCTATGCCGCTTACTACAAGCCTTACGAGCCTAAGATAAAGCTTATGGATGATAAAAAA
>JAFGFD010000162.1 GCA_016931215.1 Candidatus Omnitrophota bacterium
AGGACTAGCGTCCGAACGGTTTTAAGGCGACAACTTTTTAGAAAAAAGTTTTCTCCTTAATGTTCCTCTTTCAAAAACGAATAAGGAGCGTCGTTTAGCAAGCCGCCGAGATGGTGAGGTGGGCAAACGAGCGCAATCTTGTCGATGGGCACGAGTCGGCGAGTACCATTTGACTCGAGACATCAATTTTCAAAAAAATATTTGTTCTTATTATGAAAAGATTAATAATATTCATATGTTCAATAACAATATGTTTGCACATGGCATCGGTATCGTTCGGCTATGTCATAAACGGCTCACAGGAGAAGGTAGATACGCCGGTTGTAAAGATCGACGGTAAAAGCTACGTATTATTGGTCGATCTCTGCAAGGCTTACGGATTGGAGTGGGTATGGGACAGCGTTTCCAGAAGGATATTGTTGAAGAAGAACGGCATATCGATAGATTTTTTGTCCGGTAGCAAATATTACTATGCTGGTGGGAATGTCAAGACATTGAGATATCCACTTGAGATAGAGAACGGCAATCTCTATATCCCGTTATATTTTGCTAAAGGCGATATAGAGCGGTTATTTAAAATCAAGAAAAGCAGATCCGCTCCGCCCGTTAAAAGAGAAGCAATAAGAGAAGAGAAAAAGGACAACGTCAGTCCGAGCTCAAAAAAGAGATATGGGATTAAGAGAGTGGTCTTGGACCCAGGTCATGGCGGCAGGGACCCCGGCGCGATAGGAAGAACAGGTCTTTATGAAAAACACGTCGCGTTGGACGTCAGCAAAAGAATAAAGAAAGAACTGGAACGAAAGGGGCTGGAGGTCATTCTAACCAGGGATACGGACAAGTTTGTCACATTGCAGGGTAGGACAGATATTGCCAATAAAGCAGATGCCAATCTCTTCGTCAGCATACACGCTAACGCCAATAAGAAACGGTGGGTGAAGGGTTTTGAGGTCTATTATTTATCTGAAGCGACCGATGATTGCGCCAGGGCACTGGCGGCATCCGAAAACTCTGTTCTTGAGTATGAAGACGAGTCATTTGGAAGACACACAAAGGAACTGGATGCCATAGTCTGGGATTTGAGATTGACGGAGAACAGAGAAGAATCTATCGAGTTGGCGGGATACATCTGCCGCGAGGTAAGCGAAAAAGTCGACATAGACTCAAATAGCGTAAAATGCGCGCGTTTTTATGTCTTAAAAGGAGCCGAGATGCCGGCCGTCCTGGTGGAATTGAGCTATCTTTCAAATGCGCGTGAGGAGAAGAACCTGAAGAGCGATAGCTACAAACAAAAACTGGCCGAGGGCATCGCCCAGGGTATAATGGATTACAAGGATGAATACGAAAGAACGAACGGATTTTCGCTATAGAAAAGACAGGACGAATATGCCTATCGGAATCTTTGATTCCGGCATAGGCGGCCTTACGGTTTTGAAGGAGATAAAGAGGTTGCTTCCCGATGAGGACATCGTCTACTTCGGCGATACGGCTAGAGTGCCTTACGGTATCAAATCCAGAGATACGGTAATCAAGTTTTCGATGCAAAACGCAAATTTCTTGTTAAGTTTGAATGTGAAGATGATAATAGCAGCTTGCAATACATCATCGAGTTGCAGCTTGCAGGCTCTCAAGAAGAGATTTCCTATTCCTGTCATAGGGGTAATAGAACCAGGTGTTAAGGAAGCGGCGGCAAAGACAAAAAATATGAGATTGGGTGTCATAGGGACGAGGGCCACCGTTTCGAGCGGCGCGTATCAACAAGCAATAAAGAAGGCCAATCCTCATATTTTCGTAAAGGCGGTTAGCTGTCCATTATTTGTCCCTCTTGCCGAAGAAGGCTGGCTTGATGATGAAATCACCCACATGGTAGCAAGCCGCTATTTGAAGACACTAAAGGAGGAAGGAATAGACACTATAATCTTAGGGTGTACGCATTATCCCCTTCTCGAGGGGGTTATAAGGAGAGTATTGGGAAGTGGCGTTAACGTTGTCGATTCGGCAACCCAGACTGCCAAATCCGTCAAGCGGACTCTTATCGACAACAGCTTGCAATCATCAAGAAAGAAAGCGGGAAGTTATAAATTTTTTGTTTCCGACGAAGAGAGGCGATTTAAAGAAGTGGGTTCTAAGTTTCTGGGGTCGAGAATAGAAGGCGTAAAAAGGGTAAGCGTAGATTAAGGTAAGCAGAAACTATTTATGAGGAGCGACATGTTCAAAATAGAGGTCTTCGGAAATTTCAGCGCAGCCCATAAGCTGAGGGGATATAAGGGTAAATGCGAAAACATACATGGGCATAACTGGAAAGTAGGTGTTGAGGTCTCCAAAGAGAAACTCGATAATATAGGCATTGCAATGGATTTTAAAGTTTTAAAGAGACATCTTAAGACCGTACTGAACGACCTGGACCATAAGGATTTGAATTCGCTACAATATTTTAAGAAGTTCAACCCCACATCCGAGAATATAGCGAAGTTTATATACGGCGAACTAAAGAAAAAAGTCGACGTTAGCACCGTTTCCGTCTGGGAGGCAGAGGACTCCAAGGCAACGTATTCGGAGGACCGATGAGCAAAAAGGCGATCGTACTTTTGTCGGGGGGCGTGGACTCCGCCACTACACTCTACTTGGCCAAGAAGAGAGGTTTTGAGTGTCATTGCCTTATCTTTGACTACAATCAAAGGCATAAGAAGGAACTGGAGTGCGCCAGGAGGATAGCGGAGACCGCTAAATGTGAATATGAGATCATGAAGATCAACTTTCCGTGGAACGCCAGCTCGCTCTTAAACAAAGATGCGCAGATTCCGAAAGGTAGGTTCAGAGAAGGCATGAATAAGGATATACCGTCTACCTACGTGCCGGCTCGAAATACGATATTTGTAAGTCTTGCAGCCGGCTGGGCTGAGGCGATTGGAGCGGATAGAGTCTTCATAGGGGCAAATGCGGTGGACTATTCGGGTTACCCGGATTGCAGACCGGGATATCTTGATACATTCAATCGCCTTCTTAAGGAAGGGACAAAAAGAGGCGTCTCGGGGGAGTCTTTTAAAGTAGAAGCGCCGCTTATAGATAAAAGCAAGAGTGAAATTATTACGATGGGGATGCGGATGAAGGTCCCTTATGAGTTGACTTGGTCATGTTACGAAGGAGGAGAGTATCCGTGTATGAAGTGCGATTCATGCATGATTCGAGCAAAGGGTTTCCGAAGAGCTGGTGCTGACGACCCCATCCTAAAGGTCGGATATGCAACGGCATAAAGTTGCTAAAAATAGAGAAGCCAAAATAGCCGAGGTCTTTTCATCTATTCAAGGAGAAGGTCCTTATCTGGGGATAAGGCAGATATTCGTTAGATTTGTCGGTTGCAACATGAGATGCGCCTACTGCGATACCGAGACAGATAGTTCGGCAACGTCAATTACGGCTTCGCACTTGATAAAAAATGTGATGTATCTTGAAAAGAAGCATGGCCCGCACCATTCGGTTTCGATTACGGGAGGCGAACCACTTTTGCATGCCGGATTTTTAGGCTATTTTTTACCGGCATTGAAGAAGCAGAATTTTAAAATATATCTTGAGACCAACGGTACCCTCACGAAGGAATTGAAGGGTATAATACATTACATAGATATAATATCAATGGACGTAAAATTACCTTCGTCTACCCGCGGCAAGGGGCTGTGGGGGTCTCACCGAGACTTTTTGAGGACCGCAATAGGTAAGGATATATTTGTCAAGACGATTGTTACAAAGAAGACATCTAATAGCGACGTTAGAAAAGCCAGGGATTTAGTGAATAGCATAGATAAAAATGTTACGTTTATAATACAGCCTCAGGGCATAGGAGATAGGGGAGAATCGGATATACCGAGAAAAAGACTATTATTTTATTCGGATCTGGCCCGTAAGACACTGAATGACGTAAGGATTATTCCTCAGACGCATAAGATTCTGAACCTGAGATAAGGTAACGTATTACATCGCTGTAAGTTACGGCAGGAAAAAGTGCTGCTACGAGTTGTTTGCTCAGCTATCGTCGGGCAGACTGGCCTGCTACCGTGGA
>JAFGFD010000019.1 GCA_016931215.1 Candidatus Omnitrophota bacterium
GGGTTATGACTTATCGGAAGGATTATCGGGCCTTATAAAAAAGGACCCTAGATTGAAAAATACCGTTTTTCATGATGATTTTTCCGGAATAAAAAGGGTTCTCATTACCCAGTTTAAGAGCGGGGCGAAATAGCGTGGATAAACTTATCATAAAAGGCGGGAAGAAATTAAAGGGCCGTGTGGACATTAGCGGGGCGAAAAATGCCGCCTTGCCCATATTGGCGGCCACTCTTCTGACGGATGAGAGATGTATTGTAAAAAATGTCCCTATGCTGACGGATATCACCACTATGATAAAGATCCTCGGCGAACTCGGCAAAAGTGTCAAGAGGGTTGGCTCGACCTTGGTGGTGAAGACGCAGGATAAATCTCGATGCGTGGCTCCGTATGAACTGGTCAGCACGATGCGCGGCTCTATATGCGTACTGGGGCCGCTTGTAGGCAAAAGAAAAAAGGCCAAGGTATCTTTCCCCGGGGGTTGCGTAATCGGCCCGAGACCCATAGATCTACACTTGAAGGGATTGAGAGATTTGGGCATCGGCATAAATGTAAAAGGCGGTTACATAATAGGAAACGGGAAGGAAATCAAGGGCACGCGAATATATCTGGGTGGACATTTTGGTTCCAGTGTGCTGGCAACGGCGAATGTGCTCATGGCTTCAGTATTGGCGAAAGGTAAAACAGTAATTGAAAACGCGGCGTGCGAACCCGAGATCGCCGATTTAGTGAGATTTCTTAAAAAGATGGGTGCAAAAATACATGGTGCGGGTTCGCCCAGGCTTGAGATTTCGGGAGTAAGATATCTAAAAGGCTGCACTCATGCCCTTATTCCGGACAGGATAGAAGCCGGCACATATATGCTCGCTACTGCAATCACAAAAGGCGATGTCTATCTTAGGGGCGGGCAGTTTGATAACCTCTTGGCGCTGATAGACAAAATGAGGGAAGCAGGCGTTAGCATAGAGAAAAAAGGCAAGGGGATACGCGTGAGACACGTTAAGGGGATAAAGCCGATTGACGTAACTACGCTGCCTTATCCCGGATTCCCTACGGACCTACAGGCTCAAATGATGGCGCTGATGGCCATAACGCAAGGCATCAGCGTAATAACAGAAAAGATTTACCCGGAAAGATTTATTCATATAAGCGAATTGAACAGAATGGGCGCAAGGATAGTGCTCGAGGGACCAAATGCCATAATAAAGGGGGTAGAGCATCTCAGCGGAGCGCCGGTGATGGCCTCTGACTTACGGGCCAGCGCATCACTTGTATTGGCGGGTCTCGTTGCGAAAGGAACCACAGAGATATCCAGGATATATCACTTAGACCGTGGGTACGAAAACCTGGAAATCAAATTACAAAAAATAGGGGCAGATATAAAAAGAGTAAAGGAGTGAGTATATGGCGTTAGTAATAAGGCTCAAAAGGATCGGGACAAACAAAAGACCCTGCTTTAGAATAGTGGTGGCGGATTCACGAAGCCCGCGAGACGGAAGATTTGTGGAAGAGCTGGGGACTTACGATCCAAGGAAAAATCCGCCGTTCGTCGTTATTAAAAAAGATCGGGCGGATCATTGGTTACAGGTTGGCGCGAAGCCATCACCTACAGTTCAAAGTTTATTAAAAAAATGGCGTAAAGAGCGGGTCGCGTAATTTTATCTAAAGCGCGCATACCAGATACGCAAATAAATGAATATAGACATCATAACGATCTTCCCGGGGATGTTTAATGCCGTATTGGGAGAATCGATAATAAGGCGGGCCGTAAGAAAAAATATCGTTAAAATCCGCGTTTACGATTTAAGAGATTATACGGCTGATAAGCATAGAAGTGTTGACGATAAGCCCTACGGAGGCGGCGCCGGAATGGTACTTATGATCGAGCCTATCCACAAAGCTCTTATGGACATCCTCGGCAAAAAGTGCCGCGCCGGAAGAATGGGTAAAATAATACTCATGTCGCCGAAAGGCAAGAGGTTGGACCAAAGTACGGCAAGGCGCCTTTCGAAACTCGACAGGATCGTACTGATATGTGGACATTACGAGGGAGTGGACGACCGCGTTCGCGCAACGCTGGCGGATGAGGCAATATCTATAGGCGATTACGTGTTGACGTGCGGAGAGCTTCCTGCGATGGTGTTGGTCGATTGCATCGTAAGGCTGCTGCCGGGCGTTCTGGGAGACGATAAGTCAAATGTCATTGAATCGTTCGAAGACGGCTTACTCGAATATCCTCAATTTACCAGACCCTCTGTATATAACGCGGCCGAGGTACCCGGCGTATTATTGTCCGGCAACCATAAGCTGATAGAGGAATGGAGAAAAAAACAGGCATACGCTTACACAAAAAAGCTAAGGCCCGATCTTATCAAAGAGTATAAAAATATAAAAAAAAGGAAAGGCGGGAGTCGATAAAATGGACAAAATAAAAAGAATGGAATCAAGTCAAATGAAGAAAGACTTGCCTTCATTCAACATAGGCGATACCGTGAAAGTGTACTCAAAGATTGTGGAGGAAGGCAAAACTCGTCTTCAGGCATTCGAAGGTACCGTCATAAAGAAAAAAGGTTCGGGTATAAAAGAGTCGTTTACGGTAAGGAGGATTTCTTACGGAGAGGGGGTCGAGAAGACTTTTCCCATACACTCCCCCATGACGGACAGTATAAAGGTAACCCGAAAAGGCAAGGTTAGAAGGGCAAAACTCTATTATTTACGCAAAAAGATCGGCAAAAAAAGCAAAATCGAAGGCATGGATATCTTCGGAGGAACCAACGTCGTCAAGGACGAAGGCTTTGAAAGCGATATTCAGTCAAAAGCGGAAACGGATGTAGAAAACACCTAAGATCAGCTGCTATCAAGCAGTCAATCTTTCTTAAATGTCTTCGAGTTGCCTGAACGGGCGTATCGATGAGTAGTGGCGGACCTACACTTTTGATGGAGTCAAAGGCTGGGGAGGGCGGATACAGGCGCATTGCGGGAATTGACGAATCCGGCAGGGGGCCGCTCGCGGGACCGGTTGTCGCGGCGTGCGTCATCCTAAAGAAGTTTAATTTCAGCAACAGGATAGATGACTCAAAAAGGCTAACTCCCAAAAGCAGGCTGGCCGCCTATGAAGAGATAATAAAAAAGTCGATTTACAACGTTGCTGTCGTGGGAAATTCGGTAATAGATGCGATTAACATTTATAACTCCACGCGGCTCGTGATGGAGAAAGCTTATATAGGTCTCAAATATGCGCCGGATTATGTCCTTGTCGACGGCAACATCAAGCTCTCTGTTCCATGCGATAATTCACACATTATCGGCGGCGATGGGATATCATTGTCGATCGCGTGCGCCTCGATAATCGCCAAGGTGTATCGCGATCGAATAATGGATATAATACATAAGATGTATCCGCGTTACGGATTCAACGAACATAAGGGGTACGGAACCGAGAGGCACATGCAGGCATTGAGAAAATACGGCCCCACCCCGTTACACAGGTATTCTTTTTCTCCAATAAAAGAAGGAAAATTTATAAAAAAAGGCTGCATATGATAATAGATTCGTCCATAGCAAAGTGCGTAAAACTTAAGAGAATAGAAGAGGTTGCAAAAGATGCAGGTATTCCAAAGAAGCACCTGGAACCATGGGGACGGCATAAAGCAAAAATCAACCTCAAATTCCTGCGTAATATCGAAAACAGGCGCAATGGAAAGTATATCGTTGTCTCGGCAATAACCCCTACTCCTTTAGGGGAAGGCAAGACCGTCACCAGCATAGGTCTATCGATGGCCTTGAACAAGCTGGGGGCCAAATCGATGGTTTGCCTAAGGCAGCCTTCCATGGGGCCCGTGTTCGGCACAAAGGGCGGCGGGACAGGCGGAGGTTTTTCCCAGATCCTGCCGAGAGAAGATATAAATCTGCATTTTACCGGCGATATACATGCCGTCGGAGTGGCGCACAACCTGCTGGCGGCCTTCATCGACAACTCTTTATATAGAGAAAATGAACTCAAAATAGAACCGAAGAGCATAACGTGGAGGCGCGTCGTAGACATAAACGACAGAGCTCTGCGTAGCGTCAAATTAGGACTGGGTGGCAAGAAAAGCGGCATGACAAGAGATGGGGGATTTGACATAACCGTAGCAAGCGAAATCATGGCGATTCTGGCCCTTTCCAAAAATATACAGGATATGCGCCGGCGGCTTGGCAACATCGTAATCGGATTCTCGAAATACAGAAAACCGGTTACCGCCGATGACCTCAATATATCGGGGGCCATGGCAGCCCTTTTGAAAGACGCCATTAAGCCGAATCTTGTTCAGACCATCGAGCATACGCCGTGTTTTGTGCACACAGGGCCATTTGCAAATATAGCGCACGGTAATAGCTCCATATTGGCAGATGCCATAGCGTTGAAGATATCCGATTACGTAATCACGGAATCTGGCTTCGGGGCTGATTTAGGGGCGGAGAAATTTTTCAATATTAAATGCAGAGAGAGCGGATTTACTCCCGACGCAGCGGTTATAGTGTGTTCGATCAGGGCTCTAAAGATGCACAGCGGCCACTTCAGAGTGAAGGGTAGGGAATTGGATAGAAAGCTGTTTAGGGAAAATGTGAGCGCCGTGGATGAAGGCTGCTCCAATCTTCAAAGACAAATACAGAATATTCTGACATTCGGAATCCCGGTAGTAGTCGCCATAAACAAATTTGCGACCGACACGGAAAAAGAGATATCAATAGTGCGAAAGAGGTCTATATTCAGCGGTGCGTCAAGCGCCTGCGTGAGCGAGGTGTGGAAATATGGCTCAGGAGGGGGTCTGAAACTTGCCAACGCCGTAATAAACACATCGAGGAAGGCGGGCGGTCGTTTTTCATATCTCTATCAGTTGGATATTCCCATTAAAAGTAAAATCGAAAAAATCGCAACTGAATTGTACGGGGCAAAGGGCGTGAAGTATTCTGTAGGCGCCGAGAAAAAGATAAAGCTTTATGAGAAGATGGGGTATGGCAGACTTCCAGTATGCATAGCAAAGACTCATTTATCATTGAGTGCGAATTCGGATATAAAAGGGGCTCCCGAAGGATTTATTCTGCCAGTAAGGGATGTCCATGCTTCTGTGGGGGCCGGTTTTATTACGGCAATCTGCGGGACCATAACGACTATGCCAGGACTTCCGTCGCACCCGATCGGGGTCAAGATCGATATCGATCGCAAAGGAAATATTACAGGCTTAGGATAGAGGTGTTATGTCGAATCAAAGAACGCTACTATCATATTTAGACGAATTGGCCGCCAGGAAACCGGTTCCCGGCGGCGGAAGCGCAGCGGCATACATCGGAGCTGTAGCATTATCTTTGGCGACCATGGCAGGTCGGTATGCGTTAAAAAGACAGGGAAAAAATCCGGGATACGGCCGTTTGAAACAGATCATAGCGGCAAATGAAGTGATGAGGAAAAAACTCATCCGCCTTATGATTATGGATGAAAAGGCTTATAAACGCATTGCGACTAACTGCGATAAAAAAAGAAGCAGTATCGCGGAATTGTATAAATCCGCGGCAATGATACCTCTTGAAATGTGCGATATAATGACAAAGGGAATCGATTTATGCTGCGGCGTATTGCCACACTGCAAGACCAGCGTTATTACGGATCTTATCGAGGCCATGATCTTGCTTGAGGCCGGTTACAAATCAGCCGAATTGAATGTTAAGGTCAATCTGCTTTATGTCGGGGACCGTCGTTTTAAAAAATTTGTCTCGGCTCAATTACTGCGGAACAGGGCCGGTATTCGCAATAGCATAAAGAGGGCAAACAAGCTAAATAAGGCTTGATGTAGCGTTAGCGTTTTATAAAATATATAGAGGGTGTGAAATGGCGGTAAAAATTGACGGAAGAAAAATCGCCGAAAGTTTAAAACGTGATTTAAAAAATGCCGTCGCTTCAATAAATAAACGGGATGGCTGCACTCTCAAGCTGGCAGCTCTACTGATAGGGAGCAACGCCTCGTCAGAGCTCTATATGAAATCGCAAAAGAATCTCGCAGCGGCGCTCGGCATAGAATACAATCCCGTTTATATGGCGGCAAATACCGGAAAAAAACGCATCGAAAAATTCATAAATAAATTAAATAATGATGCCACTGTCACTGGGGTAATCGTACAAAGACCGGTTCCGGCAAATTTAGACTTTTTAAAATTGTGCCAGATGGTGTCTCCGTCAAAAGATGTCGAGGGCCTAAACCCCGCCAACATCGGAAGATTGATATATGGCGAATCGAGTATCGTGCCTTGTGCAGCCGGCGCGTGCATGAAGATACTGGACTCGCTTGATATGCCCTTGGAAGGAAAGGAGATTGTTGTCGTCGGCCATTCTGAAACCGTAGGAAAACCGCTTTCGCTTATGCTGCTGTCTAAAATGGCAACTACCACCGTATGCCACATAGGGACATATAAAAGAGGTCTTCTAAAACATCATGTCGGCGGGGCAGAAGTGCTGATAGTGTCTGTCGGCAAACCGAATTTGATTAACGGTTCTTGGGTGCGCAAAGGCGCCGTAGTCATAGATGTCGGAATAAATAAATTGAAAAACAGGGTGGTCGGGGATGTCGATTTTGACTCTGCTTCTAAAAAGGCATCTTATATAACGCCTGTGCCTGGGGGCGTGGGACCTGTCACGTCGGTCATATTGATGAAAAATTTGGTAGCGCTTTACAAAAACAGATCGAGGAAAGCAAAGTGACATTTTGCGAAAAATTGAAGTCAAAAAAATTTATAATAACTTCCGAGATA
>JAFGFD010000020.1 GCA_016931215.1 Candidatus Omnitrophota bacterium
AGGGATAGTTAAAAAAGGAGTTATAATTAAATGCCTAGAATAGTCGGAGTAGACATACCAAAGGAAAAAAGGATAGAGATAGCCCTTACGTATATATACGGCATCGGAAGAACCAGCGCAAATAAAATACTGAAAAAGACACAAATTAATCCAAATACCAGGGCAAAAGATCTTACCGAGGAAGATGTCTCTAAATTGACAGGTGTGATACAAAAGGAGTTCAGGGTAGAAGGGGATTTAAAAAGACAGGTTTCGGCAAATATAAAGCGACTGATAGACATCGCTTCATATAGGGGGTCCAGGCATAGAAGGTCACTTCCCGTAAGGGGGCAGAGGACACGCACAAATGCCAGGACGAGAAAGGGGCCGCGTAAGACCGTCGGCGTGGTAAGGGATAAATCGACGAGGTCCGTAGCCAAGGCGGAGACCGAATAATAAGTTATATTTTAAAGAGGAGGCCTTAATTGGCAAAGACAAAAACAAAAAAGAAGGTCATAAAAAACGTTCCTAACGGTATAGCGCATATACAGGCAAGTTTCAACAATACGATAGTTACGATAACGGATAAAAGCGGAAATGCTATATGCTGGTCGTCAACGGGAGGCATCGGCTTCTCGGGATCTAAGAAATCAACTCCCTTTGCGGCACAGTTAGCGGCAAGTGACGCGGCAAAAAAAGCGCTAGGCCACGGAATGAAAAGCGTAGAGGTATACATAAAGGGTCCGGGCGCAGGGAGGGAATCCGCGATTAGGGCTATACAGGCGGCCGGCCTCAATGTAACCGTGATTAAAGACGTCACACCCATACCACATAACGGCTGCAGACCTCCTAAAAGACGAAGGGTATAAGCTTTCAGGTGCAGAATAGTTCCAAGAGGAGATAATATGGCAAGGCAAACCGGTTCATCTTGTAAATTATGTCGGAGAGAAAACGTAAAATTATTCTTAAAGGGTGCTCGTTGCAATACCGATAAATGCGCCCTTTCCAGAAGGGCGTATGCCCCTGGGCAACATGGCCAAAAAAGAAAAAAACCATCGGATTACGGAATTCAGCTTAGGGAAAAACAGAAGGCTAAAAGAATATACGGAATTCTTGAAAAACAATTCAGAAACTACTTTGCCATGGCGGAACGCTCGAAGGGCGTCACAGGCGAAGTACTACTACAGATTCTCGAGAGAAGGATAGATAACGTAATATACAGATTGCTTTTTGCTCCAAGCAGACAGGCCGCAAGACAATTCGTGAGGCACGGTTTTGTAAGGATCAATGATAAAAAGGTAAACATACCGTCCTTTCTCGTAAAAGAGGGTGATGCCATTAAAGTAACCGCAAAAGAAAAAATGAGAAAAAAGATAAAAGATGAAATAGAACTCGCTAAAGAGAGAGGCGTTCCAGTATGGCTGGAGGCTGATCTTCAGGACCTTAAGGGCATTATCAAGCGATTACCCGTAAAGGCAGACATAGGGGAGGGCATTCAAGAACAGCTTATAGTAGAGCTTTACTCAAAATAGTTCAACAGTGCTTAGACGCGCTTCGTTGAATGAGGCGTTGCCGCTAATAAGGCAACTAAAATACCAGGAGGATACCTAAAAATGGGCATTAGCTGGAAAAATTTTGAAATGCCGAAAAAGCTGGACTGCGAAGAGTCGACTTATACCGATAAATACGGAAAATTTATAGCAGAGCCATTTGAGCGTGGTTATGGTGCGACAATCGGTAATTCTTTGAGAAGGGTTCTGCTTTCCGGCATTGAGGGCGCCGCAGTAACATCCATAAAGATCGAAGGGGCGATGCACGAATTTTCAACCATCCCAGACGTTATGGAAGATGTGCCGCAAATTGTTCTGAATATAAAGAGGCTTATTTTGCGGTCGAGGACAAAAAATCCAAAAACTCTTTACATAAATGTCGAAAAAAAGGGGGAGATAAAAGGCTCTGACATCAAAACGGACGAAACTATAGAAGTACTCAACCCCGACCTTACCATAGCTACGTTAACTAAAAAAACGAAATTCAACATGGAGATGGAAGTCGGAAGGGGCAGGGGATACGTCCCGGCCGAAAGGAATAAAAAAGAGGGACAGCCTATAGGCATCATAGCGGTGGATTCCATCTTTACTCCGATAATAAAAGTTAACTTTCACGTCGAGAATACAAGAATCGGTCAGATAACGGATTACGATAAATTGATAATGGAAGTGTGGACAAACGGCGGCACTACGCCAAAGGACGCTCTATTGCATGCCTCGCACATTCTCCAGAGGCACCTTGATCCATTCGTCGCTTTCGGCAAACTCGTAGATGACGAAGAAGAAGACAGGGAATCCGTGGAAGATAAAGAATTGCTTGAAAAACTACTGACACCTGTTAATGAACTGGAGCTATCGGTTAGAAGTTCAAACTGTCTAAAAGAAGCAAAAATAAAGACTATAGGCGATCTCGTTAGAAAGACCGAGATGGAGATGTTAAAATACAGGAATTTCGGCAAAAAGTCATTAAGCGAAATTCAAAAAATACTACAGGACATGGGCCTATCTTTCGGGATGAAGATGCCGAAAAAGAAAGCAGGAGAGAAATGAGACATAGACGTAATACGCAAAGATTGAGCCGTGGCGCATCCGGTAGAAAAGCTCTTTTGCGAAGCCTCGTCAGAGGTCTCTTCATTTCCGAGCGCATTACAACTACATACGTCAAGGCCAAAGAAGCCAGTTCTCTGGCGGACCGCCTGATCACGCTTGGCAAGAACAACACAATTACTTCAAAAAAGACCGCTATAAGCATACTTGGCTCAAAGGAGCTCATCAATAGATTGTTCGACGATATAGCGCCCCGATACGGAAGTCGTCAAGGAGGGTACACCCGCGTATTGCAGCTTCCGCCGAGAAGAGGCGACGGCGCGAAGATGGCATTGCTTGAATTGACAGAGAAGAAGATAGAAAAGAAAAAACCCGTACCACAAAAAGAAGATAAAAAGAAAGAAGAAAAACCGTCGGGACAAGTCGCGAAGGAAGTTGGGGCGGAGAAAAAAACGGCTGCCGAAAAACCGAAACACGCGATTCCTCCGAAGGCGGTTTCCCAGGAATCAAAGGATCTACAGGATATCAAAAAGCAAAAGGAAAAGACGAAGACCGAGAAAGAAAAGGAGAAGCCTCGCTTCTTCAAGGACCTAAAGCGTTATTTCCGAAGAAAATCGATGTAACAAGTATCTGACTACGTTTAATCAAGCTGACGGTGGGCACGATAATGGTTGTACTCAGTCTACATATGCTCGTTATTACCGGTGCGGTTACGGCGCTTCTCATCATCATTCAGGAATTGCGGGTCATCGTGCTAAAAAAAAGGCTCACCCAAGCGGTAGTCGACATCGAAAAACGCAATATACAGTTCTCCTACCTCATCAAAACGGCCCAAACACTGACAACGGCCCTCAGCAAACAAAAATTACTACGTATTATCATTGAGACCATAGGCGATATCACAAAGTCAGACGCGGAGGCCAGCCTCTGTGCCCTCTATCTCATAGATTACAACTTAAACAAGTTCATCTATGCCACCGGCTACAACCTTGACGTAACGATGTTGAGCCGGCCTACATTCAGAATCGACGACCATCCATTCAAGGAATTGAAAAAAAATAAGGACATCATCTTCTTCGATGAAAGGGAAGATGTAAAGAATCTGTTTCTCAAGGGCGGCAAGGCCAGGCTTTACCAAAAGGTCGATTGCGGAATCCTCATACCTTTAATCGTAGAGAATGAAATAATGGGTGTTGTGGCTTCCTTTTTAGCGAAATCGTCTTACGACTTTCTCAAGAAAGAGGCCTTTATACTAAAAGGCGTGTCCAATCAATCCTCGATAGCGCTGGGCAGTGCCGTCCAGTCGGAGTTAGCCGTCTTGGACAGGCTGACGAAGGTTTACAATCATGCTTACTTTGAAGGACGACTGGAGCAAGAGGTAGCCCGAGCCGATAGGTATAAATATCCTGTCTCTGTCCTCATGATCGACATAGATCATTTTAAAGTGATAAACGACACATATGGCCATCAACAGGGCGATTTTATCTTAAAAAAGGTCGCCAATATCATCAAGTCTAACATAAGGGCGGTCGACCTATGCGCGAGGTACGGCGGCGAGGAATTCGCGGTTATCTTGCCCGAAACTGACCTTACTGTCTATTCGGATAGAAACGGTACGGAAGAAAACGAGCCGGATTCGGGCGGGGCCCTTGCAAAGGCTAAACTCCTCAGAGATATGATAGAGAAGATGGAGTTAAAGACCCAGGAAGGCCACGTGGTAAATCTGACGGTAAGTATCGGAATAGGGGTAAAAAGATTCCCGGAGTCGGCGAACATGACAAAAGATCAATTAATTAAAGAAGCCGATCAATATCTTTACAAAGCCAAACAAGAAGGCAGAAACAGAGTTTGTCACCCCTGACGCCCACCCAATAATATCTTCACGCAACCCCATGTACAGCAAGGTGTTACCAATTTATTTATGGTATATATTTTATAGTTGTAAATTTGATGTTTTTATGGTATATTTTTAACTTAGTTATAAAATCATCTTAATGAAACAACGCGGAGAGGCGTAACATGATAGCTAAGAGAATAAGTCAAATTACACCTTCGGTGACTTTGGAAATAACGGCTAAAGCAAAGGAGTTAAAGAAACAAGGGGTCGATGTCGTAAACTTCGCTTCAGGCGAACCCGACTTTGGTACGCCCGATTTCATCAATGAAGCTGCCATAAAAGCAATACGAGAAGGTTTCACAAAATATACGCCGGCGACGGGAACTCCGCAGCTGAAAGAGGCGGTCTGCGAAAAATTAAAAAAGGAAAACGGCCTTGATTACGCTCCGGATCAGATCGTCGTCAGCTGTGGCGCCAAACACTCACTTTACAACCTATTCCAGACAATATGCCAGGAGGGTGACGAGATACTGCTGCCTTCTCCATACTGGCTAAGCTATCCCGAGATGATAAAGCTGGCCGGGGCAAAACCCGTCGTCGTAAAAACGGATATGCAAAACTTCACCCTGGAGTTAGGGGCGTTGAAAAAAGCTATTACCAAAAAGACGAAGGCCTTGATCTTGAACAGCCCTTCAAACCCCACGGGCGCGGTATATTCCGTAGAGCTCCTTAAAAAAATATCCGAGCTCTCCCTTGAAAAAAAGTTATTAATCGTGAGCGATGAAATATACGAGCATTTAATATACGACGGCCAGAAACACGTCTCCATTGCATCTTTAGGCAAGGATATCTATGATCTGGTATTCGTAGTAAACGGCGTCTCCAAAAGCCATGCTATGACGGGATGGCGCATAGGTTATATGGCGGGAAGAAGAGATGTTATAAAGGGCGTCTCTTCTCTGCAGAGCCATTCGACATCAAACCCTTCGTCTATATCTCAAGCGGCGGCCCTAGCCGCTCTTAAAGAAGGCTCGGCTTGCATTAGAGTCATGGCAGCTGAGTTTGAAAAGAGACGAAACGCGATGATCGAAGAACTGAAAAAAATCAAGGCGCTTAAAGCCATTAAGCCTGGAGGCGCATTTTATTGCTTTGTGGATATCTCCAGGACGGGTATGAAGAGTGTCGATTTTACAAAAAAGATGTTAACTCAGATCCATGTTGCCGCCATACCCGGAAAGCCTTTCGGTGAAGACGATTATGTGAGGTTAAGTTTCGCAGTAAATATCCCCGAAATCAAAAAAGGTATACAAAGAATAAAGGATTGGTTGTCCTGAGGCCATCCGGTTAAGCCTCTATAAAAACAATAGGAATAAGGTATGGGTAAGACGATAGCCGAAAAGATACTGAGCAGCCATGCGGGGACCGAATTAAAAGCTGGGGATATAGCCATATGTAAAGTCGATTTCTGCTTCGGTCAAGACGGCACCAGCTCCTTGATTATAGACAGCTTTAAAAAATCCGGAAGAAAAAAAGTATTCAGTCCGTCTAAATTCTGCATGGTAATAGACCACAGTGCCCCGAGTCCCAATGTAGGCGTCTCCGAAATTCATAAAAAGATGCGCGATTTCGCAAGGAGCGAAAAAGTGGGGCTCTACGATATAGGGGAAGGTGTCTGTCATGTCGTCATACCCGAGAGGGGGCATGTAAGACCCGGTTCATTGATATTAGGGGCCGATTCACACACATGTACCTACGGCGCGCTGAACGCCCTTTCGACTGGAGTCGGTTCCACGGATCTGGCGATGACGCTAATAAGCGGAAAAAATTGGTTTAGGGTGCCGGAAAGCGTTAAGATTACGGTAAACGGCATATTGCGTAAAGGGGTCTATTCCAAGGACGTGGCCCTTAGAATAATCGGGGATCTGGGGGCAAACGGGTGCACGTATAACTCAGTGGAGTTTTACGGACCCGTTATACGACGCCTTAGCGTAGAGGCCCGTCTTACCATAAGCAACATGGCCGTTGAAATGGGCGCAAAATTCGGCGTAATGGAGGCTGATGCAAAGGTAGCCGCGTATTTAAATGAAAACGCAAAAATAAACAAAGGGATAGAAGGCGTCACCGCTGACAAAGATGCGAAGTATGTGAAAATCAAAGGGTATGACATCTCAAGCCTCGAGCCCCTGGTTGCCAAACCTCACGCTGTGGACAATGTGGCGCCGGCAATGGACTTGAGCAGTATAAGAATTGACGAGGCCTTTATAGGGACATGTACAAACGGCCGGCTCGAAGATCTAAAGATAGTGTCTGAGATTTTAAAAAATAGAAAGATTCATAAGAGAGTCCGGTGCATAATAGCGCCCGCATCAAAAAGAATTTTTTCTGAAGCTGTTAAACGCGGTTATATCAAGACATTTATTGACGCGGGTTGTGTCGTAGTCTCCCCGGGATGCGGCCCGTGCGTCGGGACGCACGAAGGCATATTGGCAAATGGAGAGGTAGCAATTTCAAGCGCAAATAGAAATTTTAAAGGGCGAATGGGTAATCCCGACTCATTTATCTATCTGGCGAGCCCGGCGACCGTCTGCGCCAGCGCTCTAGAAGGCAAGATCTCCGACCCGCGAAATCACATTCGGGTTTAGCAAAAAACGGAAGCAGCCGAAAAAACGGTAACGGACATGAAAAAGGGTAAAGCTCACGTATTAAAGATATTCGATAACGTAAACACGGATTACATAATATCCGGACGATATAAATTCAAAATTGCTAACATGAAAGATCTGGCAAAGTACATATTTGAAGACATAGAGCCCGGTTTCTATAAAAAGATCTCCAAGGGCGACTATATAGTCGCAGGCGAAAATTTCGGCTGCGGGTCATCTCGGGAACAGGCGCCATGGGCGATAAAAGAAGCTGGCATAAGCGCCGTCATTGCAAAAAGCTTTGCTAGAATATTTTTCAGAAATGCTTTCAATATAGGGCTTTGCGTAGTTAGCTGCGATACCTCGTCAATAAAAAACGGCGATGTTATAAAGCTCGACCTCAAAGATGAGCTCGTAATCAACATATCGCGCGGGGAACGGATAAAGACCATGCCTATCCCGCAACTGATGAGAAAGTTTCTGGACGACGGTGGCGTGATAGGCCACTTTAAAAAATACGGTGATTTTAAAATATAAAGGAGTAAAAAGTTGAAACATAAAATAACATTGATTCCGGGTGACGGAATAGGGCCGGAGATAACGGATGCTACGGTACGCTGCGTAGAAGCAACGGGCCTTAATGTAGACTGGGATGTGCATAACGCGGGCGGAGAAGTAATGGAAAAGGCCGGCAACCCGCTACCGGACGATGTCATCGCATCGATCAAAAAAAATAAAGTAGCCATAAAAGGTCCGATAGTAACTCCTGTGGGCTCCGGCTTCAGAAGCATAAATGTGCGGTTGAGAAAAGAACTGGACCTCTTCGCATGCCTGAGACCGTGCAAATCTTATAAAGGCGTCAGGTCAAAATACGAAAATATAGATCTGATTGTTTTTAGAGAAAACACAGAGGATCTTTACGCAGGGATAGAATTCAAAAAAGACGAGAAGAATACAAAGGATATAATCTCAGCTATCGAAAAGGCCTCGGGCGCATCTATACGAAAGGATTCGGGGATAAGCATAAAACCCATATCCGAATCGGGCTCAAAGAGGATAGTAAAGTTTGCGTTTGAATATGCGCTCCATAATAAGAGACGAAAGGTGACGGCTGTCCACAAGGCAAACATAATGAAACACACCGACGGCCTGTTTCTCGATAGCGCGAGAGCAGTTGCAGAGGAGTATGCCGGCAGAGTGAAGTTTGAAGACAGAATCGTCGACAACATGTGCATGCAACTTATACAAAAACCCGAATTATACGACTGCATAGTCCTGCCGAACCTCTATGGGGATATAATATCGGATCTCTGTGCCGGCCTAGTGGGAGGGCTCGGCGTCGCGCCGGGAGCGAACATCGGAGATGGCATCGCATTGTTTGAGCCGACCCACGGCAGCGCTCCAAAATACA
>JAFGFD010000021.1 GCA_016931215.1 Candidatus Omnitrophota bacterium
GCTGAACTCGGTCAGTATCCCTGCCAGTTTTTTATTGTTGAGATATATGTCATTGGGCCATTTTATCATGGCGCGCACGTCCGCGACGTCCCGCAAGGCGCTGCAGACGCCGACGGCCGAGACAAGCGTTATCTTCGCGACTTCTCTGGGTTCGATGTCCGGCCTCAATATGCACGAAAGATACACTCCGCCTTTCGGCGACGACCACTGCCTGCCCTGCCTGCCTTTCCCCTTCTTCTGCCTCTCGGCAATGACGACCGTACCTTCTTTTCCGCCGTTTTCCGCCAAGTTGTACGCAGTGTCATTTGTAGAATCCAGCGATTCATAGGCAAGGATATTCTTACCCAGTTCTTTCGTCTTCAATCCATCTTTGAGTTCTTCGGGAATAAGCCGGTCCGGCCTCGAAATGAGTTTATAACCGAGGTGTGGCGTGGCCTCTATCTCATATCCGAGATGGCGCAGAGTTTCTATGTGTTTCCATATGCTCGCCCTCGAGACGCCCAGCTCTTTACTTATCTCTTCGCCCGATACAAACGTATCCCGGCGTTTTCCGAATGTCCTCAATATCTTATCTTCCACGCCTTACGTCTTCCTCTTGGTAAATGACCTCTTTTTTCTATTGCCGCGGAATTTGGTTTTTCCCTTTTCCCATGACCCATGAGCGATGAGCTATGAGCCATCTTGTATTTCTTGCGCAGCTTGAATATCTGGTCGCGTAATACTGCTGCGCGTTCGAACTCTAGATTCCTGGCAGCCAGTTCCATATCGTTCTCGAGCTCCGCGATCAGACTATGTATGTCATGGGAGAGCTCATCCTCTCCGGCTACATCAGCCACCAGCTCTTTGGCCTTGGCATATGCCTCGATACCCTCCCTGATCGCTTTTTTGATGCTTGTAGGCTTTATGTCGTATTTCTTATTGAAGGCGAGCTGTTTCTTTCTTCGCCTTCTGCTTTCATCGAGCGCCCTCTGCATGGAACCGGTCATGTTATCGGCGTATAATATGACCTCGCCGTTCACGTGGCGTGCGGCCCTGCCAGCTATCTGGATGAGCGATGTCTGGCTGCGGAGAAATCCTTCTTTATCGGCGTCGAGGACCGCTACCAGCGAAACCTCCGGAAGGTCTATCCCCTCTCTCAAGAGGTTTATACCGACTAGGCAATCGAATTTCTTCAGCCTAAGATCCCTCAATATCTCCACTCTCTCAATGGCATCGATCTCTGAATGGAGATATTTTACCTGTATTCCGACATCTCCCAGATAGGCGGCCAAGTCTTCAGCCATTCTCTTGGTCAATGTCGTGACGAGCACCCTTTCCTTCCTCTTCACCCTATTCTTTATCTCGCCGATGAGATCATCCACCTCATTCTCGCTCGGCTTTACAATAATCTCGGGGTCTACCAGACCCGTAGGCCTTATTATCTGTTCCGTTACAACGGCACTCTTTTTAAGTTCGTATTCCTGGGGCGTGGCAGATGCAAAGACGGTCTGTTTCACCAGATCATCGAACTCATCGAACTTTAGCGGCCTATTGTCGAGCGCGGATGGTAGCCTGAATCCAAACTCGACCAATGTCTTTTTTCGGGAACGGTCGCCTTCGTACATCCCGCGTATCTGAGGGATCGTGACGTGCGATTCGTCTATTACAACGAGAAAATCATCAGGAAAATAGTCTATGAGACAATACGGCCTTGAGCAGGCCGGCCGGCCGGAAAGGTGGCGTGAATAATTCTCTATACCTGTACAATATCCCAGCTCTTTGAGCATCTCCATATCATAATTGGTCCTCTGCTCCAACCGCTGGGCCTCGAGCAGCTTATTCTCTCTATTCAACTCCGCGAGCCGCTCCTTGAGCTCTTCCCTTATGGATGTAATCGCCCGCTCTATCTTGTCTTCCGTCGTCACAAAGTGTTTTGCGGGATAGATGGCTATCTTATCCAGCTCACATATGGTCTTACCTGTAAGTGGGTCTATCTTCCTCAGGCGCTTCACTGACTCTTCCTCAAGCTCCACCCGGATCGCCTTGTCATCGTAAGCCGGGAAGATCTCTATCACCTCACCCCTTACCCTGAATTTACCGCGCGTAAAATCGACGTCGTTCCTCGAATAGTATATGTTGACGAGCCTGCGCATAACTTCATTTCTGTCGATCCGTTCGTTTTTCTCAAGAAACACAAGAAGCTCCGCGTAGTCCTCGGGCGATCCCAATCCGTATATGCACGACACGCTCGCCACGATTATAACGTCTCTGCGGGACATGAGCGAAGTCGTAGCGGAAAGCCTGAGTTTGTCGATCTCTTCATTTATGGAGGCGTCTTTCTCTATATAGGTGTCCGTCTGTGGCACGTATGCCTCCGGCTGATAGTAATCATAATAACTCACGAAGTATTCAACGGCATTTTCGGGAAAGAGCTCCTTGAATTCGCTGTATAGCTGAGCCGCCAGCGTCTTGTTGTGGCTTATGACGAGCGTGGGCCTGTTCAGATTATTTATCACGTGAGCGAGGGTGAAGGTCTTGCCCGAACCGGTAACGCCGAGCAACGTTTGATAGCGGTTATTCTCGATCACGCTATTTGTCAAGGCCTTTATGGCCTGCGGCTGGTCGCCTTTTGGCTTCAATTTTGTGGTAATCTTGAATCTATTCATAAAATCGTAATGGGGTGCTTTCTATCTTTTATATGATATCCAGGGAGAAGTCGAGCGCCGGCGGCGAATGGGTGATGGCGCCGACGGAGATCCTGTCCACCTTGGTCTTTGCGTATTCTTCGATATTGTCCAGCCGTATGTTGCCCGAGGCCTCGATTATTACGCGCCTCGTTCTGCTTGTTGAAGCGTCTCTTATTTTTACGGCTTCCGCAATCTCATCGGGACTCATGTTGTCCAACATTATTATATCCGGACCGGCGGATAGGGCGTCTTCGAATTCAGCGATGCTGTTTACCTCCACCTCGATCTTGATGTTCTTCTGCACCCTCTTTCTTAGAGATCTGATCATATCCTGCATCATAGAATCTTTGGTGCCGCCGAGTTCTTTTAGGACTGCCAGGTGATTGTCCTTTACAAGGACCTGATCATATAGCCCCATGCGGTGATTCTTGCCCCCGCCGGTCCTCACAGCGTACTTCTCGATGAAGCGCATATTCGGCGTTGTCTTTCTAGTATCGAATATCTGTACATTATACGGCCGCACCTTATCTACGTACGCCTTGGTAAAAGTGGCTATACTGCTCGCCCTTCCAAGCAGATTTAGCACAAGACGCTCTCCTTTCAATATGGAGGTGGCCTGGCCTTCCAGATAAGAGACCGCCTTTCCCGGCTCGACAACGGCCCCTTCCTTTACATTGAATTTTATCTTAATGTCGCTGTCTAAAAACGCGTAGACGCTTTCTATTAACGGCAACCCGCATACCACGCCTCCCGATTTAGCTATGATATCGGCCTTTACCATAGCCCGGGACGGTATGAGGTAGGTCGTAGTAAGGTCTATCTTTCCGATATCCTCGGCCAAGGCTTCCTTGACAAATTTTTTCAACTTTTCCTTGTCGATCATGTGGGACCTCTTAAAATTTCAGTTAAAGCTCCTTGAGGCGTCTGACCTCGCTATTGGTTAGATACCTGAATTCGCCTTTTTTTAAACTGCCCAAAGTAAGAGACTCATAAGCAACTCGTTCGATGCGTTTCACCGGCCTTCCCAAGTAAAGAAACATGTATCTTATCTGGCGTTTCCTTCCCTCGTGTATCTCTATATATAATTCACTCGAATCGGTATTGTTTTTCAATAACGTGACTTTTGCCCGCGCCGTCTTCTTGCCGTCTATGACCATACCCCTTTCAAGACGCGTCTTTTCTTTGTCCTGAATCATGCCCTTGCATCTTATCCAGTATTTCTTCCGTATCTCAAATTTGGGATGAGTCAGGCGGTATGTAAGCTCCCCGTCATTGGTCAATATCAATAATCCCGTCGTATCCCTGTCGAGCCGACCTACGGGATGCAGATTCTTGAATCTTGAAGGAATAAGATCGAAGACTGTCTTCCTTCCCTCCGGATCGCAGCGCGACGTGATGTAACCCCTCGGCTTGTTTAGAAGAATGTAAATCTTTTCTTTCGCGTCTATGCTTTTGCCGTCAACGACGATCTTATCGCTTTCCAAATCGACGGGATGGCTTCTTTCGCGGATTACCGAACCGTTGACGAGCACCCTGCCTTCTTCGATAATGGAAGCCGCCTTCCTGCGGGAAGTTATGCCGGAGCGTGAAAGAGCCACCTGTAGACGTATCTTTTTATGTTCTGCCATATATATGTGAATCCCGGGGATAGGCCTGCTTCCCCTATAGGTTCTTTTCGAGGCGAGCGAGGATGCCCTCAAGTTCTCTCTTCGATTCTCGGCTCTGCTCGATTATGTCCTTAGGGGCCTTCTTCAGGAAGTTATTATCCGTCAATTTTCTATTAACGGCGTCGAGCCGCCTTAAAATGTCATCCTTCTTTTTGGAGAGCCTTTGCTTCTCTTTCTCGAAATCGATGATGCCTTCCAAAGGTATATACACCTCTGCGATGCTCGAGGCGGCGTACGCGGCGTGCTTTGGCTTCTCCGCCTTCTTCGCTATCGTAAGCGTCTTCAGCCGGCACAACTTTTTTATGTAAGGCTCCATCTCCTTCAATGACGATTCCTCTTTAGTCTTAGCCACGGATATGATGGCGTCTATCTCGGCCTTCTGGTCAATGTTCCACTCTGAGCGTATGTTCCTTATAGACGTAATGAGTTCGATGAAACCCTCCATGTCCTTATCCAGATCCTTTGAAATAAATTGCTTTTGCAAATGAGGCCATGGCGAGACCATAATCGGTCCTTTATCATGCGGCAGGTTCTGCCATAGCTCCTCCGTAATGTAAGGCATAAACGGATGAAGCACCCTCAACGACTTCTCGAGGACTTTATAGAGAATGATCTTGGTGCTCTTCTCTTCGGAGTGAAGTTTTGAAAATTCTATATACCAATCGCAGAACTCATGCCAGAAGAATTCATAAAAGCGCGAGGCCGCCTCATTGAACTTGTATTTATTAAGGCTCTCCGCGACCTCTTTCAGGGCGGAATAGAACCTGCTCAATATCCATTGATCTACTATACGCAACTTGCCGTTCTTCGCGAAGACGCAGAGGTCGGCGTTCACTTCTTCTCCTATAATCGTAAGTATGAAACGGGTGGCATTCCAAACCTTGTTTGCAAAATTTCTTCCTATCTCGAATTTCTTGGGGGACAGGAAGACATCCTGGCCGGTTGCGGTTATCATTATTATGCTGAACCGAAGGGCATCGGCTCCGAAATTGTCTATGATTTCCAAAGGATCGATTATATTGCCGAGCGACTTTGACATCTTTGTGCCCGTATCGTCCCTGACCGTGCCGTGGATATAGACGTCTTTGAAAGGGATCTTTCCCGTAAACTCGAGCCCGGCCATGATCATGCGCGCGACCCAGAAGAATATTATCTCCTGAGCGGTAACGAGGGCATCTGTGGGATAGTAGAAGTCGAGGTCATCGCCGCCTGATCTTGGCCAATAAAACGTCGCAAACGGCCACAGCCACGAAGAAAACCATGTATCGAGGACATCCGCATCCTGTTCGATCTCCTTAGAGCCGCATATAGGGCACTCTTTGGGCCTTACCTTCGATACGATCACGCCCTTCTTATCCTCACC
>JAFGFD010000022.1 GCA_016931215.1 Candidatus Omnitrophota bacterium
GAAGAAGATAGCTTCAAAATTCGGCAATTTTGTGCAGGGCAGTATTTTTAAAAGCCATCTCCACGATATATCATGCACCCTTAGGGCGTATACTAGAGATACTATAAGGGAGCTGCCTCTTAAGAGAGGAGGAGCTCACAGGTTCATACCGTATCTTTTGATTATGAAAGGAAAGCGACCCTCAGAGGTCAAGGTGCATCATCTTCATCGCCCCTACGGGAAGACAAAGTACGGATTTTCCCGTTCCTTTAAAGTCACATATGATTTTCTTACGCTGCTTTTCAATAAAAAAAGCTGGATATAAAGAGGATGTTTTCTGTTTCAGTTTTTAGTCTACAGTCATTGGCTGAGAGTTGATGACTGATAACTGATTGCTGATATCTGAAAAGTCCTCCCAAGGAGGATGACGTGAAATATTGGATAGCATTCGGTTTTATCGGTCAAATATGTTTCAGCATGCGTTTTCTTATGCAATGGATTCAATCGGAGAGAAAGAAAAAGAGTGTCATACCTATGTCTTTTTGGTACTTCAGTATCGGCGGGAGTATGATACTCTTTATTTACGCCGTCTTTTATCTAAAGGACCCTGTTTTTACTTTGGGTCAGGCATTTGGCATAGTGGTCTACACGCGCAACATTATGCTGATATACAGGCACAAAAGCGCAATAATAGGTTGACCGTCGGGATATTAAGTTTATGCCGCGTACGATAAAAAATCCGATTTGTATATACAGATTGGTCCTGGGCGTGCTCGTGCTATCTATATTATGCCTCTACTCTTTGGACAGGACTCGGCTGGGTCAGTCGATTCCGGACGAAAAGAGGTATATTCAGAGCACGAAGGAGATGGTTGAAGGCGGAGATTATGTAACACCGCGATACCACGGAAAACTACGTTTTCAAAAACCCATACTTTTCTATTGGCTTATTATCCTTTCCTACAAGATATTCGGAATTACCATTTACGGGGCAAGGTTTCCTTCCATAGTAGCGAGCATAGTAAATGTCATCCTTATTTATTCGATAGCGCGACTCTTTTTCAATAAGAAAGCCGGGTTCTTTGCGGCCGCGGTCCTTTCCACCTGCGAGGTGTTTTTTATGTATGCAAGGTTTGCCTCGCCGGATATGGTATTTTTGATGTTTATCACGGCCGCGATGTATTTCTTCGGACTGGCTTATCTCGATGTAATCAAAGGACGCTTCAAATATTTATATATGTATGCATGCATGGCGTTGGCCATGATAACGAAGGGGCCGCTTGGCCTCATCTATCCAATGGCGACTATAAGCATCTTCTTTATTGTCCGTAAGGAACTCGGGCGGCTAAAGGAGATAAACCTGTTGCCGGGACTGGTGTTGTTTACCGTTATCAGCGCACCCTGGTTTCTCGTGATGTTATCGTTGTACGGCAATGAATATTTTGACAATGTGTGGACGCTTGAGATCGTCAAAAAGATGAAGTACTTCACCTCCGGTCAAGAGACCAACCTCATCCATCACTACCTAAAGACCTTCTTCTACTATATCGGCATGTCTTTCGCAAGACACCTGCCATGGTCGATATTCTTACCCGCGTCATTTGCCGCTATGCCTATAACAAGGAGAAATGAACAATGGGCAAAAGGGCTTAGACTGATCGCCTCCTGGTTTGTAGCGGTTTTTATAATACTGATTCTTATCTGGTCGAAGGAGAGCTATTATGTGCTGGGCCTATCGGTTCCCATAGCACTTTTTTTGGGTATGTACCTAAGCGTCCTTACGGAAAATGACAATCTTTACCGAAGCATACTGCTCAAGATCCCTTTTTTATTTATTGCAATAAGTCTTGTTATCACAATTGTTCTGTGCATGGCAGTGCTCTATTTTGTGTTCAATGATGCTTATACATGGTTCTCAGCGGCGCTTTTGTTAGTGCCTTTTTTTATGATATATTCATATCGTAAAAGAAAAGCGCTAATTCCGGTAGCGCTATTTATTTCTGCCACGATCTCGTTTGGATATGCCTTCGGCTACGCAATGCCGAGGTTCGGCGTTGATCCAATTGTTAACATTGCAGAAAGGCTGAAAGATGAGGTCGGACCGGCGGATGATATAGCCTCCGGCTCAAACAGCATAAGCAGCCACCGTCTCAATACGGTCTTCGACGATTATAACGTTACGCGCGCCGACAGATATTACTACAATAAAAAAGGGAATAAGATCTATTCGCGTGATAAAAAGAAGCTTTTGCGTAGATTCCTCACGCAGAAAGACAAGAGGGTATTTCTATTTATTACGAAAGAAGATTACGACATCAATGTCGAGCCCGATGTTAAAACACTAATCGATATCTCAGCCACGACATATGTATGGAAGAGGTTGCATAAAGAGGATGTAAAATATTTCAATGGTCTTTTAACTTTACTTTTGAAAGGCGAGATTGACGATTTCAGAAGAGCCCTCAAAGAAGAAGCATACCTGGTAACAAACACACCCATATCAATAAATATTCCGTAAAGCCCGTTCCGCCACCAAAATCGCTCCCA
>JAFGFD010000023.1 GCA_016931215.1 Candidatus Omnitrophota bacterium
ATTTAAGGACAAAATCCTCTTGAGCTATAACGGCGAGGAGATTGAACTGAAGTAACCAGAGAAATAACTCTATGAAAAAAATTCCAATAATTTTGGCGATTATTATGCTCAATGCACTGGGGATGCAGGCCGTCGCCGAAGAGGGCGATAGCGCCGTAGGCGCCGTAGAGGGTGTCAAAAAAGCCGAACGCATCACTGACGTCAAAGATCAGGGTATCCCGCGCATTGAGGAGGGAATGGATGGTTATATCTCTTTGGACCTGCGCAACATAGACATAGTAGACGCGCTGAAATTTCTGGCGATGAAGGCAGGTATAAACATCGTCGCCACCAAGAATGTTACGGGCAGAGTTACTTTGATGGTAGAAGGCGTTCTTATTAAAGACATATTCGATATAATGCTGCGTTCCAACGAACTTGCTTACGTCAAAAAGGGAGATATATACAATGTCATGACTGAGAGCGAATACAAGGCGATATACGGGAAGAAATTTTCGGATGTCCGCCAAGTCAAGACATTCCGGTTGAAATACGCTATTCCGGAACAGGCATTTACTCTGTTGGATACGCTGAAGAGCGATGTCGGGAGGGTACTCGTCGAGCCGGATTCCGGCACGGCCCTGATAATGGATACGCCGGAGCATATAAAGGCAATAGAAGAATCTCTGGCCACATTGGAACAGGAGAACATGGTTAAGGTCTTTCCTCTGGAGTATGCACACGCCAAGGATGTCGAGCAGCAGCTTAAGGTACAGCTCGACGCAAAGAAGGTGGGCTCGATCAAGGCTGACGAAAGAGCGAATCTGGTCATAGTTCAGGCTCTTCCAGATCGCATGAAGAATATCGAGGAGTTGATAAAGGCGCTGGACAATAAGACAAAAGAGGTTTTGATAGATACCAAGATCGTGAAGATCAAATTGAGCGATCAGATCGATAAGCGTTTCGAGTGGGAAGGGATAATGAAGATAGCCCAGCGGTACGGCATGACGTATTTAAGTTCGACGCCTTTCGGCGTAGTGCAGAAGGCGGCCGATGCGTGGATTGACAGGAGGGAATTTCTTCATAATCTTGACGGTCAGATAGGGGGGTATCCTTCCAGCGGGTTTACCACAGAGAGCGGGTTTACCGGCTCCGCAGTTGCGCCCGGAGAAGCGATGCATATAGGAATAGTCGACCGGAACAGGGATATGGATATCATGATCAAGTTCCTCAACACCCTGGGCAACACGCAAATACTTTCGAACCCTAAATTGGCCGTTGTGAATGGACAGGAGGCAAGGATACACGTGGGAGAACGTCAGGCTTATGTTACGACGACGACAACGACAGGCCAGACGACTACTACCGTATCCGAAGAAGTTACGTTCATAGACGTAGGCATACAGCTTGCCGTTACGCCGGTCATCAATAATGAAGGCTACATACGGTTGAAGATCAAACCCGAGATATCGAGCGTCACGGGCGAATTGGAGACACCTACGGGTAATAAGATCCCGATCATCGACACCTCAATGGCAGAGACGACGGTCCTTGTCAAAGACGGCTCTACGATCATCATAGGAGGCCTTAGAAAGGAAGAGAAGACCGGGGCTTCGGAAGAGTTGCCGTATCTCGGCAAGATCCCGATACTGGGCTTTCTATTCGGTTCCAAATTTGATAAGACGGAGAGGACCGAGCTTTTGATCATGATAACCCCCACCATCGTCACAGGCGATGTGTTGACGACGGGCGACGATACCGACTTGTATAAGATGTTCAAGGATTATAAAGATTATTCTGAGTTGAAAAATGGGGCTCCGCTTTCCGAAGGGGCAGAAGATAAAGAAGTCAATTTTAAACCTTATAAACAATATGTGAGAGATTGATTGACTTTAGTCGAAACGCATATAAAATATTACTGAACCGATTAAAACCAAGTTACCTGGTAGGGTGAATAACCATTAATGAGAGATAGAGGGAGACTGGCAAATGTCCGATAATTTCGATATATTTAAAGGCAGGAGGGGCAACATCGATGCTCCCGGGGGCCGTGGCGCAGATGATACGATTCAACAGGCGCAGAAGAAGATGAGTCGCTTCACAATTCTGGTCATATTGGTAGGGATACTGATATTTGCTGAAGGCTCGGGCCTTATCTATTTTGCCACCAGATACCAGCAGTCGCGCCAGGCAGTTACGACTCAGCGTGAAGAGACGAAGGTTGCCGTCATCAAGCCCACTGAGAAGGAGAGCCCCGCCATAGATGCGAGCTACGAAGAGCTTCTCAGTAAATACGAAGCCATAAAGAAAGATCGGGACAATCTCCTGTCCCAGGCCAAGAAGTATTTTTCAGAAAAAAAGGATGTTCAGGACAGCGGAGAGACGGCAACAAAACTGAAGCAGGTCAATGAAGTGCTGGCAGAGGAACGCAATAAGGCAGTTGCAATGAGTAAATTACTGCAGGATGAAATAGAAAACTTGCGGAACCAACAGTCTCAATTGATTAAGGAGAAAGAAGATTTACAGAAGATGTATGACGACGCTAAGAGAGGTTCTCCTGACGAGAGGTACGTAAAGAAGATCAACAACCTGCTTGCCGAGATAACCTCTCTTAAAAAAGCGGAGATAGACATGAAGAGGCAACACAACGAGGTCGTTGTCGATATGTCAAAAGAGACTACGCGAGCGAAATCAGAATTGCAGAGGGCAGAGAAGGAATTGGAGCAGGTGAGCAAGGAGAAAGACATACAGACGAGGTTGGCCGATAAAAAGATACAAGATCTTAACAAAAATCTGAGAGAGTCCAAAGATAGTTATGACGAGGCGATAAAGGAGATAAGGTCTCTTAAGCGCGTCGAGACCGAATTGAAGAGCGTAAAAGCCACAAAAGAGGACCTGGAGAGAAAGAGGGATTCTTTGACGACCGAACTGAAAGAGCTGAGAAGAGATTATGAAGATGCTCTCGCAAAGAACAAGGGCTTGGGCAATGAGCTTGAAGATCTGCCTAGAAGGTTCTCGGAATTGAGCAAGGAGAATACGCGGCTTATCAAAGAGACAGCGGAGATGCATTACAACCTGGGGGTGTTCTATTCTAAGAATAAGGAATTCCAACGGGCCATCGCTGAATTCGAAAAATCCGTAGAATTAGACCCCACGGACGCCCAGGCGCATTTTAATCTGGGGTATCTTTTCGCGGAGTGCGTGTTAGACAGAGATAAAGCCATGGAGCACTTCAGGACTTTTTTGAACCTCGCCAAAAGCGACGACGAAGATCTGGACTGGGCGAAGAGGTATCTATTGACATGGGAGACATTTAGCGGTAAAACAAATATGCGGTAAAGGAGGCTTAAATGAAAAGACAAATTCTTGTGTTAACGGCTCTATGTTTTTTTACGTTTATCGCCGTATCTTCTTCTTTGGCCGAGGTGAAGTCCGCCAAGGATTTGGCCAAGGCCAAGAAAGCAGAATTGAATAATACGCGGTGGAGCATTCTCGTAATGCCGTCGGATTCCAGGGGAAGGGCCGAGGCCGATGTCCTTTCATTCATAGACGGTAAATTCGGTTCGAGTAACTTGGAAAACGCCGGTTTTGCAAGGACCGACTTTACCGTGCGCATAGACGAACAAGACGAAACTGTAATATGGGAGACGATGCAGACAGACAAGGACGGCAACCACGCTTTTTGGCGGGGAGATGTAAAAGAAGGGTCTATGAGGGGTGTTCTGACCAAGATAGACACCAGGGGTAGGAATTATAATTTTACATTCGCAAGCCAGAAATAACGGGTATTGCCATGAGATTTAATAAGATCTCGCTTATAATTTTTGCGGTCTGCAGCATCTCCCTTTTATCTTATGCTAAGGAGAGGGATAAGGTAGAATTCATCGTATTTTTGGTCGAAGAGAAGGAAGGATACGGCAAGAATGACCCGATATTGATTAAATTCAAGTTGGAGAACAAGGGAAAAGAATCCGTATTTGTAAACAAGCGTTTTTATATCAACAGCAATAAAAGCCCGGAAGACGAAAGGGACATATATTTTTCCGTTACCTCGCCCGATGGGAAAGAGATGGACTATAGACAGGATCCTTTTGATACGGGCCTTCCGAGAACGGACGATTTCGCTTATTTGAAACCCGGGGAGCAGGTGGAATCCAAGTACGATAGAAACTTACGGGCTTACTTTGAGTTCCAGAGCCCCGGTGAGTATGAAGTCAGGGCCGTGTACCAGAATCAATTCGGCGATGAGATAGGGCTTGATACTTTTCAGAAACGGCTTACCTCCAACACAATTAAAGTAAAGATAACAAACTGAAGTCATGAGTATAAGAAGTATATCAAATTCCCCGCGTCGCCTTATAATCCGGACAGCTATTTTTGCGACTATTTCGCTAGCCTGTACCTTTTCCTATGCCCAGTCTCGGTCAATCATAGGCGAGGCGTTCGGCAAACCCGTAACATCGGATGAATTTCTATACCACTTGAAGACAGCCTCACTCTTTACCCGCACAGGCAAGATAGAACGAGACCCCGAGGAGACGAGACAGGAGGCATGGCAGAACCTCATATATCTGCACGAAGCCAAGGAATTGGGCGTAAAGGCCACATCGGAGGAGTTGGGAGGCGAATTGAAGCGCCTCTTGGCCGAAAAGGGCGTTACATACGGTACCGACGACTACTACGCGTGGGTTCAAAAGGAATTCGGCGAGGACGTAGGTACTTTCGAAAAACGCATCGAAGACCTGATAACCATCAATAAATTCCTGAAGGCAAAGACAAACCCGGAGATTACGGTAACAGAAGACGAGATGAGGCAGAAATTTTTAAATCAATATAATTCTTTCGAGAGCGAATACATCATGTTCGGCACGAGAGAAGAAGCCGAGAAATTTCTCAAGGATGTTAAAAAGGACCCCGGGATTTGGGTAGATACCTATTCAGAGAAGAAGGAGAAGGACGGGCAGAAGGGGGCGGCTTGGATCAATGTCATGTCGATGGAGGCGCTGATAGACCTCTGGAAGATACCCAAGGACGATGCGTATGATATATTGAGCCATGCCGAAGGTGACTTTATCGTAGCGGACAATTACTACGGACCGGCGGTATTTAGGCTTCTCTATAAAAGGGAGGCGGATATTAATGAATATACAAACAAGAAGAAAGAGTACTATAGAGACCTCCTTCAGAAGTCAAAGAAGCATAATGAGGTAAAAGAATATTTCGAGGATCTCTTGGCGAGGGCCGATTACAGAGATTATGTGGCTGAAGGGGAGAAGGAACGAAAGATCGAAGAGCTTAAAAAGAAGTCTTACGTCGTCCTCCAGACGAGCCAGGGAAAGATAGGCCTTAAGTTATTTCCCGAAGAGGCGCCTCTGGCGTGCGAAAATTTCATAGGTCTTATCGAGAAAGGCTTCTATGACGGTCTTATATTCCATAGAGTCATCAAGGATTTCGTCATACAGTCAGGAGATCCTACCGGCACGGGGACAAACGGCGAGTCTATTTGGGGGACGCCGTTTGTCAATGAGATATCCGAATCACTTTCCTTTGACAAGCCCGGGATTCTGGCCATGGCAAATTCCGGAAAGGATACCAATAAGAGCCAGTTTTTTATCACTGTAAGCAAACAACCGGGCTTGAATAACAGGTATACAATATTCGGAGAGGTTACTTACGGATATGACGTGGTCGAGAAGATCAGCAAGGTCAAGACCGATTCTAACGACAGACCGGAAGAAGAACAAAAGATAATAAAGGCGTATGTTGAGAGAAAAGACAAGAAAGAAGCTCGCTAGCCGCATCGAGCCATCGATGAAGCGGATGCAAACTAATCCTTGACTTTTTCTTAATTGTTCATAAAATAGTATATAATAGTTTATAAGGATTTAATTAAAATAATGAGAGTCTCGCTTCGTAACGCTGATAACTATTTTTAGGGAGAGGTGCTTATGGCAAAACATAAAATTTCGACATTATTTACCATAGTAGGTATCGTTATCCTGTCATGCTGCTTTACCTTATATAGTATTGCCGCTGAGGGAGATTTGGACAAAGAGAAGAAGAAAGCGATGATAGCAAAGGCCAAAGAAGAGCTAGACAATACGGTTTGGGATATTACCTTGACTGAGATGGGCACGACTAAGAAGACGGAGGATAAGGTCCGCTTCGTTGACGGCAAGGTCGAATCGGACATGCTGACGGGAAGCGGCTTTCAGCCGACCAACTATACCGTAAGTATTAAGGAAGAGACTATAGTGGTGTGGGAGACGATGCAATCGAGTGAGAAATCGGGTCTTGCATTCTGGAGGGCGGAGATAGAAGGCAAGCGCATGAGGGGTGTACTGAGTCACCACAAGAGCGAGACGAACGTCAAGGATTACTCCTTTGTCAGCACAGGCGAAGGCAAAGAGCTGTTTAAAGAGGCCGTAGAGGAGATGGAAGGTGCACCGGCTGCTGCGACAACCGAAGCGAGCGAAGGCTTGAAGGAAGAGATGACTAAGGCCAAAGAGGAAGCAAAGCCGGAAGCCAAGGAAGAGGTCAAAAAGGTCAAGGAGCAGGCAAAAGAAGAAGTAAAGGCCGTTAAAGAAGAGGTAAAAAAGACAGATCAAGAGGTCAAGAAGAAGAGGTGGTGGCAGAGATAGATTAGTAAACATAGTTTGTTTTAGCAAATCTCCCCAAGGGAGACGTAAGATGTAAAGTCTCAACTTGGGGTTTTTTTATGCATAATATTTTTAGCCAATTATAAGAGTTAGTAATTAGAAAGTTAGATATTTGAGTCCAAGGCTTGACATTATGTAACTAATTGTGTATACTTGGTTTAGATAAGAAATTCACACTGAAGGTGCCTGGCACTTTCGGGACAATAAATTTTTTTAAAAAAGAAGGTGTTAGATATAAAAAAGTGACCTATTCATCTATTGAATTTATAAATATAGATGGTATACTTGTTATGAGCTCGTTGACAAGATGTTATCCATTCGATAAAGGCA
>JAFGFD010000024.1 GCA_016931215.1 Candidatus Omnitrophota bacterium
CAAGTTCTTGCGATGTATTCCCGATGAACTTAAGAGCCATCCGGACGTAACTTTTTTCCTTGGCAAGACTCTCGGATATAAAAAATATGCCCCCTATTTAAAGAAGAGCGGTTTTGATTTCGCCATAGCGCCGCTGGAAGACAATCCTTTTAACAGATGCAAGAGCAATATAAAATTTTTAGAATACTCCGTGTGCAAGATTCCCGCCATATATTCGCGGGTAGGCCCTTATATAGATTCTGTAGAAGACGGCGAGACCGGGATCCTTTGCCGAAATGACACGAAATCCTGGATTGAAGCGATGGAGCGCTTGATAGAAGACCAAGATCTGCGCAATAAATTGAGGGACGCGGCATTTGAAAAAGTAATCTATAACTACATGATAGACAATAGACTCGAGGTATGGCACAATTTTTTTGAAATGGCAAGAAATAAGGCAAAAGGCCATCACGGGAAAAGATTAAGCGGCAGTTATCTGCAGATGTCCGCTCCCTGCTTCATCAGATCGGAGCTGTCTAAATTGTATTGGGACGCAAAGAGATTTTTAAAAATCTGATTTAGGAACTAAAATTTATACCACGTATCTTAACCATAAGCATAAGATGGACATAAGCGTATTTAAGGATAAGATTATAAAGAACACTTTATTTAACATGCTCGGGCGCGTTTGGATGGTTCTCGTGACGATTTTTTTGACGCCTTATATTATCAATCATGTCGGCGTTGAAAGATACGGCATATGGGTCATTATAGGCGTCGTCACAGGTTACTTCGGTCTACTGGACCTCGGTTTAGGCATGTCATTTGTCAAGTTTATTTCCGAGAATTTCGCTAAAAGGGAATTCGGAAAATTGAATGAAGTGATCAATACGGGTATTGTATTTTACGCATTATTCGGAATATTCCTTATCGCAATAACATTCTTTATAGTCAAACCGCTGCTTTTGTTGCTTAACGTGCCCGACCATCTCATCGGCGAAGCGACTTTCGTGTTCATACTTGGCATAATGATTTTTGCCTTTTCGTGTATGGTGAGCCCCATTATGGAGATTCAACGAGGAATACAAAGGATGGACATCTCGAATATCATTTCAATATCTGTGTCTATACCTATGATCATAGGTACGATATTCGTCATTGAACGTGGGTACGGCTTAAGGGGGCTTATCATAAATAACGCCTTCATACTCACGCTTGGCACCGTTGTAAACATCATTGCGGCTTTTCAGCTCCTACCAACGCTGCGAATCAGCCCGTTACTATCAAGCGTAAGCACCTTTAAGAGACTCATTACCTTCGGATACAAGGTTCAGATTGCAAAGATTGCCAGTATGTTTCATTTTCAACTTGACAGGATTATCCTGGCGAGCTTTTTGAACATCGGTTTGGTGACCTATTATTCCGTCGCCGCACAATTAGCGAGCCGCATAAGGGACATACCCGTGCTTTTGATTTCAGCAATCTTTCCGGCTGCGTCTGAACTCGAGGCCAATAAAGATACCCAATCGCTCCAGCGGCTCTTTCTGAGGTCACTTAAGTATGTTGTAATCGCAGGACTCCCTCTTTTATTTCTCGTACTTTTATTAGCCAAGCCTTTTATAACGTTATGGCTCGGATCCGGTTATGAGAGGTCGATAGCGACTCTCCAAGTCCTTATGTTTGTTTATTTTTTTAATGTACTGACTGGACCCGGTTATCATATCTTAAACGGTATGGGTAAACCACAATATACGATGAGATCGTCGACATTGGGAATCGTTCTGAATCTCCTCCTCACCATACTTTTGGTTATTAAGATGGGTTATTATGGAGTCGTCTTGGGGACGGCTATAGCATTGATCGTGTCGGCCGCATACTTCAACTCAATGAGCTACCGTGTATTGCAGATTTCATTTAGGACGGTATTTATTAAGATACTTTACAGGCCTTTATTGGCTTGCGTGATTTCATACGGAATAATGTACATTGTTTTAAAGCAGGTTCCTCAAATAGGATGGTTCGCGCTATGCGGCTCGGCTTGCGCGTATTTGATTTCGTTTTCATTGATTACGCTTAAACTGGACTATCTTGATGAATTCGACAAGGTCCTTATAAATAAATATATTTCCTTTTTACATGTTTAAGACAGGGTAAACAGATTATCCATAATGAAAATTACTTTAATATATCCCGGGATTTCGCGCATCGGATTCAGTAGTTTTGGAAAAGGGGGCATGGATCGCAACTGGATAAATTTGGGACTTGCCTATATAGGTTCTTGCCTAAGAGACAATTCCTACGATGTAGATTTGATTGATCTGAGGGGCATGAAAAATTGGATGCACCTGGAAGACGAATTGCGGAAAAGAAATCCCGATATTACAGGAATTCATTTCAATACGGTTAATTACGACAACGCCTTACAGTGCGCGCGGATTGCAAAACAATTGGATAAAGTAGTCGTTGCCGGAGGGCCGCATGCGAGCATAGTTCCTGAGGAACTTTCATGCCACAGATACGTTGATTATGTTGTAGTGGGGGAGGGAGAAAGGGCTTTTCCGCGTCTGGTCAGGGATATAGAAAGAGGCGCGGCGGATAAAAAAGTCATTTACGGCGAGAGAATCGAGGATCTGAATGATTTGCCATTTCCTTATAGGGGTTTGTATGACATAGAAAGGGCGATACGCCCGGTAGGGAATTTCCCCTTTTTGGACAACGGCCTTGTTATCATGGCCAGCAGGGGGTGTCCTTATAGATGTGCTTTCTGCCAACCTGCACAGCAGAAGGTGTTCGGTGCTAAATTTAGACAACGCTCAGTCGAAAACGTAATAGCAGAGGTCAAAGATGTTGTAGGGAGATATAAAGTAAAATATATATCTTTTCAAGACGACATCTTTACGGTTAATAAAACGTGGGTTATGGAACTATGCGAAACTCTACTCGAGGAGAATATTCGGCTACAGTGGTCGGCTCAAAGCCGAGTAAACACGCTTGATGAAGAATTGGTAGCGACCTTAAAGAAAGCAGGTTGCGTCTGTTTATTTTTAGGTTTTGAGAGCGGCTCGCAAAGGATGCTTGATTTCATAAGGAAAGACATAACCGTCCAGGACTCGATAAACGCCGCGCGCTTATGCAGAAAACATGGCATATTGATATTTGCCGATTATATGCTGGGTCTGCCGGGCGAGACGGAAGAAGATCTAATAGCGACGTATAATATGATCAGGAAGATCCGTCCAGAGATCAGCTCTCCGTCATATTTTGTTCCGATGCCCGGCAGCGGTTTATACGATTATTGCAGGGAGAAAGATATGCTGCTCATGAAATCTTACACGGATTTTTTGAGAAATCCGGCGGGCGAAAAGATAAAAGGCATAGATTATGCATTGCTGGAGCGTTACAAAAAGAGGATGTTACGGGAAGCTACACCCTGGTGGAGGGAGGAGAGTTTCTTAAAACTTGCCTTGAAAAGATGGGCTCATCTATGGAATGAAGGTTATAAAGTGGACGCCCTCAGGGAATTTCTTTATTCGACACCGGTTTTAAACAAAATTACGGAATTTCTCTCCGTGGCGATAGGCTTGGCGACCCGGTTTCTTAAAAGAGCAAAGGCGAGAGATGAAAAAGCCGTTTATAGTTAGAAAATTATCATCGGCAAAGACTGTTTTTAACCCAACGACATTAAAATATGTCATTGGAGAACAGCTTTTCAGAATCTCTTTGCCTTTGATCGGCTTGGCGGACGGATATAATTTCTGGAGACCCAAGACAATAGGAGTGGAGCCCACAACGCGGTGCAATCTCAACTGCATTATGTGTGCAAGGAGATACTGGGACGAAGAAAAGAATCCCATACGCGACATGCCGATAGATCTTTTCAAGGAAAGGGTCCTTCCTTATTTACACTATGGTCAGAACGTTATACTGCAGTGTCAAGGGGAACCCTTGTTGGGCAAAGATTTTTTTGAGATGATAAGTGAATGTAAACATAAAGGTTGCAAAGTTCAATTCAATACCAACGGGATATTGCTGAAAGGATATGCCGGGGAACTTGTTGGGGAAAACGTCGATTCGATAACAGTTTCGGTAGACGGCATTCGCTCATTTAAGGATATAAGAGGCATCGATATTAGTTCGGTTATTGACGGTATTCATGAGATAAATTCGGTTAAGAGAAGAGCGCATAAGGGTTCTCCCGTACTAGGCATTGAATTTGTCGCCATGGAGCGTAATATCAGAGAATTACCGGATCTGGTCACGTTGGCTTATTCGCTTGAAATAAAGTCCGTAAATGTCGTTCACGCAATCATCCATTCCCGCGCACTATTGGATCAAAGCCTGTTTAAACATCCCGATTTGGCCCAAGAGTATTTTGATGAAGCCGCATACAGAGCGGGGCGGCTACGCATGAAGATCAACCTGCCGCCGGTAAGGAAAACCGTCAAATTCTGCAGGCAACCTTTTGAGATGATGTTTATTAACTGGGACGGGACGGTAAGACCGTGCTGCATCTCGACGTTGAACGAAAAAGGTGCCATAGCTATCGGCAACGTGAAACGCAGTTCACTGGATGAGATTTGGAATAGTCCCGAGATGCGCAAGTTGAGGGTATCTCTGTTGAAAGGTAAAGATTTTGCCGAATTTTGCGAAAATTGCGCAATGCGGGAATTCTGCTTGGATAGCCATACAAGGATTCTTGAAAAAGGTTAAGATATGAATATCTTTATTACAGGCGGGACCGGGTATATCGGCGGGGAGGTTACGAGGAGATTGCTGGATGAGGACCATGGAGTTACGATTTTTACAAGGGATAAGGTGAAATTGAGTGGCGAGGTTGCGGATAAGGTGAAATGCATAGAGGGGGATATAGCGGATAGTGCTTGCGTCAGCAGACTCGACCTTAAATCGCTCGGCATAGACATAGTTATTCATTTGGCTGCTTCGTTGGATTATTTCGGCGATATGAAGAGTCTTTTTAAAGTAAATGTATTGGGAACTGAGAACATACTGAAAGTTTCACTGGCAAATGGAGTTAATAAGTTTATACTGGCGAGCAGCATAGAGGCTATGGGTCTGGTAAAGAGAGATGATATGCCGGCCAGCGAGGTCTCGGCCTGCAGGCCTGTCAGCGCTTACGGAGCCTCAAAACTGGAGGCGGAAAGGCTTGTGAGGAGGATTTGGGAAAAAGGAGGGCTAGATGCTACTATATTGCGGTTGGCAAATGTTTACGGACCAGGCAGTCACGCCCTGATAGAGCCTATAGCAAAGTCTATTTTGCGCAGAGACGAACTCTTTATACATCTAGCTTTTTATAATGACCGTTATATTCACCCGCTTTATATATCGGATGCGGGCGAGGCGTTTATTCGCGCCTGCCGTTCTATAAAAGGGCTGGAGACATATATAATCGGAGGCCCGGAATATGTAGAGATAGGTACGATATTTACTCTGATAAGCTCCTTGTTGACTTCAAATGTAGATCGCGGCGGTTATAAGAAGGATATCCTGGAAGGCATATATTTGAAGTTGAGAATCAGGTTACAACGACACCGCAAAAAGGCGGATCTCCTGAGTTATTTTATGACAGGAGAAGCTGAACGGGTCCACAGGGCATATTCTACAGAGAAGGCGAAAAAAAAACTGAGTTATTCTCCAAGAGTAAATATAGAGGATGGCGTTGAAAAGACATTACAATGGCTGAGGACGGAGGGTCTATTGACGCTATGAGGGTATTACTGGTCAATACGCCGACAGGGGAAAAATCCTTGATCAGGGACATGGCCGGAGGGTACGGTTTTGACGGCCGCAGAGACAGCATCCTTCTGCCACCTTTGGATTTGACCTATATGGCATCCACTCTATTAAAAAAAGGTCATGACGTAAGATTACTTGATGGTAATCTTGATAGATACAATAACGATGTTATATCAGACACAATAACGAATTATGACCCACAAGTGATTGTCGGAGCAGTCTCGCTACCTACTTTATATTCAGACTGCGATTTTTTGAAGAGCATTAGACAATTTTCGCGTGCGAAGATAATAGCAAAGACCAGCATTCTTTACGAACCCGTCTTGAGAGAAGTTGCCCTGCGAAGTGCGGCGGATTTGTGCATATACGGAGAGTGCGAACTCACCATTACGGAGATCATAGAAGGAACCGACAGGAGGAATAGTGCTTATTTCAACGGGAAGGAGTTTGTTATTGAACAGAAGAGCGTGGTGGATAATTTAGATGACCTACCGCTTCCCGCAAGGCAACTTTTGGATAACGGAGAATACAGATATATACTATTGGGCAACAAGGTGACAAGTATGTCTACTAGCAGAGGATGCCCTTACACCTGCTCATATTATTGCCCTTATTCGCTTGTTCAGGGTAAGCGTTATAGAGCGAGAAGCCCGGAGAATGTAATTTGGGAAATAGAGGATATCGTGCAGAATTACGATATTCATAAGATCCTCTTCCGTGACGCAACATTTACGTTTGACAAAGAAAGAATCAAAAAAATTTGTAATTTGATCATCGAGCGAATGCTACAAGTCGAATGGTGGTGCGAAACCAGGGTGGATTGTCTTGACTTAAACCTTATGAAGATGATGAAGAGGGCGGGATGCCTCGGTATAAATATAGGCGTCGAGACGGGAGATCCGGAGTTTATGGAGACGCATGCCAAGATAGGAATGACGATGGATAAGCTGAAAAACGTAAGGAACGCAGCCGAACAGCTAGGACTGAAACTGCACTTTCTGCTGATGATAGGCCTGCCCGGAGAGAGCAGAAGATCTTTATATGAGACTTATAGACTTATCCACGACTTACGGCCCGAGACAATAGGCGTATGTATCGTCACTCCATATCCGGGGACGCCGTTATATCTTGAAGCCAAAGAGAAAGGCTGGATCGAAACCGAGGATTGGTCCAATTACGGAGGTCATCACCCTGTCATGCATACGGCAAATCTATCCTCTAACGATATGGTTATCGCTCGCAGGATGATGCTCGACGGCATGTTCGATTTGAAGAGAAATACAATCAAGAGCCGCTTAAAATCAAAGATAAGAGATTTCAGATTTAAAAGATGGTCTATGGCGTAAAGGGGTCGGATGTGGGAAGTATATATATAAGCGTGGTCGTGCCCACTTTTAATAGAAAAGAGGTCTTGAAAAAATGCATCCAAGCGCTTTTTGATCAGGATCTCGATAAGTCCGATTATGAGATTATCGTTATTGACGACGGCTCAAGCGACGGATCCAGGGAGATGCTGAAGTCCATTATCGATAAGGCCCCATGCAAAATGGCCTATTTTTGCCATTCGCGCAAAGGTCCGGCAGCCGCCAGAAACGCTGGCATCAGACACGCCATTGGCAGGATAATTCTTTTCATAGACGACGATATAATAACTGTGCCGGGACTGCTTAGGGAACACGGTGACTGGCATAGGAGATATGCGCGCGATAATATAGCGGTGCTGGGTTACGTGACATGGTCTCCGGAGATAAAGGTGACGCCGTTTATGAGATGGCTTGAGGAGGGCACCCAGTTCGATTATAGACAATTTTACGACAAGATCGATATAGATAACCCGAGATACTTCTATTCCGCGAATCTTTCTCTTTCACGGAAATTTTTATTGGAAAATAATGTTTTCTTCAGCGAGGATTTTCCTTATGCCGCCTGCGAAGATACGGAGTTGAGTTATAGATTGAAGGAATTCGGCATGGATCTTAAATTCAACAAAGAGGCCATCGGATATCATTACAACCCAACGAGCTTATTAACATATTCCAAGAGGATGAGTTACGTAGGCACATCTATCGCGATCTTGTCACAAAAATTGCCGGAGTATTTCTCAGTAAATAAATCGGATACGACCCCCTTAAAAAGATGGGTGAAATCTTTGTATCCAATCATTACTGCGGCAGTTTCATTCTTGGATTATTACCTCGGCATAGAACTGAAGCCGTTGTACGGAAAGATAATGGACTATTACAGAGATGTAGGTATAGAAAAGGAATTGTCAAAGAGGCGTTTGAACGGGGTCTCATGAATACGCGTGGCATAGCGCAAAAAGTGGTTAGGAATACATTTTTTAACATGATAGGGCATGCATGGACAATCGTCGTAGCCCTTATCTTGACACCTCTTATCATAGGTCAGTTGGGTATTGAGAGATACGGAGTGTGGGTTCTCGTCGGGGTCGTGACCGGTTATTTCGGCCTGCTTGATTTCAGCGTGGCTAATGTCTTTATCAAATATTTTTCCGAACATTTTGCCCGAAATGAAAAGAAGGAGATAAACAAGGTGCTGAATACGGGACTCGTCTTTTATGCTCTACTCGCCCTGGTTGTCATACCTCTGGGGTTCCTGTTGTCCGGCGCCATAGTTAATTTTTTTAAGATACCCGAGGACCTTCGTAATGAGGCGGCCTTTGTTTTTCGACTGGGTCTGGTAATGTTCATTATAAATTTGTGGTTCAGCGGCTTTAAGACGATTCAATACAGCTTACAACGCATGGATATCTCCAACAAGATAAATATAGCTATCTCGATTCCTATGATTGCGGGAACCATCTACGTGCTGAAGAGCGGTTTCGGCCTGAGAGGCCTTATGGTAAATCAGGCGGGAGTAATATGCTTGACCGGGGTAGTCGATACCCTTATGGCTTATAGACTTTTTTCCGCATTAAGGTTCAATCCTTTTATGTTCGATAAAAAGACATTCAGGAAGATATTCAGCTTCGGTTATAAAATGCATATTGCCAAAATTTCGTCCATGATATCTTGGCATATCGATAAGCTGCTGATAAGTTATTTTCTGTCCGTAGGCATGGTTACCTTCTATCAACTCGGAAGCGCCATTGTTGACAAATGCACAACGTCGGTTCTCTTATTTATGCGGGCCCTGATGCCGGCGTTTTCCGAGATGGACGCTTTGAATCAGAGAAATAAATTAATAGATGGTTATGTCATAAGCACAAAGTATATCGCGCTCTTTGCCGTTCCCTTGTTTATTTTTATAATCATATCCGCTTCTGATATAATGATGCTTTGGATGGGGTCGGGATACGAGAGATCGGTCTGGGTAATACGAATATTGGGCGTAGGTTACCTTTTTGCCGTATTGTCCGGCGTGCGCTCTATAGTGTTGCAGGCGATAGCGAGGCCTGATATAGAGATGAAGGCAGGTTTGGTGGCGGCTTTGCTTAATATTCCGCTTAGCATATTCCTTATATTAAAGATGGGATTCAACGGCGTAGTTTGGGGGACGTCTATAGCATTACTTGCTTCAGTAGTATACGCTTACATCCGGTTGCATCGATTGCTTGATTTGCCATTATTGAATTTTCTAAAAGATTCTATTTTGAAGATAATCGGCATTTCAGTTATCGCAGGGTTGTTATCATGGTTTTTGACATTGAATGTCAGGGGGCTGTTTTTTGAACCCGGCAGAATAAATAGCCTCATCTCCTTTTTTGTATTCGGTATATTGTTCTCTTTGACCTACTTTGCCTTATTGATTTTATCGAAACCGTTCAGGAAGAAAGAGATAATGCTGGTGTCGTCATACATACCTTCGTTCATCAACAGGTTTATGGTGAAACTCAGCGTTTAAAATATCGGTATTTATATTATTTTATATGGGAGAGGTCAGATGAAAATTTGTCTCGTGAACCCACCTCTTACGCTGGACGAAGACATAGGCGCGCCTTGTGTTTTTCAGCCTCTGGGGGTATCGTACATAGCGGCCGTTCTTGAAAAAGAGCACAACGTCCGTATTATAGACGCTCTCGCAGAGGGATGGAGGAATTTAGAAAGGGTTGGCAGGAGATATCGCGTAGGCTTGTCTGATGATGAAATACGCGAAAGGATAGAGGAGGCGAAGCCGGATATACTTGGAATATCCATTCCCTTTTCGGCCAACAGCATGAACGGATTCAATGTCGCCTCTATAGCAAAAGACATAAGCCGGGACATAATAACGGTTATGGGAGGAACTCACCCGACGGTGAGGCCCTCGGAGACTTTGAGAGACAGTAATGTTGATTTTATAGTGAGAGGAGAAGGGGAAGAGTCGATTACAGAGCTTGTAGACATATTAAAGGAGCGATTTTCTGAACGGCTGAGGTATATCAAGGGGATAGGCTACAAAGAAAGAGGAAGATGTATTATAAACGACGCGAGGGACTATATCGAGGATCTGGACCGCATTCCGTTTCCGGCAAGGCATCTTTTGCCTATGGAGGAATACTTCAGCGCCCAAAAGGCAGGATATGGTTCCAGGAAGATAAATACGTTTAACGAAAGATGGTCTGACGTAATAACGACAAGGGGCTGCCCCTACGATTGCAATTTTTGCAGCATTCACCTTTCTATGGGCAGGTGCTTCAGGATGCGCAGTGCCGAACATATCGGTCGAGAAATCGAGCATCTGATAGATGCATATGGCGTGAAGCACATAAATTTCGAGGACGATAATTTGACCTTGAACAGAAAGCACGCCGAAGCAATCTTTGATTTGATGATAGAAAAAGGTTTTGATATATCATGGAGCGCTCCTAATGGTATCCGGGCCGATGCCATAGATGAGAATCTCGTTCACAAGATGAAGAGATCCGGGTGCAGACGCGTCTTTGTCGCCCCTGAATCGGGGAATCCCGACGTCGTGCGTAATATCATCGGCAAACATCTGGATCTGGAAAAGATAGAGGAGGCAGTAAAATTATTCAGAAGACAAGGTATTATTGTAGACGGTTCGTTCGTAATAGGTTTGATTGGCGAGACCAAGGCGGACATATGGAAGACCATATTCTATGCCCTCAAATTAAAACTCATGGGTATGGATACGGCAGGTATCCATATCGCAACCCCGTATTATGGCACACGTCTATACGATGAGGCTAAACAGAAAGGCTATTTAAGAGAATTTGACGATAGCGGATTGAGTACCTCCATGGCATTGATCGAGACACCGGAGTGGACGCGAAGAGATATCATCCAACTGAGGAAGATCGCCAACTGGTTGGTAAATTATAGTCTTAAGGAGAAGATAGCTTATATCCTGATAAATTATTTTCCTTATACGTGGAGGTGCATGAGATTTATCAAGAGAGCGTCGTTTGCCATTATTCGATTTCCCATCTCCTTATATTATAAGTTTAGATTTTGGGGTAGGATGTTTAAGACTGCTATAGCTTCAAGAGCATCCGATATTTTAAAGAAGCCTCCCAAGATAAATCATGTAGTATACGAAGTGACGGATGCGTGCAATTCGCGCTGCAAACACTGTCGAATATGGGAGTTGACCCCGATAAAGGATGTATTGACGGCAGAAGATATCGAAAGGATATTGAGCGACGAGGCCTTCAGCGACCTAAAATCAGTAATTTTGACCGGCGGCGAGCCCGTGTTAAAAAAAGATCTAAATGAGATTATTGCGTCGATTCACAGGATAAGGCCGAAGGCTAAGATGACATTGAGTACAAACGCACTCCTTCCCGAAAAGATTATCGATACGATAAAGTTCGCCGTCAAACATAAGATACCGTTGAGCGTAGGAGTTTCCCTCGACGCAATCGGTAGGAGGCACGACGAGATAAGGGGCGTCGAAGGTAATTTTAAAAAAGCGAAATATCTGATAGATGAATTGATAAAATTGAAAGATAGATATGGAGACTTCATAGAAGGAGTGGTCATAGGGCATACGTTATCCAACCTTACTTACGACACAGTCTGTGAGGTAAATGAGTTTGCCCGGAAGAGAAAAGTGGATGTGCTGATACAGCTTTATGAAGAGTTTATATTCTACCAAAATGTCGACAAGGGACGTAAGGAAAACATAGAGTTTTATCCTAAATTCGGTAACGAGGAACTCATAAAGGCGCTCGAATCCCTCCCCCCTTCGTTTCACAATGAAATATTGATTCAGGCGCTTAGGCATAGAATCAAGTTTAGATGTTCGTCCATGGGTACTTTTTTTGTCTTGAGGTGCGACGGTTCGGTATCTCCTTGCCTGAAGTATAGCGATATAAAGGTAGGGGGGGTGAAGAATAAACCGTTTAGCGAAGTATGGAACTCAGCCGAAGCCAAAGACGCAAGGACACTTGTGAGAAGATGTAGAGGGTGTTCCAATTCCTGGGCCGCGAGTTGGAGTTTCATCGATTGGTTTTTTCCGTTTCTGAGAATCAGCTTGATAGTTGCCATAAAGAGGACACTGGCGGGAATAAAGAATAGACATGAGGGAGCATAAATGCCGAAAGTTCTGTATATAGGATACGACGTCCCTGCTACGACAAAAGGCGGTGCGCTGGTATATCAAAGGTCCATTGCCCATGCAATGAGTTTGTGGGGATGGGATGTCAGCTGCTTCTTCGGCGTTCAAAATTTCAACATATTGAACAGAGCGGATCTGAGGACTACTTATGAAAACGGCATCAAGGTAATATATTTACGCTGTCCATACGGTCCTCGTTTCGATAATAATCTTAAAATGCAATGCAGCAACAAAACCATAGAGGGGCTTACCAGATATGTATTATCTAAAGAGAAACCTGATATTGTCCATATCCATGAACTGCAAATGCACCCCGTCTCTATAATCGATATTATTACGGAGATGAAGATCCCCGTCGTCAAGACTATCCATAATTATTATGACATATGCCCCCAGCGGGACATGATGTATAATGATGTCGAATTGTGCTCCGGCGTATCCGATGTGATGAAATGCTCGAGGTGTGCCGAGTGTATGCCGCTTTATACTTTTAGGGCGGCAAAGAAGCTGGCATACGAATTATTACCAAGGAAAGTTTATGCAGTGTTTGCGGATTTGGCGAAAAAGATCGATAGCTTGAAAAGAGGATGTAAAAAGACATCTGAGTCATACAAAGGCATCGGGCATATGTCTCCGGATGATGTTTCATACAGGAAGCAATTTTTTGTAGATAGACTGAATCGGCTGGATGCAGTTTATTGTTCGTCACCCAGGGTCAAAGAGATATTTGTTGAAAATGGAGTTGCCGCCGAACGCGTTGTAGTGATACCTATTTCGGCAAAGACATTGGATGACATAATCCCAAAGGACATGCGAGACGACAGATACCCTGTAATCTTCGGTTACTTCGGAGGCAGTTTTATATCCAGAGGGTATCATGTCCTATTGGATGCGTTTTCCAGGGTTGATCAAAATAAGGCAAAATTGATTATCCGCTGCACAACTGATACGAAGGCATTTAAAAAGATCGAAGGTATAAATGTGCAATATAAATTTCCTTATTCGGTCAACGAGATCAACGACGTGTTTAGAGAAATAGACGTGGGTATCGTACCTTCTATATGGGAAGAGATATTCGGCATCGTAGGTATTGAATTTTTGAAGGCAAGGATCCCGGTGATAGGCAGTGACATAGGAGGCATACCCACCTGGCTTAAGGACGGCGAAAACGGTTTTTTGGTAAAGCCCAATAATGTTGATGAACTTGTCGAAAAGATGAACATGTTTATCGAGAACCCGCGCCTTATTTCCGAGCAGCAAAAAAAGATCAAACCGTGGATAACAATTAAAGAACACGTCGCGCATTTGTCGGCGTTATATAACGAATTTTTGTCGCTGAGTCGCATCAATAGAAGATGCGGTTAAGCGGCTTTAGATTTTACTGCTCATAATAGGTAAGTAACGAAAGAGGCATAGTTGATGGAACAGATAAACGTACTTCTCATAAACCCGAGGGCATCGGCTCACTGGGATAGAAGGATTCCTTTCGGCCTTGCATATCTCGCGGCGGTAATACGAGATAGATACCGCACAAGGATAGTTGATATGGCCGCTGAGAACATGACCGACAAGGAGTTGTTGGATATAATCAAAAAAGACGGTTATAACGTAGTGGGGATAACAGGCATGACGCATCAAATAATGAATGCCTACACCCTTACCAAGTTAATCAAGAAGAACACCTCTTCCATCGTGATCTTGGGAGGATGCCATACTTATTTCTGTCCGGATGAGGCGTTGGATTCAGGTTCTGATTTCGTGATTATAGGCGAGGGCGAAGAGACTCTGACAGAACTACTCGAGGCCTTTGCGAAAGACAAAAGGGAATATTCGGATATAAAAGGCCTCGCTTTCAAAGGAGAAAAAGGGGAGATCGTTATTACTCAAAAGAGGGAATTGCTGCCTGATATTAATGTCATTCCGCCTCCCGCGAGAGACATGCTGCCTATTGCAAAATATACTGATGCCGGTTTCTTTGGCAGGCCCGCACTGGAGTTCATGTTCGGAAGGGGCTGCCCTCATAATTGCATATTCTGCAGCTCGCCGGCGTTATGGGAGAGAAGAGTCAGAATGTTTACATTGGACAGAATAATGGATGAGATAACCGAATGTACCAGGCGCTACAGAAACCGATATATATTCATTACGGATGACGTCTTTACGGTCAGACGTAAGTTTGTTATGGATTTCTGCGCTCGCGTTAAAGATATGCGATTGCGATGGTGGTGCATATCCAGGGTAGATATGGTGGATAGAGAGATGCTTCTGGAGATGAAGAGGTCGGGTTGCGCTGGCATCAGTTACGGAGTCGAAAGCGGCGATCAGGCTATTCTGGATTTCGAAAATAAAGGTATAACCATAAATAGGATAAAGGAGACATTCAGGCTTCACCGCGAGATAGGTTTGCCTGCCAAAGCGCTCATGATAATAGGACACCCCTTAGAGACCACGGAGACGATACGACAGTCCATGGAGTTGGCTAAGGAACTTGATTCCTTCGGATATGTATGCGCGCAGATGATGTGCCCTTACATCGGTACGGCCTTGTACGATTCTATCGCAAAAGACACGGGTAAGATAACAACCTACAATTGGGATGACTATGTAACCTGGAAGTTCCCTCCCATCTTCGTCCCGAAAGATTTGGACGCTGAAACCGTTTATAATGCCGCAAGGGAGATGTCTCTTATCAAAGGCACTACATTTCGCGATTATGTAATGGCTTTTAATATCGCTCGCTTCGAAATATTTAATTGGAATTTCTTTTTTAGGCCGATACTTTCAAATAGCCTCAAAAAACTACTGCCGGTATTTGTCACAGATTGGATAAGGAATATGAGAGATAGAGTTTTAAAAAAATAAAGTTTCTTTTTGCACAACTTGATATTTGATTCTCATAAGGGAGAAAACTCATGCGTAGATACAATGTGGTACATATAGTGGAAGATCTAAAGATAGGCGGGATAGAGAGGATAGTAGCCACGCTTTCACAATATTCGAACAAGGATAAATTCAATATTCACGTAATATGCCTCACTAAATTCGGCGCCACGGGGGAAGAGCTTGCGAAGATAGGCGTTTCGATTGAGGCACTTGGCATGGGTTATCACCTGACTTTGCCTGTACTTTGTAAATTATTCAAGAAGCTGAAACAAAAGAATACCGATATCGTCCATTGCCATGGCTATCCGGGAGCGACGGTCGGGAGGATAGCGGCTATACTCGCAAGGATACCAATTATTATCTACCACACCCATAACACCTTCGAGGACTATACAAAGAGGATGGTCGTGACCGAAAAATTGTTAAACATATTTACTGACAGGATATTGTATTGCTCTAATGCGGCTCTCAATTCAGCAAGGCAAAGGTATGCCGTTGATTCCAAAAAGGCGGATGTCATTTATAACGGGGTAAACAAATTAAGAATTAACGAGATGTTCGATTTTGTCGAGGTTAAAAGAGAATTTAATATTCCTGCTAATACGAAGGTCGTTGGATGCATTGCCTCACTCGTTCTCAGAAAAGGACAGAGATATCTTATAGACGCAGCTAAAATCTTGAGAGACAGTCTTCCGGCCGATAAGATGCCAAAGATCATGCTTGTCGGCGATGGTTCAAGTCGCGGCGACCTAGAGCGTCAAGTCGAGAGATTGAATCTACGAGCCGACGTTATATTTACTGGCGCGCGCATGGATGTCGCCAGGCTCCTTGAGGCCATGGACGTCGTAGTCTTGAGTTCAAATATAAGAGAGGGGCTCGGCATATGTCTTATAGAAGCGATGGCCAAGGGAAAGCCGGTTATAGGGACAAACGTAGGAGGCATCCCTGAGGTTATAAAAGACGGTATAAACGGTCTTATAATACCTTCCGAAGACTCAAGTAAGATGGCAGAGTCTATCAAGATTATTATTGAAGACGGAGCCCTAGCTCGGAAGATGGGAGAGGCGGGCAGGAAGATCTTTGAAGAGAAATTTACGCACGAGCACATGATGGGCCAGATCGAAAGAATATACGACGATTTAATAAAGAATAAAATAGGAAAAAAAGGAAGGAAAGAAAAAATTTCCGTGGCACTTATCGTAAAGAATGAAGAGGAACATATACGCCAGTGTCTTGAAAGCTTATATTGGGCAGATGAGATAGTGGTCCTTGACGGGTTCAGCACGGACAGAACGCTGGAGATAGTGCGACAGTATACGGACAAGATTTACCAGAAGAAGTTCGAGGGATTCCCCAGAGAAAGAGAATACCTTCTTACAAAGACAGCCAACGACTGGGTCTTTATGGTAGACGCCGATATGGTTATTCAGCCGCCTCTTATCAAAGAGATAGAAGAAGAGTTTTCCAAATCACTTCAGCGATATAGCGCCTGTACATTTAGGTTCCTTAATATCTACCTGGGTAAGGAAATAAGGCATTGCGGATGGTACGATCCCAATAACCCCAGGCTTTTTGATAAGAGAAAGGGCAAATACGATACGAAGATGAAATATATAGATTCTTTCATTCCGGACGGAAGAGTTAAGGTCATGAGGAATGATATCTTGCATTATGGGTTCAAGTCTATCAATGAGCACTTTGCCCGCGTAAACCGTTATTCAGAGTTGAATGCTGAGGATTTAAATACTAAGGGGATAAGGATAAACAACTTTAACATAGCCTATTACTTTATATTAAAACCTATATTGGTTTTTTTATATAAATATGTGTACAAAAAAGGTTTTCTGGACGGTATTGTCGGTCTGATCCTTTGTTTGATGGCGGCCATTACTTACAGGGTATCGTATTTTAAACTATGGGAATTGCAGAAAAAAAAGGTACTATAAATATTTGCTATATTTCCTCATTTGGCTGGCTAAGGAGAGGCGGTCAAATAAGCCTGTGGCATCTTTTGTCCAGAATAGACAGAGAGAAATTCCGCCCCTTCCTTATATGCCCCGAAGAGGGCGATCTATTGTCGCAGGCAGCGGATCTTAAGATAGAGACGGAAGTCATACCCGTTCCTTCGATAAGACTATGGACAATAAGTACTACGATACGCACATTGTCAAGATTACTTACGTATATAGCGGAAAAAGACATAAAGGTTATTCATACCGACGATGCAAGGCAGGTGTTGTATCTGGGCATATTGAGACTATTTCGAAAATTCAAGATCGTGTGGCATGTTAGAGTCAGTTGGAGAAATGTAATAGTGGATGGTATCTGTTATCGTCTATCCGACAGGATTATTTGTACGGCAGGCAAGATCTTGAAAAAATTTATAGGCATGAAGGACTTTAAGAAGAAAGCAAAACTGATATACAATGCCGTCGACTGTGATTATTTTAGACCGAGAGCTGTATCGGACGGCTTAAAAGATAAATATGGGATATCTGGCGAAGGGCCGGTCATCGGATTCATAGCGCGTCTTCAGGATGTGAAAGGACTGCATTTTTTAATCAAGGCGCTGCCGGCCATAAAACAGGAGTACCCCAATATAAAATTGATCGTCATAGGAGACGGCGAAGAGAATTATAAACGCAAGATACAGACGATGATCGATGGTCTGAATTTGCGCGAAGATGTCATATTTACGGGGTTTCAAAGAGATATAAGACCTTACGCATGCATGTTAGATATATCTGTTCTGCCTACTAAGGAATTCGAAGGGTCATCGCGGTCAATATTGGAATCGATGGCATGCGGTATCGCTGTTTTGGCTACCGATATAGGCGGGAACTCGGAGTTGATAGATAACGGTGTTACAGGCCTGCTTATTCCCGAACCCGATCCCCGCTTGATCGCAGATATGACCATAAGTTTATTGAGAGATAAGGACCGTCTGGCTGATATGGGAAGTCGAGCAAGAGAAAAGGCGCTTAGTAAATTTGAAATTTCTAAAAATGTAAGACTTACAGAAGAGATATATGAAGAATTGGTAAATTAGAACCGATTAGGCTTAATATGGTAAATTTGAGACTTTTATTGCGAGATATTATACTTCATTACAGAAATATAGTCCTTCGGCTTTTTCTTCATCGCGTTAAATACGAGCCTTCGAAGGTCAAAATAAGGAATATTCTCGCCATAAGGATGGACCGCATAGGCGATCTGGTGATGACGACACCGGCCCTGAAGGTATTGCATGAATATTTTCCTCATTCGAAGATTCACATTATGGTCAAAAAGCCAAACGGCGGACTTTTAAAGAATCTGCCTTTTGTATCCAATATTTATGAATGCGGCGGTTTTTCTGACTGCGCCAAACGATTGCGAAACAAAAAATTCGACCTGGCTATAGATTTTCTAATGGATTATCCCATGAAGACTACACTGTTGGCTTATTTGAGCCGGGCCCCTCTATTGGCGGGTTTTGACATAGTTGGCAAGAAGGGATTATTCGATATCTCCGTGACGGTCGATCCTAAAAAGAAACAGATGAGTTACCACATGCTCGATTTGGCAAAGGCTATTATAATGGCATGTTTGGGCAAAGAGGTCGCCGATTTGTCCGCGCAACCAATATTGGCGGCTGATAATGAGCACAAAAAAACGATGGAAGTATTTTTTAAAAAACAGGAACCGTCTGGAAGATATTTTTTCATAGGAATTCATCCCGGAGGATACTACGAAAGCCAGCGTTGGCCGATAAATAATTTCAGTAGGCTTGCTGATGAGCTAAAGGATAGATATAAATTGAAGATAGTGGCGATAGGGATAGCCGAAGAGATACCCCTCATAGACAAGATGATATCGGCCATGAAGTATAAAGATGTCATAAAGATAATAGATTTTCCACTCGATAAATTGATTGCTTTAATTTCGGTCATGGACGTTCTGGTATGTAATAATTCCGGGCCTCTGCATATGGCCGTTGCCTTGAATACGCCGACTGTCTCTACGATGGGGCCCACGGATCCGCATTTTTGGTACCCTTCGGGTGACAAACATATCGTCATAAAGAAAGATTTGAATTGCAGCCCCTGCAATAAAAGCAAGTGTATCAGGCATGATTGCATGAATTTGATCACGGTGGACGAAGTACTGAAGGCGGTTCAGGGCCTTTTGAATAATCTTACGGAATCTTGATAATGGAAAATAATAGTTATAGCGCTAAAAATATCCTTGTTATTAATCTCGGAGGCATAGGGGATATACTGTTATGCACACCGGCGCTCAGGGCTATTTATAGACAATACCCGAGATCTTATATAGCGTTACTTACAGTGCCAAGGTCGGTAGATATGATCAAAAACTCTCCTTATATCAGTGATATTTTCATATTTAAGGGATCTCTGATAGAGCGCCTTATAACACTCTTCCGCCTCAGGTTCAAGAGATTCGGGTTCGCCATAAACATGAGGACAGTAGGGTCTTTTTCCGGAGCGCTCAAGATGCTTTTGTTGATGAGAATAATAAGACCAAAGATGTCCGTAGGGCGCAATACCGAAGGAAGAGGATTTTTTTACGATATTAAGATCCCTGAGACGTACAAAGACGCAAAACATGAACTTGAATATTGTTTGGATCTTGTAAAATCACTCGGCGCTGCAGCCAAAGACGGACGGCTCGATTGCCCGATTACAAAGAGGGACACTACATATATCGACAGGTTTTTGGCGCAACATGGCATAAACGAATTCGATACGATTATAGGCATATCTCCTGGAGCGCCCTGGATGGCTAAACGGTGGGGCATAGGCAGGTTCAAGGATGTCGCGAGGATTTTGTCAAATTCGGGTCACAAGGTAGTTATCATGGGAACAAAGGAGGAGATTTACATAAAGAATGAATTCACAAAAAATTGTGATTTTCAATATGTAGATGCCGTAGGTGCCACTAGCTTGAACCAATTGTGCGCGTTGATAAAAAGATGCTCTATCCACATAACGAATGATACGGGGTCTATGCACATAGCCGCCGCCGTTGGCACGCCGGTAATAGCTATATTCGGCTCAAGCCATCTCGAGGGTTTCGACCCCAGGAAGATTACTAATGACGCTTACGTCTTTTACAATAAGATCAATTGCTCTCCGTGCGAGAAGAGATATTGCCCTTCTATGAGGTGCTTTGATTCAATTGAGGCAAAGGACGTTGCGGAAAAAGCCCTGGAAATGCTACAATTGGCGAATAGGGGAGGCAGAAAAAGAAAAAATCCCGACATATAAAATATTTATTTTAACATATGTGAATGAATTGAAAACCCAGTATCTGATCGATAGAGGCTTGTGATGATATGATAAAGGTGCTCTATAAACGGATTCACGATTTTATATCAAGACCCGGGGAAAGAGGGGAGAGCTCGGGTGGTTATCTGCCATTTAAAATAAGAGCTGCTGTCGTTGCAATTTGCTCAAGTAGGGCCGGAAGACTTTTGGAAGTCGGTTGCGGAGAGGGCATCTTGTTACACAGATTGTGTTTATCAAATTCCAAACTTGACGTCATCGGCATCGATATTAATGAATCGTTGTTAGCCAAGGCTCGGGAAAGGTTCGCTATTAAGAAGGATAGATGCCCCATACTGGTTATGGCGAATGCTAAACGCTTGCCCATAAAGGATAATTTGTTCGATACAGTATTAATAGTGAATGTCGTTTTATTACAAAGGGAAATAAGTAATGTGAGAAGCATGCTGTTGGAACTGGCCCGGGTCTGCAAAAGAGGCGGGCGCATCATCATCGATTATAGAAATTCAAGAAATATGCTTTTTCATTTATTGTATAAACATGCCCACCTGTATGATGCCACGTTAAGGTCTATTTACACTTGCAACATAAGCGAAATACGGAAGATTTGCGATGAAGCCGGGTTAAAGATTATAGGAACGATGGGCGTAGGTTTTTTTGTAAAGAGCCTAGCCCCCGTCGTTATCCTGGAACTGGAAAAGTTATAATTGACCCCAAGAGATACTTATGGGAACTAAGATATCGCAATTAGGAATAAATATAGAGCCGAGAGACATAGTCACGGCTTTATTTCCATATTTGGGTGACAGCCGACAGCGGTTTACCATGAAGCTCTCCGAGTATTTGGGGTCACAATATGTGTATCTTGTGAATTCCGGAACCACAGCATTATATCTTATACTTAACGCTTTGAAGCGGATATCCTTAAAGCGGGAGGTGGTGATACCCGCGTATACCGCACCCGTTGTAGTGCTACCGATAATAAAGTCCGGTTTAAAGCCCGTTTTGTGCGATATATCTTTGAGAGATTTTAATATGGACATAGAATTGCTTCCGGGTATCCTCGGAGATCAAACCTTGTGCATTATCCCCACTCATATGTTCGGCGTCGCGGTCAACGGCATTTCAAGATTGCGCGGGGCGTTTGGGGGTGTCTATATAGTGGAAGATTGCGCCCAATCACTTGGTAGCAAGTTGGGCGAAACACATTTGGGCAAATTCTCTGATATCGCCTTTTCAAGTTTCAACAGGGGCAAGAACCTGCCCACTTATGGAGGGGGTTGCATCTTTACGGATTCCAAACGGCTGGCGGGGCTTTTAGACGAGGGAGTTAACAAACTAAAAGAACAGAACGCGGCATATAGGTTCAGGTTGCCTTTTGAGCTGGCTGCGTTTGCAATGGCCGTAAGGCCTTTTGTCTTCGGCTCACTCTATCCGCTGATATCGCATTTCAAGGATAATAGAGTGCCGGATGATTTTGTGTCCGCCAGACTCACTGCTTTTCAGGCCGGTGTCGGAGCATCTTTGCTAGAGAGGATCGAGAGGCTCTCGGATGCGCGCATGCGGAATGCGGAGAGCTTGACGAATGGATTACGTGGTATCGAAAGGATAATTATTCCGGAGATCCCGCCGGACGTACGCTACGCGATAAATAGGCTTCCGGTCGCCTTCAAGGATTTAAAGGATAAGAATAATGCTATAAAAACTCTTAACAGGGCCGGCATCGATACCTCGGTTATGTACGGAAGGCCCATCCATCACATCTTTGATCTTGGTTGTAATAAAGAAGATTTCAAGAATGCTTCATATGCCGCAGAGAGGATACTTACTTTGCCGACTCATTCATTGGTCCAGGGAAAAAATATAGATGATATGGTGAGTGCCATAAAGGGAGTTTGTTCTCGATGATCCAGCTTAGGAATTTTAAAAGATTCTTTTACAAATCGTTACGACAGCCGGTGTACGCCCTTAGGGTTATGAGAAAAAGAGCCCTCGTATATGTTTATTACCTTATATTCGGAGGCAAGAGTCCTCAGCCAGAGGCGATAACGCTTTTTTTGACCCATCGTTGTAATCTGCGATGCAAGATGTGCGGACAATGGGGCGAGAGCGGCGTAACGAAAAAGCAAACCTCACAGTACGTAGTCAAAGAATTGGACCTGGAAGTTTTCAAAGGGCTCATCGACAGCGTCGCTTCGTTTAGACCGAGCATAACTCTTTTTGGAGGAGAACCCCTGCTTTATGCACGTTGCATGGATTTAGTCAGGCATATCAAAGAAAAAAAGATGCATTGCCTTATGATAACAAACGGTTCCCTGCTTGACAGATACGGAGCCGACTTGGTAGATGCGGGCTTGGATGAATTGAACATATCCCTCGACGGAGCGAGAGACCTCCACGATGAAATAAGGGGAATGCCGGGTCTCTATGATAAAATAACCGGAGGGATAAAGGAGGTCAACAAAATAAAAAAGAATAGAGGCAAGAAAAAGCCACTAATAAACCTTCAATGCACGATAACCAGATATAATTATAGGAATCTTGACCAGATGCTGACGGTTGCTGAAGATACGGAAGCCGACTCTCTCACTTTCCATAATTTGATATTTTTAGGAAGAGACCTTCTTGAGAAACAGATGAAGTTCGACAGACTACTGGGGTCGTCTTCGCTCGATTGGGAAGGTTTTATATTTGAGCCGGGCATAGAGCCGGATGTTCTATACAATAAGATATCTGACATTATGTCCAGGCACCGCCGTTTTTCGGTAGATTTTTATCCGAATTTATCTATGAATGGACTGAAGGAATACTACACAAAGGAGTCCTATTTGCCGAGAGAATATCGGCCTCTGTGTTTAAGTCCTTGGATGACGTGTTATGTCTTTCCGGACGGGGAAGTAAGGCCTTGTCTCAATTCGACATACTCGTTCGGCAACATCACACAAACAGACTTAAAGCACATTTGGAATAGTGAAGCGGCTGTCCGATTTCGGAAAATTCTCAAAGAGAGGGGTATCTTTCCGGTATGCGTAAGATGCACGGAGTTATACAGGTACTGAAATGAAGAAGATAAAATTGGCCCAGGTTATCACCAGGATGGATTGGGGTGGTTCCAGCGACATCGTAAGGATCTTATGCGAAAGACTCGATCCGAATGTATATGACATTACTTTAATATGCGGACCTACCGAAAATCCCAGTGACCGGACGAAGAGATTTTTCGAAAGTTATAAAAATAAAATAATCACGTTAAGGCGGTTAAAGCGTAATATAAATATATACGGCGACGTAAGATCGCTTTTTGACCTATACAAAATCTTCAAAAGAGAGCATTTTGACATTGTACACACACATACGGCGAAATCCGGATTTACAGGCAGGATAGCTGCAAAGATGGCGGGTGTACAGGTTGTTATACATACGCCGCATGGAAATAATTTTTACGGTTACCTCAATTCGTTATGGACGCCGGCAGTGATTTTGCTCGAGCGGTTTGCGAGCCGTTTTTCCGACAAGCTGATTGTCCTGACGAATATTGAAAGACAGGACCTTATAAGGTATAATATTTGCAAGTCGGAACTTATAGAAATCGTGCATAGCGGCATAGAGATAGAGAACTTTTCGGATCTATCTGTCGACCCGAAAGAGAAGAGACGTATATATGGCATTGACGCTGAGTGTACTCTTGTAGGTATGGTGGCGAGGCTTGAGAGGGTTAAGGGGCCGCACTATTTTATCGAAGCGGCCAAGATTATCAATGAAGAATTGCCGGACGTTAAATTTCTCGTTACTGGCGATGGTTCTTTGAAAGGCGAGTTGGTTGATTATTCAAAGAAGCTGAATCTTGATCGTAAGATCGTATTTACGGGTTGGACCAACGATATACCAGGCGTACTTTCGATGCTTGACCTTTTGGTCGTCCCTTCCTTAAATGAGGCCGTTGGCCGCACGATTCTGGAGGCGGGCGTACTTTCCAAAGCCGTAGTGGCTACAAGCGTGGGAGGCATACCAGATGTTATCAGGGACGGCGAGACGGGCATTTTGGTTCCTCCGGAGGACCCCCGCAAGATCGCTGAAGCCGTTGTGGACCTTTTGCGTGACAACCGAAAAGCAAGGGAGATAGGGCGCAATGCGAGAGAATGGGTTCAGGGGCATTATAACGTGGATACAATGATAAAAGAAATACACAATCAATATATGTCATTTTATAGCATATGAGAATCTCTGTACATCAACCTCAATATTTGCCTTGGTTGGGCTATTTTCATAAAATTTTTTCGAGCGACGTATTCGTATTCTTAGACGATGTCCAGTATAAAAAGAGAGAATTTCAGAACCGCAACAAGATTAAAAACGGGGATGATTGGATGTGGCTTACGGTTCCTGTAGTCGGGAATGAGGATCCGTATCCGAATCTCAGCGATGTCTTTATAGATAACGAGCAAGATTGGCAGAGAAGACATTGGAGGGCTATTTATCTAAATTATAAACACGCGCCTTATTTTAAAGATCATTGCGATTTTTTTGAAAACGTATATAATAGTAAGTGGGATAGATTAAACGATCTCAACATGGCGTTAATCAAATATATAGACAGTTCTCTCGGCATAGAGAAGCCGGTGTACCTGTCTTCCGAATTCAAACTCGATACGGTCAAGACCCAGAGAATTATCGATATATGCAAGGCTTTAAAAGCTGATACATATCTCTCGGGATTAGGTGGTAAGGATTATTTGGAAGAAGATAGACTGGCGGAAAGTTCGATACGACTTGAATATCAGGATTTTCATCATCCGGTATATAAACAATTGAACATGAAAGACAAAGACAGCTTTATCCCATGCTTGTCTACCATAGATTTACTTTTCAATCATGGTCCCGAAAGCATCGATATCTTAACGGGACGAAAAGATAAAATGGCCTGATGATATACGGGTAGTTAATTTAGCGGAGGTAAGGATGCAGAGAAGGAAACGGTTTAATATATTGGCGATAGGCGCTCACC
>JAFGFD010000025.1 GCA_016931215.1 Candidatus Omnitrophota bacterium
ACGATCCCCCATCTTCCCAAAAATAGAAGTCGACGAGCCCCCAGTAAAAAAGGCTGGTCGAAGTGGCCCATATGATCGAAGATATGTAACCGGCCTCCATCGCCGCGCTCCGCCGTCCTTTGATATCCGGTGACAAATGGGGAACCGAATAATTCGTAATTGGTCATCAATAAAGGGGCAAGAGCTATAAGAAAAACGAGCAAAAAGACAAGGATCGTCGTAACTTTCCTGGTCATGTCTTGAGCCTTTTCGCCGGAAGTCAAACGATCACCTTTGAGTATCACGAATACGGCGTAGGCGATAATCAGGCCTGCCGGGACTATGTTGCTCACTTTGGCAAAGAGTGACAAACCCAAAAGAAGCGCACCTACGTGATACCGCTTTTTTAAAATGAAATAGAGCCCTCCCACCACCATTACCGTGGAGAGTATATCGGGCGAATAGTTATAGACATAATCGAGGAATAGTGTCCCCGTAGCGTAGATGATAGTCGTAGCAAATGAGACCCATTCATTGAAGAAGAGCCGGTTCAGCTTGAAGATAAGTATCATCAGTATAATCGCGTCTATAACGTTGAATAGAAGGAGCCCGTAGCTCTTAAAAAGCATATAAAAAGGTATTGAAAGGACAGGCATGATGATAGGGTGTTTGGGGACCAGGCGGTTCTTCTTGCCTAAGGCCAACTGCCCGCACAACGGGTCTTCTCGCATAGTGTTATTATCCAAAAATAGGTCGTGGTCCGAAAGTATGGAGATAATGGCCGCCCTATAATACGAGCAGTCTCCTTTGATAAAATCCAATCTTTCGAAATCGTGCGATAAAATAAAAGGTATGTAGATTAAAGAAAGGGCTATGATGAGAGCAAGTATCAGTCTATTATCGGGAGTATCTATTCTTCCCATTATATTACCCGCTTAAGTCCTATATTGTAATACGTACAAAAAAACGGATGATGTAGAAATCACCTGTCAATAACTAGCTTATAATATAGTTCTCATGAAGTCAAGGAATTAAGGATGGAGGCATGCCTATATATGAAGAGAAACCTATAGATGTGCTTTTATGGAAACCCTCGGGAAATCCTATTCTATTTTATAAATTCAATGGATACGATTTCCGACGACAGTCCCTTTTGATTGACAGCTTTCACTTCAAGTGTATGTTCGCCTTCACTCAGGTCCAGCTGGTGCAAATTCAAGAAATTCATGCGGATGGGCTCGCTCCACTCGCCGGCGTCGATCCTATAAGAATAGCGGACATTGTAAAGGTCTTTTTCGTCTTTACCCAGCCATATGATGTATCTTTGCCAAAATTTCCTGACAAAGAGCATGATCGGGGGCGTATCTCCGATCGTGGTAAAATTGATCTTCTCCGCTACGCTCTCCGCGCCCCGGGAATCGATCGCCTTAATCCAAAACTCGTGCTCACCCGCTTCCAGGCCTTCGGATATCTCAGACAATCTGATCCAGCGTCTCGGTGTAGGATCGGACCATTCTCCGTAATCCACCTTGTAAGAGTAAGTTAACAAAAGACCGTCTTCCTTGTCCCTGCCATGCCACAGAAGATAGGCATTCCATAATATCCTCAACCGCAGTATCTCGGGGGGCGTGTTAGAGACACCGTACTCCTTGTATGCGTCAAGGTCAAAACTCCTGTTCCACTCCAAGGGCTTAGGCGCATTGTCACTATCGAGTATCTCTTTCCACGCTTCATCGGTAAGCCGATTGCTCATGGGTTGCTTAAACTCGTAGTAGCTTAAGGTCGGCCCGGCACCTATCAGTATCCTGCCGTCAGGAACTCTATAACAGGCCGTTAAAATTTTAATGTAACCGACGCCTTCTTCAAGTACCTGATTTGAATTGCTATCCGTATGGACATCGGCGACGAGGACCGTAGTCGTTCCGTCTTCAAACACATTAAGGACCACACTCTGCAGATGCGTAGCAAAATCTTCGATGAAATCATAGTCATCATCTGTCAACTCCTCATTTGCCAGCTCCTTCTCTGAAAGCTCTAAAAGCCGCTCCAATATCCCGACCAGACTCGTCATCCTATTCCTTGAGGTATCATCCAATACCTCCATGGCGTCGAGTCCATTCATTGTCATGTTCGTCAGTGTAATTAGGCGCGCATAGAATTCCGGGACAGGTTCTACATAACCTACCACCCTAGGCGGTTGAACCGGTATGGAGCCTGCTTCCATGGTGTATGATTGTTTCGCATAGAGTATCGTGTCATGGCGCAACTCTGCCCACGAGGCAAGGCATGCGTTCAATTGCTTATCCTGCCAGGCCTCTGTCTGCATAAAGGTCTGGTTACCTTCTCCCGATTCTTTGAGAAGTGCCTTCAAGGAATAGAGCCAGCTCCAATAGAGGTTCTTATTCCAATCCGCATCGGTAAATTCACCGAAAGTCTCAATCAATTTCTCCAGAGATTCTTCATAACCTATATATTTATCATCGCCCACTTCCGCGATTATCTCTCTTGCCCTTTCAGAACCCAAGACCGTCATGATATCCAAACCGCGCGGGAAACATCTCATATAACCCAGCTCAGTCCACTCTGTCGTAAAGGCCGGTTCACCCAGCAAATCCTTCACCACAGGAAAGACCAGTTGCTGCATCATGTAGGAGTCTGGGATATACCGCTGCCCCATAAGCCGCAGGCCCTTCGTCTTCTCAAGCGCTTCATCCAATTGCTCCGGCGTAATGCCGCCCGGGCCCGGGTAGACTTTAATATCGCCCGTGCCTCCGTATATCTCCGGCGCTCGCAGGAGCGACAATCGTTCCCTTAACTCAAAGAGTTTATCTATATCCCCTATAAGGCTTATATCGAAGGCGCCGTTGGCGCCAAACACCTCATTCATCTCGTCGTTGTACTCATAAAGCGTCAAATCGTCGGAGAAGCCCACATAGTAAGCTGTAACTGAGTAGATTCTATTCCATATCTCGGACAACAGTCTCTCTTCGGCGTATCCCTCCCGGACATTGCGGACAATGAGCGCCGCCTCCATCGTCTGTATATTCGCATCTTCAAGTGAGATCAATGCCTCATAGAAACTGTACCGCCCCCAATCGCCGCTGCCCTTAAGTAGAAAAGCCATCCTGCCGTACCACATCATGCCCTTGAAGTACCTCTTCAAGACTTCGCTGCGGGTATAGTGGCCGCGGGGAACATATTGTGAGTAGTCCTCCTTGTATATGAAAATAGGGCTTTCTTTAAAGCCCTGATGAGCTTCCATTAGCGAAATCTCCTCCTCAACGACATCACGTACATATTCAGGTATCGCTTCGTCAAAATTTACAGGAACGAGCTTCTTTAATTGATTGATCTTATCTATCTTCTCGCCATCAAAGAGGGGATTAAGCCCGGTAGTATCTTCGATCGTATCATCTATATTCCAGCAAAGGGCCTTCAAGGCGACCGAGAAGAATGCCACATTCCTCTTAGCAGCTTCTTTCAAATCGCCGTCAAAGAGCTCATACTGCTCCTTGGATTTCTCAAGGAGCGACTGGGTCATAGCCACGATGTCATAATAAAATTCGACTTCCTCTATTCTTTTTAGGGTCTCGTCAAATTGTATGTGATAAAGGTGCAACAATGAATCGGAGGTTATGAAGATGGGTATCTCTCGCTCATGCAGATTTTCATAGACCTCAACGATATCGTCTTCATTATGTAAGTAGGGTATAACCGCGAAGCCATTTGCCGTTATAAGATCCTCCGCCTCATCGAGTTCAAGTTTAACGGCTACATCATCGTAGTTACTCACCTCATTCAGGTCGAGCGGGAGATCGTAAGGCTCTACTGCAGCATCATCCTTGAATGGAACAGGCGCATAAAAAGAGGCGAAGAACTCTTCCAAGTCCTCGGAATAATCATCGCCTACGCCTGTGCCGCTTGATAGATATAAGGCAATACCAACGCACAGGATTGTTGTCAATAAACCGATTATTTTCGTTGTCTTCATGACATCCTCCAATAAAGTTTATTTTAAAAGTTTTTAGTTAGTCGATAAATAAAAAAGGCGCTTAACTTTTTCGAGTCACCATATTAGTATACCATATAACATTGAGCA
>JAFGFD010000026.1 GCA_016931215.1 Candidatus Omnitrophota bacterium
ATGCGGCCATAGACGGAGAGATCACATTAAACCCCGGCGACATCAAGCTTATTCCCGCGGGCTTCTATCTCTCCATACCGGTTGGATACGAAGCTGAGATAAGGCCAAGGAGTGGCCTGGCGCTTAGACACGGAATAACCCTACCTAATACTCCGGGTACCATAGATTCCGACTATAGGGGCATGGTTAGCGTCATACTCGCTAATATAGGTAAGAAGCCTTATGTGATCAGGCGAGGCGACAGAATAGCTCAGATGGTATTTAAAGAGACCCTTAAGGCAGAGTTTGAAATTCTAGAAGATCTGGACGAGACCGAAAGGGCCGCGGGCGGATTCGGCCACACCGGCCGCAGGTAACGTGGCAAGTTACAAGAGCGCAAGGTTACCAGGCCACCAGGACACACGTAAATAATATAGGTTTACGGTTGATTGTGTGCGGTGAACGGAAAATAACAAAATCCGTTGTTGAAGAAAAAATCCATGGTTAACGGTGTACGGTTTTAAAAGATCGATTCACGGTTAACGGGGTTTTTTCGTAAACCATACACCTTATACCATAAACCTCTACCTTTATCAGAGAATCCTATCATGCAGAAGGAAAAGAAGAACGAAGTGATTTCCATATTGTTGCTCACATTGGGCGTCTTTCTCTTCCTTAGCCTGATTACCTTCAATGAAAATGATATCCCATTGTACAGCGCCAATCCCAATGTGCACGCCAGGAATGTCGCAGGTTTCATAGGGGCTTATACCGCAGGCATTCTTCTGTTCATCATGGGTATCGCCGCGTATGTCTTTCCGATACTTTGCATCATTTGGGGAATAAACAGATTCTTTAAAACGACTAGCGAAAGGATATCTACCCGTATCGCAGGCACTGTTATACTTATATTGACGACGAGCACCCTGGGAAGCCTGATAATAGACGGAAGCGCCATAGAAGAATATAGATGGGGAGGGACCTTCGGATTCTTTTTATCGAAAGTAATGATGAAGTATTTCGGATCGTGGGGATCATATATTGTCCTGGGGGTGTTGCTTGTCGCGTCTATGATACTCGCAACCGAATTCATGATCTTCCCGGCGCTGGTCAAGATCAAGGTGTTTATCGCGGCATTTTTTAAAAATATGGTTTCCAGGATTTCGTTACCGAAGATACCTCATCCGGCGAAGAGGCGGGTCGCTACGACGATTCAAAGGAGGGAAGATAATAGGGAGGCGGCCAAAGACAAGGCGGCGGCCGAGGCGCCGAAACCCATAATTCCTTTCTCGAGGCCCAAGGAGGTCGAGGTCACCATTCATAAAGTGCCAAAACCGAAACTCGCGAAGCCTGAAAAGGCTGTGACGAGACCGGCTGCCGCCAAAAAGAGCGTCGATACAAGTGATTACAAACTTCCGCCTCTGGATCTATTGGATGCGCCGCCGCCGATAGAGGAACGGAAGATCCGGGATGATCTAAAGACCAATTCGGAGGTTCTTGAGGCGACCCTTCTCGATTTCGACATAGAGGCGAAGGTGGTTAAAGTGGAGCAGGGTCCGGTCATTACGCGGTACGAACTGGAACCGGCCCCGGGAGTCAAAATAAGCAAGATAACGGCGCTTAGCGATAACATCTCTCTTGTCATGAAGGCCCAGAGCGTGAGGATAGTCGCGCCTATACCCGGCAAGGGTACCATAGGCGTCGAGGTCCCCAATTCATCGTCAAGCATCGTCTACCTCAGAGAGGTCTTTGACTCCGATGAATTTAAGGATTCCTCCTGTGCCTTGCCGCTCGCTTTGGGAAAAGATATAACCGGAAAGGCCGTTGTCGCCGATCTGGGAGATATGCCTCATCTTCTCATAGCCGGGACGACAGGTTCAGGCAAGACCGTATGTGTCAACTCTTTGATTATGAGTATGTTATTCAGGATGAGACCGGATGAGGTGAAGTTCCTCATGGTGGATCCAAAGATGGTGGAGCTCGCCGTCTTTAACGGCCTGCCTCATCTTGTATGCCCTATAGTCACCGACGCTAAGAAAGCGGCCGCCTCACTCAACTGGGTGGTGAACGAGATGGAGCGGCGGTATAAGCTTCTTGCGAAGATCGGAGCGCGCAACATAGACGCATTCAACGAGAAGATAAAGAAGAACAAAGAGGAATTTCAGGACGACGAAGGAAGGCCTATGGGAAAGTTGCCGTATATGGCCGTCATTATAGATGAGTTGGCAGATCTCATGATGGTAGCAAGGGATTCGATAGAAAACGCTATAACAAGATTGGCTCAGCTCTCCAGGGCCGTCGGCATACATATCATACTTGCGACTCAGAGACCGTCGGTGGATGTTATTACGGGCGTCATCAAAGCCAATTTTCCAGCACGCGTGTCATTCAAAGTGGCATCCAAGGTAGACTCCAGGACAGTATTGGACATGAACGGCGCCGATAAACTTTTGGGTAGAGGCGATATGCTGTTCATAGAACCCGGGGCACATAAACCCGTAAGGGCTCAAGGCAGTCTCATAAGCGATAATGAGATAGAGCGTATCGTGGAATTCATAAAATCACAGAGCGAGGCATCGTACGACGAGGATATAATGTCGCTGCAGGAGAAGAAAGCCACTGCCAAGACATTTGAAAAGGACGAACTCTTTGATGAGGCAGTAAAGCTGGTGTTTCAGACAAAACAGGCGTCGGTCTCCATGCTCCAAAGGAAATTGGGCCTCGGTTACACTAGAGCCGCTCGGCTCATAGACGCCATGGAAGACGAAGGACTCGTCGGTCCCTATAGAGGGTCCAAACCGAGGGAGATACTTGTCGAGGCGAACGATTCAAAGGAAATCGAAGGTTAACAGAAGGGCGATATGGCGCGGATAACCCCGTCTAAAGATAAAGACCAAAAAGATGCGATTTCGATCGGCGAGAGACTAAAGAGAGCGCGGCTGGATAAGGATGTATCCATAGAAGAGGCTCATAAGGCCACAAAGATACATCCCGACGTTATTAAGTCAATGGAAGAAGATAAGCTTGAGGGCTCATTAGGTAATGTCTACGCCAAGGCATTTCTACGTACTTATGCCGGATACCTTGGGCTCGACGCCGCTAAGATCGTGGATGAATATATCTCAAAAGGCAAAGCGACATCCGCAGAACCGCAGAAGGAACCACCCGTTTTGCAAAGGCCTGTTTTGCAGGGCAGACAGGAAAGGAAGTTGAGTTTAACTGTGATCAGCGTGGTGGCCATAGCGCTTTGGCTGGTATTGCTGGGTATAGCAGGTTCGAAATTCATAGCCCACTTCAATTCGCGCTCTCCAATAGCGTCAAGGCCAAAAGAGAGTATACGTGCGATAAAAGATATTCGAGTCAATCAGCCTAAGCCGAATGTTCAGGCCCCGAAAGGCGAAGATGCAAATTTCATATCGATTCCAAAAGGTCGTAATATAACAGCCTCCATAGTTACCAGTAAGAATCTTTGGATTAAGGTAAGCCAGGACGGTACGGTTGCTTTTCACGGCACCCTTGCGGCCAACTCAAAAGAGGTATGGAGGGCAAGCGAAGAGATACTATTGAGCGAGATCGGAAGACCCGAAGCCTTTAAGCTGAACGTAAACGGCAAAGAGATCGATTTTACAGGAAGACGGCCTACCAAAAAGATCCTTATCAATCAAGAAGGCGTTTTTTATCTTGATTCAAAAGAGTAAACCCAAAGTAGGAGTAATAAGTCTCGGCTGCCCGCGCAATCTCGTCGATTCCGAAGTTTTATTGGGGACGCTTCAAAGGGACGGTTTCTCTATAGTCGATATCCACGAGGCGGATATAGGGATTGTAAATACCTGCGCCTTTATAGAAGATGCCAAGAAAGAATCGATAGAGATGATATTGGAGCTCGCCCAACTCAAGAAGGCGGGAAGACTAGAGTCGGTAATAGTTGCGGGGTGTATGGTCCAGCGATACGGAGATGTTCTAGGAAAGGAGTTCCCGGAGGTAGACGCGTTTATCGGGACGGACCAGATAACAAAGATAACTCATATTTTGCGTAAGTCAAAGGACAAAAAAGGTCTTTGCGAGACATCCAAGAGGCCTTCCTTCATATATGACCATACTCACCCCCGGGTCTTCATCACGCCTCGGCATTACATGTACGTAAAGATAACCGAAGGCTGCGACAATCTATGCAGTTATTGCGTCATCCCTGCCATAAAAGGCCGCTTCCGAAGCAGGACCATAGAGTCCGTATTAGAAGAGACGGAGGCGGCGTCTAAAGAGAGAAAGATATCGGAGATAAATCTTGTCGGTCAGGACACGACCCTCTACGGAAAAGATATTTACGGAAGACCGGCTATAGTCGAATTGCTGAAGAGAATCTGCGCGCTGGACCACGGAAGAAGGTGGATCCGGTTATTATATGCATACCCATCTCACATCGAAGACGATCTGATTGAGCTCATTGCGATGGAGAACTCACTTTGTAAGTATATAGATCTGCCGATACAGCATATAAACGATCGTATCTTAAAAAAGATGCACCGTAGTATGACCAAGGACGATATTGAAGACCTCATAGCCAAGATAAGAGAAAAGATACCGGGAGTGCTTCTAAGAAGTTCAGTAATCGTGGGATTTCCGGGTGAGACGGAGGAGCAATTTGAAGAGTTGCTCGATTTTATAAAACATACAAGGTTCGACCGACTCGGCGTCTTTACCTATTCAAGGGAAGAGAGTACCCCGGCTTATGAGTATGGCGCACAACTCGATGAGGAGACGAAGACGGAGCGTTTCGATAAGATTATGGCAGTACAGAAAGAGATTGCCGAGTCATTGAATGAATCTTATAAAGGTAGGACCGTAGAGGTGTTGATAGACGAGAAAAGGGAAGGCGAAGACGGTATTTACGTAGGTAGGACACAGGGCGATGCGCCGGAGGTGGACGGAGAGGTCTTCGTAAAGGCAAAAGGAACCGAAATCGAGCCGGGTGATTTCGTGAACGTAAAGATTACCGATACACTTGAATACGATCTGGTAGGGGACGTTTCGCCTTGAGCCAACCCCTTCAAAGACAAGCGGTTACAAACATCGGTTTTCCGGACCTGTCCCCTTTGAGAGACATATAAAACGCGCTATTGTTTCCGCGGCGCCCCCATAAAGAGAGACATCCGGAAAAGAGCGTCTCATAACTTCATAATTTGCAAGGTGTTTCGTTTAGGAGAAAGCCACGTCCGTATGGACGCGGCACTTCTTCGCACATTTCGTGCTCGGTCGGCCGAAACTCGGATGGTTTCGGCACTTCTTCGCACATTTCGTGCTCGGTCGCGTCCCCTGTATGGAGGAGGAATCATGAATTTACCGAATAAGCTGACTATACTGCGGATTATCTTGACCGTGGTTTTTCTCTTTTTTCTATTTGCCCACAGCCTGATGTTCAAGGTCTTCGCTTTCTTTACGTTCATTGTCGCGGCTTTTACGGATTTTTTGGATGGGCGTATAGCAAGAAAGTACGACCTCATAAGCGACTTCGGCAGATTCATGGATCCTATAGCGGATAAGATACTTATTTTATCGGCTTTTTTGGCTCTCGTTGAAATGGGGCTCGTTCCGGCGTGGATGGTTGTGATCATAATAGCAAGAGAATGCGTGATTACCGGTCTTCGCATAGCGGCACTGCGCAAACAGAAGCTCATAGAGGCTTCGTTGACGGGTAAGCATAAGACAGCCTTTCAGCTTTTCACTATTATAATAATCCTTGCGTTTATAATATTTAAGGAGATTGGCCATAGGCTTGAATTCTGGACGTCGAATTTTCAGTATTATTATGAGATGAGCATCTTCTGTTTGATGCTTGTCACGGTCTTTCTTACCATCGTAAGCGGTATCTCGATATTTTTGCGCAACAAGGAAGTGCTATATGAAAAATAGAATGATTATGATAATAGCGACGTTTTTCTACATAGGGTATCTGCCCGTGATGCCCGGGACGTGGGCAAGCATGGCGGCCGCTTTCGTATACATAGCGTTCAAAGACAGCATGATATTGCAGATAATTCTCTTTGCGTCTTTATTTTTTTCGGGGTTGTACGCGAGCGGAAAGGCGGAAGTATTGATGGGCAGGAAAGACGATAAAAGGATCGTGATCGATGAGGCCTCGGGCATGTTCCTTCTTTACATATTGATCCCCAAGGGGGAATTTTACCTCTTAGCAGGGTTTCTACTGTTCAGGGTCTTCGACGTGTTTAAGATTGCGCCCATGAGGCGATTGGAGAGACTGCCTGGGGCCTGGGGCATCATGTCCGACGACATACTCGCGGCTTTATATTCATATGTCGCCATCTTTTTATTCACATTTATCAGAAATTCTGTTTTTTAAGAACAATCTTTTTGCTTTGCTTCAGCCACCGATGAGATCATTCCAAGTCGGCCGACCAGAGCGGCGTATATCTTGCGCCTTCCTTTATCAACTCGCTTTGGAATAGAGTGATCTTTTTTACATACATCTCCTTGGGCGTTATTTTTATCTTTGCGAAGGCGTTCCGTACGGAATCTTTGTCTTTCAGAAACTTGACCCTTGCCAGGGTCAAGTGGGGATGAAATGTTCGCGATTCCTTTTCTATTCCCAAATTGGAGGCCCTCTCTTCTATGAAACCCGCCATATCGACGCACTCCTTCGATCCATCGCCCACGCCAACCCATATCACCCTGGGTCTTGCCGGATTCGGGAATGCGCCTAAAGAAGAGAGCCGTATCTTGTATTGCTTGAATTCTTTCGCCGTCTCGGACAAAATATTTTTAATTGCCTCGACGGTTTGGACCTCTATTGAACCCAGAAATTTTAATGTCAAGTGGATATTTTCAGGCGGGATCCATCTTATTCCGCGTATGAGGCCCTGTAACTCATCCTCAATGGTTTTAAGTGCCTCCTTGATCTCTTTTGACAATTCAATTGCAATGAAAGTCCTCACGGGGACGTTTCTCCTCAACGAAACACCTTGCAAATTATGAAGTTATGAGATGCGCTTTGCCGGACCTGTCCCCAAATAGGGATGTTGCGGAAACAACAGCGTATTTTATATTTCTCTTTGAAGGGGACAGGTCCGGCAAAGCGATGTTTGTAACAGCTTGTCTTTGAAGGAGTTAGCTCAAGGAGAAACGTCCCCTTTTCAGCATTGTTTTCTCAGAATATCTAAGGCTGCGTTCGATACCATGCGCTTGAAATCCTGTCGGCTTGCGAGAAAGCGGCGTTCTACCGAGATCGTTTTACCTTTTGTCGCCATTGCGATATGTACCAGTCCGACCGGTTTTTCCTTTGTGCCCCCCGAAGGGCCCGCAATCCCCGTAACGGCGAGAGCCACCTCGGAGCCGCTCTTTACCATCGCGCCCTCTGCCATCGCAATCGCGACCCGTCTGCTTACAGCGCCGCATTTTTTTAACAATGTCTCTTTAACGCCTAGTTCGGTGACCTTGGATCTATTTGAATAAGTGACGTAACCTCTTTCGAAATATCTTGAACTTCCAGGAACGTCGGTAATTCTTGACGATATAAGACCGCCCGTGCATGATTCGGCGACCGAAAGCCTCAGACCTTTGCGCCTGAACTTCTCCGCCACCACCGACTCGAGAGAATCATCATCGAATCCGTATACCATATCGCCGAGAATCTTCAGAAGCTCGTTCTCGACCTTCTTTATTTTTCTTACAGCGCCCCTTTCGCTTTTGGCTTTGGCTGTGATCTTAATATCCACTTCATTTATCCGCGCGTATATCCCGACGGTCACCGGCCGCCTCATAGCGAGGTATTTCTTTATCCTTCTGTTGATATGAGATTCCGGCACTCCTACCGTCCTAATGGTCCGCGTGAATATGGTAGTATTCAGATGATATTTATCGCTGAGATATTGCGTTACATATTTTTCAAATATAGGAATAAGCTCTCTTGGCGGACCGGGCAGCACAACGATAGTCTTTTGACCATATTCGATGATTATTCCCGGCGCAGTTCCAACGGGGTTCCTTATCGAGATGCTCTTTTCCGGGACATAAGCCTGTTTTATGACGTAATCGTGCATCTTGAGACTTCTCTCTTTAAAAAAACGCTTTATTGAACCAAGGATCTTCTCGTCCAGTACCAGAGCCCTTCCCATTGAGTCGGTTATTGATTTGACGGTTATATCGTCCACCGTAGGGCCGAGCCCCCCTGTTGTTATCACAATATCGGCTCTCTCCAATGCGGTCTCCACGGCATCCTTTATGCGTTGGGCGTTGTCACCCACGACCGCCTGCCGGAACACGTCCACCCCAATCTTCGAAAGCTGCCTGCTTAAATATCTTGCGTTTGTGTTCACTATGTGGCCGAGCAGAAGCTCGCTGCCTATTCCGATTATCTCAGCGTTTACCTCTTTGTATTTCATGCCGCCCTCCAAATGTAAATTATATAATAATAGCATATATATGACAAGAGATTTATACGATTCTCTTATGAAAAATGAAAGAAATCCCATCTACGGAACGTATATATAGATGAGGAGGTACATAATAGGGGGCCCGAAAACGGCGGGGTAA
>JAFGFD010000027.1 GCA_016931215.1 Candidatus Omnitrophota bacterium
ATGGCTATAGGCAGGACCTTTAAAGAGGCCCTTCAGAAGGGTCTTAGGGGTCTTGAGATAGGCCACTCGGGCCTGGATAATAAGAAGAAGTATCAAAGGATCCAACACGACAAGCTGATGATAAGATTAAAGGAGCCGAATGCCTCGAGGATATTCTATATAAAATACGCCCTTCAGAAGGGGATGAGCGTCGAGGATGTTTCAAAGGTTACCAAGATAGATCCATGGTTCGTGAAGAATGTAGAAGATATCGTTGTATTGGAGAGGTACCTATACTGTTCGGTATCCTCCAGGAAAGGCCGTTCTCTGGATTCCGACCTTTTGCGCAAGGCAAAGCAATACGGGTTCAGCGACAGGCAGATCGCCGAACTTACCGACAGAGACGAGCTGACTATCAGGGAGCAGAGAAAGAGTTGCGGCATAGAACCGACATATAAGCTGGTAGACACATGCGCCGCCGAGTTCGAGGCATACACACCATATTATTATTCGACGTATGAAGAAGAGGACGAGACAAGGAGATCGAAGAGGAAGAAGATCATGATACTGGGCGGAGGCCCGAATAGAATAGGCCAGGGCATAGAGTTCGATTATTGCTGCTGCCAGGCTTCCTTCGCGCTGAAAGAATTGGGTTACGAGACAATCATGGTAAATTCCAACCCCGAGACCGTTTCGACTGACTACGATACATCCGATAAGTTGTACTTTGAACCCTTGACATTTGAAGACGTGATGAATATCGTTGAAAAAGAAAGACCGCATGGTGTCATAGTCCAGTTCGGAGGCCAGACCCCGCTTAATCTGGCAAGACAACTCATGGATGCGGGTGTGCCAATAATAGGAACGAGCGTTAAATCTATCGACAGGGCGGAAGACAGGGATAAGTTTGCGCGTTTGGTAAAGAAGCTCAAGATGAATCAGCCGGAAAACGGCTCCGCCGTGTCAAAGAAAGAGGCCAAAGCCATTGCCAATAGGATAGGTTATCCTGTTCTGGTAAGGCCTTCATACGTATTGGGCGGAAGGTCCATGAAGATCGTATACGACGATTCTTCGCTGGATGAATTTATGAAAGAGGCAAAGGAGACCTCGGAAGAGAGGCCGATACTGATAGATAAGTTTCTGGAGGGAGCGGTCGAGGTCGATGTCGACGCCGTTTCAGATGGCGAGATGACCGTCATCGGCGGTATCATGGAGCACATTGAAGAGGCGGGAGTGCATTCGGGGGATTCGGCGTGCGTAATGCCTCCCCACACGCTTAGCGATAACATAATAGACATCATAAGAGATTATACTCAGCGTATATCAAAGGAATTAAAAGTCAAGGGACTGCTCAACATACAGTTTGCCGTCAAGGATGAGACTGTCTATGTCTTGGAGGTCAATCCCAGGGCATCGAGGACAGTGCCTTTTGTGAGCAAAGTAACCGGCGTTCCGCTGGCCAAGGTTGCGGCCAAGGTCATGGTCGGCAAGAAGTTGCAACAGCTTGGGATAACGAAGGAGAAGGAGATCACACATATAGCGGTAAAGGAATCGGTTCTGCCTTTTTCCAGGTTTTCGGGCGTAGATATCATCCTGGGACCCGAGATGAAATCTACCGGCGAAGTCATGGGCATCGATTCGTCGTTTGGCGTCGCATTCTACAAATCTCAAATGGCGGCAGGTTCCGTCCTCCCCAAAAGCGGAAATATATTCGTAAGCGTGAGAAACAGCGACAAGAGAGATATGGTATTTATTGTTAAGAAATTGGTCGACATGGGCTTCAATATAATAGCCACAAAGGGGACATGCAAGGTTCTTCGCTCCAACAATTTGGCAGCTCAGAATGTAGCAAAGATCAGCGAGGGGAGTCGAGAGATATTGGAGCTCATAAAAGATAATAAGATAGGTCTCGTAATAAATACGCCTTCCGGCAAGAAGGGGCAGTTTGATATGAAGCCGATAAGGAGTACCGCCGTTCTATACGGCGTGCCCTGTATAACGACCATCCAGGGCGCGCAGGCCGCGACCAATGGCATAGAAAGCGTACTTAAAGGAGAACTTTCGGTAAAACCGATACAGGATTATATAAAACCAAAGAGGTAATAAATGGCCAAATACATCTTTATAACCGGCGGCGTCGTTTCAAGCTTGGGCAAGGGCATTGCCTCCGCTTCAATAGGGAAGTTATTGGAATCGAAGGGGCTGAAGGTGACGTTGATCAAATGCGACCCTTATCTAAATGTTGACCCGGGTACCATGAACCCTTTTCAACACGGCGAAGTCTACGTTACCGATGACGGCGCGGAGACGGATCTGGATCTGGGCCACTACGAACGTTTTACTAACGCGGTCCTCGGCAAAGACAACAATATAACAACAGGCAAGATATATCACTCCGTCATATCAAAGGAGAGAAGAGGCGATTACCTGGGCAAGACCGTCCAGATCATACCCCATATAACGGATGAAATAATGAAGAGCATAAAGAAGGTTGCCTACGGCCGCAAGATAGATGTCGTCATAGTCGAAATAGGCGGTACCGTGGGCGATATCGAAGGCCTGCCTTTTTTGGAAGCCATCAGGCAGCTGCGCCTGGAGATGGGAAGGGAATATGCCATCAATATACACGTTACGCTTGTGCCGTATATAAAGGCCGCCGGCGAGATAAAGACAAAACCTACCCAGCACAGCGTCGGCACTCTCAGAGAGATCGGCATACAGCCGGACATCCTGATATGCAGGACAGAGAAACCGCTGACTAAAGAGGCCAAAGAGAAGATCGCTCTCTTCTGCAACGTGGAAGACGACGCAGTAATCTCCGCGATAGACGTAAATAGCATATACGAAGTACCGACGGTATTCAGAAAAGAAGGACTTGATAAACGGATAATCAGGCTTCTCAACCTGAAGTGCGATGATAGAGACCTCTTCGATTGGGAAGAGGCGGTGCTTAAGAGGTTGAATAAGCCTTCCGAGAAGGTTACTATAGCGGTAGTGGGTAAGTATATAACCCTTCAGGACGCTTACAAGTCCATATATGAAGCGCTGATTCACGGTTCGATAGCCAATGACGCGGAACTCGTAATAAAGAAGGTCGACTCGGAGGACTTGGAGAAGGAAGGTTCGGAGAGGTATTTAAAAGACGTGGACGGGATTTTAATACCGGGAGGGTTCGGACACAGAGGAATAGAAGGCAAGATAAAAGCCGTAAAGTATGCGCGCGAGAATAAGATACCATTTCTAGGCATATGCCTTGGCATGCAGACGGCGGTAATCGAATTTGCCAGAAATGTATGCGGCCTCAACAAAGCGAATTCCACGGAGTTCAATAAAAAGACGCCGCATCCCGTGATATGCCTGCAGGAGGAACAGAAAAAGATTACAGCGAAAGGCGCTACCATGCGTTTGGGTAAATATAATTGTAGATTGAGAAAAGACTCAAAAAGCAATAAGGCGTACAAAAAAGAGGCGATATCGGAACGCCATAGACATAGATATGAACTAAACAATGATTATCGGGATAGACTTGAGCAAAAAGGCCTCGTAATCTCAGGAGTCTATCCGACCAACAATCTCGTCGAAATAATTGAATTGAAAGATCACCCCTGGTTTGTAGCCTGCCAGTTCCACCCGGAGTTTAAGTCCAAACCCGACAAAGCCCATCCTCTCTTCAGGGATTTTATAAAGGCCTCTCTTGGTAACGCGACGTGTCTCCTAAAGTAAAATGTCAAATGTGAATACACGACCCCTGCTTGACGCTCAAATTAAAGAAATATCATATTATTAACCTATTCCTTGATAAACAGAAGGAAATGTGATAAAGTCCTTACAAAGGTCCAAGATCCTTATTTTATGCAGTGTTCAAAAAGGACTATTGTCCGTAACGCAGGGAGAACTTGATGGATAGGGCTACGAAAGGGGCTTTGGTATTTATTTTACTCGTATTTCTCATGTTTGCTATGAGTCTTTTTTTCCAGAAGATACCCGGATTGGATTTAAGCAGGTATGGTTTTTTATTCAAAAGCGAAGAACCCAGCGAGCCGGACATAGAATACTTCGGAGAAGACCTGGATATGGGCGGTTCCATACAAGAAGATATACACGATACTTTATATAATGATGAACGCATATTGGATAACATATACAACGTCCATCCCGACGCGTCGATTGATTACGGAGAGTAGTCTTATAGACAAGAAATATTTTGAAACGGCCGTATATTTCCTGCCACTATGGAAATAAGACATGTTTTTCACGTCCTCATAAGCACCATGCGCCATTTCTATATATCGAGTTCTTTTTGCCGTTATAGAAGCGGGCTGAGAGGTGGCAAGGTATGCTGACGAGTGATCTCGGCACTATATTTGTCATTTTGACAATCCTCTTTTTC
>JAFGFD010000002.1 GCA_016931215.1 Candidatus Omnitrophota bacterium
CGAAAAAGCCCTCTTTCTCAATTATCGCCTGGCCTTCTTCACTCAGTTCAAATATGATAAAGTCTCTAACAGCTCCCTTGGGAGTTCCATTCACATATTGATTGAGCGGCCGTGTTATCGGGTATCTTCCACTCTTTACGTCCCTTAAATTAAACGGATCATAATAGGTAACCCCGGGCTTGGTAGCCACTTTTAATACCTTAATACCGGATGCCTCTTTGGCATAACCTACTCCCACATAGCCTATGCCCGAAGCATCCTGCTTTAGGGCCTCTGCTATCTGCGCGTTTCCATTCATGCTCTTAAGGTTTGGTGAGTATTCTCCGAACATGACATTCTCTTTCATAAAATCGTAGGTGCCGGAATTTGACTGCCTGCCGTAAAGATTAATTGATAAATCATCCCCCCCTACTTCATTCCAGTTTTTTATCTCTCCTCTATATATCTTACCTATTTGGTCAACTGTTAGTTTATCGACCGGATTTTGCCGGCTGACTATAATGCTAAGGGCGTCTATGGCCACGACCACTCTCTTTGGATCCACCCCTTTTCTGTTCGCCTGGTTTATTTCGCTAGCCTTTATCTGACGCGACGCATTGGCTATATCACATTTTCTGTTAATAAGGCCCGCTATGCCGGTACCGGAGCCGCCGCCGGTAACAGCGATGGCGGTGTTTGGTTTTTTTGCCATGTATACCTCTGCTAACTTCTGCACCATATTGATCAAGGTATCAGATCCCTTCACCTGCACCATATCATCTTCCGCCAGGCAAATATTACAGCAGAAGACAAGCGCGACACCTGCAGCAATCAACCCAATAAACCTATGCATTTTCTCCTCCTTTTGGTTTAAATGATACTATGTTAAAGTATATTTCACATGACAGAAATGTGAAATCTTTGTGAACTTTATCCTTCATCAGAACTTCGTTACTACATCAAACTGGAGCTCATTCCAAGGTTTCGTATTCTGCCACGTCTTTATAGGCTCCATCCAGTAGTATTCGATGTTTAATATGGTGTTTTTGAATAGCTGATACTCTAATGCGAGATTTATACCTTTGCCGTTTGTACCGCCTTCGCGCGGCATACCGTTAGTATTCGCGCTTGTGGCAGCTGTATCATAAGTTCCAAATCCATAGAAATCCGAATCTGGAGTAAAGTCCGTAACGGCATCGCGCTCTATGTATCGCCATTCCGCCCTGGCCTTCCAATCACCCGGGACTTTCAATTTCTTCTTACCTATATATCCACCTATCAGGCATCCGTTGTTTTCGGTAGAACATCCCATATTGTGTACTAAGTCTGCATAAAAGCCATGCGGAAACTCTATATCTAATATTTTTGAGTTGTCCACATTAAGAAGCACATCGAAAAGATAATAATTGAACCTGTCGGTATTTGTGGGGTTGTCGAGCCCTGCGCCATTCCACCAGCGCGAATTTGTGAGCGCTGATCCTGTGGGGGCCTTGTTTTTCAAGTGCGTGAAATCCCACATGCTGGCAGCTATATTAAGTATGGTATCAAGAGGACCGAATGGTGCGGTCTTTCCACCTACCTGATACCCAAAGAGCAGTGGATCGGCGCTGATATTAGCGCCCTCGTTCACCCAATGAAATCCTATGTTGGAATAGAGATTGATATCGGGCAGTGCGCCGGTCTTTAAGTCAGGGGATACATACTGAAAAGCGATGCCGTTTAAATTTATATCCGAGTCCCATACCAGTTCGGAATATTCGTATGGATTGGGGAATCGTCCCAGCCAGAGTTTGGCGTCACTAAAATACTGGCCGTAATCCCTAATCATTTCACTAGGCGCTTCAGCTCTGATATAATATTGATCAAACATCACGTAATCTTTGGTAAAATAGTTATCAAGGGTATCGTTGGTGGATCTTGCGCTTGTACCTCCTCCGGCAAACCTTACCCCGCCGTACATGAAATCATTGATCTTTCCTTCCATGTAGAACCTGCCGCGCACTCTTTCCCTGATCCTCTGATGTCTGATAACGTCTGTCTCGGCTGTTCCGGTAGGGCTGCCCCAATCACCCTGTGTCCTGAATCTTATGTCGCCGCCCCACTTTATTCTTTGGGTCCACTCTGGCACGGAAAGCGACTTTGCCTGGGCCAGATCTTTCGAGACTTGCAGCTTTGTTTCATCTAAAATGATCGATGCTTCAGCGGGCGACAATATATTCTTTTCGACCAGCTTCTGCACTAAAATATCAACCTCGCCTGCCTGCGCTGGCGCTTTGGCAATCAGGAGGAACAAGGCCGCTAAAACTAAAACAAATAATATTCTTTTCATTGTTTTATTTCTCCTTATTTTTACAATTAATATTTTCATTTATCGTTTGATCATATTTATAGGCTCAAAATCGCCCTTCCGGATCTTTCGCAAATTCCTCTCTATATCGTGCATCTCTTTGGCATAATATGAGCTGTGATCTTTCCATTTTTGATCAATTTCCATATGCGATAAAACCTCTTTGAGGCGATTTGCCTGAGCTCTAACGCTCCCGATTATCAGTTCGTCTTCGGACATCTTTCACCTCCTTTCTTTGGAATTCGGAACATATTAGTCATCTGTATTGCCTGTAAAAATTGTCGATATTGTCAAGTTCGGCATAATAAATATCCTGAAAAAAATCTTTTAACTTTATGATCACTTTAAGCAAAGCCGTAAACATGAGACGCTCCTTTTTCTTCCTGGCCCTCACTAAGAATGTTTAAGAGATCAATGATAAAATCAGCCCGGTTTCTGCGGGGCTTGACATAGCGAAACAACAAAAATAGGGATATCGCCAGCAAACTAGCCGCTGCTATTATTTGGAGTATTTCTTTTATCATCTTGCCACCTCTCTTTCTTTTCAATGCAAGTATAACCAAGAGAGGTGACAAAATCCTTAAGGAGATGTGAAATGTGTGTGAATTGTAAAACGGGGTATTACCTGAGAATTAAGCTATCGGAATGGTAAAGCTAAATGTGGAACCTTGGCCAAGTGTAGATTGAACCCATATCTGGCCGTTGTGGGCTTGAATGATATGCTTGACGATGGAAAGACCTAAGCCAGTGCCGCCAAGCTCGCGGGAGCGGGCTTTGTCGACCCTGTAGAACCGTTCAAATATTCTAGGCAGGTCTTTTTCAGAGATACCGATACCCGTATCGGTAATATCAACTTGGACAAATTTTTCTTTTCTATCGGCGCTTACGGTTACAGATCCGCCATCGGAAGTATATTTTACGGCGTTGTCCAAAAGGTTCAATAAGACTTGTGACAATCTTTTCTCATCACCTAGTACTTTTGGCAGGTTATCAGAAATGTTGCTTTTTATAGAAACAGATTTTTCTTTAGCGGACTTTTCCAGTACATTTTTACAGCGATTCGCGATAAGTCCAATCCTCAATGGTTCAAATTCCATTTTCATCTTGCCGGATTCTATTTTGGATAAGTCAAGAAGATCATCAATAAGATTTGCCAGGCGATTTGAATCCTGATAAATAATACCCAAAAACTCTTTGATATTATCAGGGCTATCGACCTTACCATCTAAAAGCGTTTCCGCATAACCTTTAATGCTGGATATAGGGGTGCGTAATTCATGAGAAACATTGGCTACGAAATCCTTTCGGATTTCTTCGAGACGCTTCAATTCAGTAATATCATGGAAAACAAAAACCGCTCCCTCCATGATTTTATCTTTAATGATTGGAACGCCGTTCACCATTATTGTCTTCTGTTGAGGTATGGATACCTTTACCTCCTGTGTTATAACCTCCCTATTTTCATTTAAAACCCTATCCACGATTTCTTGTATCGCATTATTCCGTATCACTTCCAAAGGTTTTTTGCCCTCTGGGGCTGAATCTATAAGAAACAACTTCCTGATAGATGGATTCAGCAACAGGATTTCGCCCTTTTCATTTGTAAGCATCATTCCTTCAAACATGCTTGAAAGTATCGTCTCCAGTTTGGTCTTTTCGGATGATATGCTCTTTACCTTGGCGTTTAATTCATCCGCCATATAGTTCAATGTCTTGGCAAGATCTCCTGTTTCATCATTCGAATGAATAATTGCTTTTCGTGAGAAATCACCCCTAGCGAATCTCTTCGCTATGACGGACATTTCGGAGAGAGGCTTTGATATCATTATTGAAGCAAGAAAGCTTGCCAATAACGCGGCAAGAAAAGCAAAGATTATCGTTATGCTTATAGTCTTAAGCATTTTGGACTCAATCAACTCAACATCAGACAGCGGTATAGCTAATCTAAATATACCAACGAGTTTATCTTTCCCCAACGGAACTGTCATATATAACATATATTTTTTTATGCTTGTGCTAAAACGCTTGCTCTGGCCAAAACCCTTTTGTATGGCATCCTGGATCTCCGCTCTCGTTATATGATTTTCGAGTCTTGGCAAGTTTTCCTTGCTGACTTCGGAATCTCCGATAACGATGCCTTCCGGATTAATGATAGTCGCCCGCACCCCTAACTTTCTGCCAATTCTGTTTACGATATTATTTATGTTGGCAGAGCTTATCACCTGGCTCAGTTCATTATCGAGAAAATCTTTGTTCAGCAAAAGATCTTTCTTAAGGTTATCTTGTATGCGTGTTTCAACGTAGGTCTTGAGGTGAGCGTTAAGATAAAAATATGTTACGGCAAGTATTAAAGCGAGCAGCAAACAAAAAATAAAGGTCAGTTTCCAATATATCCTAATCCTCATCGTCTTCCTTAAACTTGTAGCCGAGACCTCTGACTGTTTCAATATAATTGCCAGATTTGCCAAGCTTCTCTCTCAGTCGTTTCACATGCGTATCTATAGTGCGCGTATCTACGCCTGTACCCATATCCCAGACATCCGATAATAGCCTTTCACGGGTCTGCACCCGACTCCGTCTTTCCATAAGGGTCGCTAATAACTTAAATTCCATCTGAGTCAGCTCTATTGATTTACCTTTGACCGTAACTTTATGTTTCGGGATATTAATTATTATATCCCCAGCCGCAAGAATATCTTTTTTTCCTTCTTCAACTTTTCCTCTCTTCAGGATCGCCTTAACCCTTAAGACCAGCTCCCTCGGGCTAAATGGCTTTACTATGTAATCGTCGGCCCCTAACTCAAGGCCGACGATCCTATCGACTTCTTCTCCTTTGGCTGTAAGCATTATTATTGGTAAATTTTTCAATTTATCCTTCGCTTTTATAGTCTTGCAGATTTCATACCCATCTATTCCGGGAAGCATTATATCTAAGATTACCAGATCAACGGGTTGGCCAGCCAGTACCTCTAATGCTTTTTCTCCTGTTGAGGCAATGGTACATTCGTAATTGGATTTTTCAAGGTTAAATTTGACCAATTTAGAGATGTGCTTATCGTCTTCAACTATAAGGATTCGTTCCTTCATAAATACCTGCCA
>JAFGFD010000028.1 GCA_016931215.1 Candidatus Omnitrophota bacterium
ATAGGTTCGAAATATCCGGCTTGAGCGCGCAGTCTAACGCGGAACTGCTGCTTAAGCAAGCAAAGAGGTTTAATGTAAAAAATTTAGGAATAGCCGACGTTTCAAAATATGGATTTATAAAGGATAGATTACCCAAAGGCGTGAAAATATATACGGGCAAGGCGGGCATTTCCGAACTGGCCGGATCGAGGTCCAACGATCTCGTGCTTGTGGCAATAAGCGGAAGCGCTTCCATAAGACCTACTTATGCGGCGGTGGCAAGCGGAAGAACAGTCGCGCTCGCCTCCAAGGAAGCATTGGTGAGCGCAGGATACGCCATTACTTCTTTGGCTAAGAAGACAGGTGCCATGTTGCTGCCCGTGGACAGCGAGCATAGCGCCGTCTTTCAATGTTTACAAGGCCATGATATTTCTTACGTCGATAAATTGTGCATAACGGCTTCAGGCGGGCCTCTTTTCAATATGCCGAAGCAGAGATTCGATACAGTTACCTCAAAGGATGTATTGAGGCACCCTAAGTGGAAGATGGGAAAGAAGATAACCGTTGATTCGGCTACATTGATGAATAAGGGCCTTGAAGTTATTGAGGCAAAATGGCTTTTCGGAATCGAGGTGGATCATATAGATGTGATCATCCATCCCGAGGCAATAGTGCATTCCATGGTCAAGTTTATCGACGGGTCCGTCCTGGCTCAGCTGGGTATAACGGATATGCGACTCCCTATTCAGTACGCTTTGAATTATCCAAATAGATTCAGGAACAGCCTCAGACAGCTGGATCTGACAGATGTTGAAAAACTCACGTTTTATAAGCCCGATATGAAAAAATTCCCTTCTTTGAAAGTAGCTTATGAAGCTGCAAGGCAAGGGGGTAGCGCACCCTGCGTATTGAGCGTAGCCAATGAAGAAGCGGTCAAGGCATTCTTAATGGGCAAACTACCTTTTACCGAAATCATTGAAGTCATAGAGCGCGCGCTTTCCAGACACAGGGTCATCGAAAGACCATCGATCGAACAGATAGAGGCACTGGAGGAATTTACGAAAGAAGAGGTAAAAAAGTGGGTATAGTGGCTTTTATAATCATAATCAGCGCGATAATCCTGTTTCACGAATTGGGCCATTTTATCATGGCCAAGAGGATGGGGGTAAAGGTCGAGGTCTTTTCATTGGGATTAGGCCCTAAACTCTTTTCTGTTAAAAAGGGTGAGACCGAATATACGCTTTCGGCCGTTCCGCTGGGCGGGTATGTGAAGATGGCTGGAGAGGATCCCGGCGAGCAACGGACAGGGGCTGAATGGGAATTCTCTTCCAAGCCAATCTCCAAGAGGTTTAATATCGTAGTCGCGGGAGCCCTTTGCAACTACGTTCTCGGCTTCATACTTTTCTGTTTGATATTTATGTTAGGCGCTCCCATATCGACATCCCGCGTCGGCAGACTTCTTGAAGGATACCCAGCCGAGCAAGCGGGCATAAGAGAGAATGACGTAATAATCTCGATTGACGGCAAAGAGACGCACTACTGGCAGGACGTGATAGAGGCGATCCACAACAGGAGCCAAGATGAGGAGATAGAGATCGAAGTGGGCCGCGACGATGAAGTTATCAGATTTTCTTTAAAAGGTCAATCGGAGGAGCAAAAAGACATCTTTGGCAAGCCCGTAAAGGTCACATTGATAGGTATTGCCCCTTCGGAAGAGGTTATTTATGTCAAACACGGTTTTTTTAAATCTGTGGCAATAGGGGCAGAAACGACGCTTCGCGTAACGTCACTAACCTATACGGCTCTTTGGAGGATTCTTACGGGTTCCATGTCGGTTAAGGCGGTCTCCGGGCCTATAGGAATATTTGCGATGACAAGCCAGGTGGCCCAGAAAGGGGTAATGCAGCTATTATGGATAAGCGCACTTATAAGTGTTTCACTTGCCTTATTTAATCTTTTGCCTCTTCCGATATTGGACGGAGGCCATATTTTGTTTCTGTTTTTGGAAAAGATAAAAGGCAGACCCCTTGACAGGAAGGTACAGGAAGTGGTTCAACAGATCGCCATGGCCCTACTTATAACCTTTGTCCTAATAGTGAGCTGGAATGATATAATGAAGTTCTTTTAAATTATATAGTTATGACATTTTGGTTTTCGGTTAACGGTTTATGGTTAACGGAAAAGAAAGACCCGTGACTATGAACCAGTCTTTTAAAACCGTAAACCGTGCACCGTTAACCGTATATAGCAACCGAAAAGTAAAATATGATAAAACGCAGAAAGACCAGACAAGTCAAGATCGGCGACATCTATGTTGGCGGCGACGCCCCCATATCGATTCAGTCAATGACCAAGACCGATACGTGCCATGTAGATAGTACGCTAAACGAGATTCGTAAATTAAAAAAATCCGGCTGCGAAATAGTTAGGATCGCGGTAAAAGACAATAAAGCGAACGAGGCGCTTAGAAGGATAATACAGAGGTCCGAACTTCCTGTCGTTGCCGATATCCACTTCAACCCTGGTCTGGCGATAGATGCGATAGATGCTGGGGTGCAGGCCCTGAGATTAAATCCGGGAAACATCAATAAGAAGGACGATATAAAACACATAATAGATAAAGCCAAGACCAGGTCCATTCCTATACGCATAGGAGTAAATACCGGTTCCCTGACGACTCATGCGAGCACAACCAGCGAGAGCATGGTCAAGAGCGCTGTGGACTATATCAAGATTTTTGAAGAGTGCGCCTTCCGCGATATAATTATTTCGCTCAAATCATCGAACGTGGAGGAGACGGTCGAGGCATACAGAGAGATGAGCAGACTTTGTGATTATCCGATGCATCTTGGCGTGACAGCCGCAGGGCCACTCGTTAAGTCTATCGTAAAATCCAGCCTTGGAATAGGGACTTTGCTCAATGAAGGTATAGGCGACACTATAAGGGTCTCTCTCACTGGAAGCCCCATTACAGAAGTCGAGATAGCCAAGGAGATATTGGCCGCAACAGGCAGGCGCCATTTCGGTCCCGAGATAATCTCATGTCCCACATGCGGAAGATGCGAGATTGACCTGTGCGGAGTCGTGGAGGAATTCAAGGAGCGTTTAAAGGAACTTCACCTTGGAGATAAGATATCGAACATGAAGATTGCGATCATGGGGTGCGTCGTAAACGGTCCCGGGGAGGCAAAAGAAGCGGATATAGGCATAGCGGGCGGCAAGGAGAGCGCAGTCCTTTTCCGTAAGGGGAAAAAGATCAAGACGATAAGCGAGAAAGAATTTGTCGACACCCTGATCGAAGAGATAAAAAACTTCAATACAAACGAATCATAACTATAACTACTTTTGGAGACGAAAGTCATGAAGATGACCAGCGCATTGATACCGACGTTAAAAGAAGACCCGGCGGAGGCGGAAGTTATAAGCCACAAACTCATGATAAGAGCAGGGCTGATTAGAAAGCTGGGAGCAGGGGCCTACATCTATCTACCTTTGGGTTATAGGGTGCTTAAGAAAGTCGAGGATGTTATAAGGGATGAGATGGATAAGGCGGGGGCGCTGGAGCTCCTTTTACCTGCCATGCACCCGCGTGAATTATGGGAGAAGACAGGAAGATATTCCCTTTTAGGCGAGATACTGATTACCTACAAGGACAGGCACGGCAGAGACTACCTGCTTGGCCCTACGCACGAGGAGGTCATTACCGATCTGGTGGCAAGGGAGATCCGGTCTTACAGAAATCTGCCCAAGACGTTATATCAGATTCAGACCAAGTTTAGAGATGAGCCGAGGCCCCGTTTCGGCGTTTTAAGGTCAAAAGAATTTATCATGAAAGACGCTTACAGCTTCGACGCGGATCAAGCAGGGCTGAACAGAAGCTATCAATCTATGTACGATGCGTACCGCAGGATATTCGATAGATGCGGATTGAGGTACATAGCCGTAGAGGCGGATACTGGATTTATGGGAGGCGATGTGTCTCATGAGTTCATGGTGCCTGCGGGAAGCGGCGAAGACATAATTGCGGTATGTGGCTCATGCGGATATGCGGCCAGCCGCGAGGTATGCGGCTGCCAAGACGTCATGGTCAATGATAAGTCCAAGAAGCCGGCCAAACTTAAAAAAGTCGAGACGCCAGGCGTGAGCACAGTTGAAAAAGTGAGCGAATTCTTGGGAGTAAAACCAATTAGCCTGGTCAAGACGTTACTTTATAAGGCAGACGGCAATCCGATAGCCGTTCTTATAAGAGGCGATCGCACCCTGAATGAGACAAAGCTTACAAAATATTTATCTTGCGGTAAACTGGAGATGTGTGACGAGAAGTCTATAGAGGAGATCACGGGAGGGCCTCTCGGCTTCAGCGGACCGGTTGATTTAAAAGGCGTCAGAATCATCGCCGACTACGTAATCAGGGATATGGAAAATTTTGTGGCGGGCGCAAATGAAAAAGATATGCATTACATAAACGTCAATCTTCAAAGGGATTTTAAGGTATCTGAGTGGGCTGACTTAAGATATGTAGAGGAGAAAGACGCCTGCCCTAAATGCAAAAAGGGCACTATCAAACTGAAGACATCTATAGAGGTTGGTCATACCTTTAAATTAGGTACAAAGTACTCCAAGGCGCTCGGTGCAAACTTCCTTGACAGCGACGGCAAGGAAAAACCGTGTATCATGGGCTGCTACGGAATAGGCGTCAATAGGATTATCGCCTCTTGCATTGAGCAAAACAACGACAAGGACGGCATAATCTGGCCGCTTGAGATAGCTCCTTACAAGGTTATAATCCTACCACTGAATATGGCGCACAAGGAGACCACGGATATAGCAAATAGGTTATATGATAAGCTTACAGCCTCGGGCATCGAAGTTCTTTTGGATGACCGACAGGAGAGCGCAGGCATCAAATTCAAGGACGCAGACTTGATAGGAGTCCCCATACAGGTCATAATAGGAGAGAAGGCATTGAAGCAATCTAAGCTTGAGCTTAAGCAGAGACGCAATAAGGAGGTGACACTGGTAGAGGAGAAGGACGTTGCAGATACCATAAGAGGCCTTCTATAAGGTGTCGCGGCCGTCCCTCGGCCGGACCGCAGCCATTTTTTTGTTGACAATAATTGCATAATATAGTAACATACTTCCAAGTTTTCTGTAAAGGAGGGGAAAGTGGGTTTAAGAAAGGAAACCCACTTTTTATTTTGTAAAGCTACGTTATAAAGCTGTTTTGCGGTATATTGTTGCGATCGATAGCTGTATCGAATAGAGGGAGCATAATGAACGACAAGGCCTTATTGGATAACCTTAAAGAGATAATTTCAGGGATATTCGTTGAGCACAATATAGAACTTGTAGATATCGCCTTCAAAAAAGAAGGCGGTAAGAAGGTGTTGAAGATACTGGCGGATGCCGATGGCGGCATTACTCTCGATAAATGCACCGAGATGAGTTATCTGATAGGAGAGGCCCTCGACAAACGAGATATCATCATGGAAAATTATGTTCTAGAGGTCTCTTCTCCGGGGTTGGACAGGCCTCTTAAGAAACCGGCCGATTATTCCAGGGTAATAGGAAAGAACATTTGCGTTTATACATACGTTCCTATAAATGAAAAGAAGGAATTCAAGGGCATATTGGAGTCCGTTGACAAGGACAGCATCACCGTACTAGAGGAAGGCCTCTATTCAGTCACTATACCCGTGGACAAGATTTCAAAGGCTACTTTGGATTACAAGAGTCTCATTTAAATGAGACCGCAACTTACGCAACGATAGTACGCGTAAGTTACATAGTCGAATTTATTGCGAGGAGCCCCGAAGTTTCGGGGCGACGAAGCAATCGAGATGAGATTGCTTCGCTTACGCTCGCAATGACAATAGCTGCGTTAGGAGAGCAAGATGAACGGAGATATATTAAGCATATTGGAACACATAGAGAGGGAAAAGGGGATAGACAAAGAAGTGCTATTTCAGGCGATACAGTCTGCCTTGATGAGCGCTGCGAGAAAGATAGTCGGTAAAAACGTTGAAGATATATCTGTCGAGATCGATAAGAAGACAGGAGAGATCAAAGTCACCAGCGAGGGCAAAGAGATAAAATCGGAGGAGTTCGGCAGGATCGCCGCTCAGACCGCCAAGCAGGTAATCATTCAAAAGATCAGGGAAGCCGAGAGGGAAGTTATATACGATGATTTCAATGATAGGATAACGACTCTTTGCACCGGCGCAATACATAGGGTAGACAAAGGTAACTATATTGTCGATCTAGGCAAGACGGAAGGCATTCTCATGAGGAAAGAGACGTGTCCCAGGGATAGTTATAAACAGGGAGACAGGGTTAGGGCTCTCATACTGGATGTCAGAAAGACTACTAAAGGACCTCAGATCATACTTTCCAGGACGCATCCGATGTTCGTCCAAAGGCTTTTTGAGCTTGAGGTACCCGAAATCGACGAGGGTATCGTGGAGATAAGGGGAATAGCTCGCGAAGCGGGCGACCGCACCAAGCTCGCCGTATTTTCAAATGACGAAAAGGTCGATTCGGTAGGGGCATGCGTAGGTATGAGGGGGCAGCGCGTGAAGAATATCGTAAGGGAGCTCGGGGGGGAGAGGATAGATATCATACGATGGAACGAGGATTCCAGAGATTACATAAAAGGCGCTCTCAGTCCGGCGGAAATAGCTTCGATAGATATAGATAAAGAAAACCAGAGGGCCAGGGTGACGGTTGAAGACGATCAATTGTCGCTTGCCATCGGTAAACAGGGCCAGAACGTGAGATTGGCTTCCAAACTTACCGGTTGGAGTATAGATATACGCAGCAAGAAAGAGTTGAAGACTCTTGAGATGGTCTCCATTCTTTCTATAGAGGCGGTAGGAAAAAAGGCGAAGGATATTTTAGAGCAGAATGGCTATGATACTATCGATAAGATAGCCAACGCCAAGGTCGAAGAACTTACCGCATTGCCGGGCATAGGCGAGAAATCGGCGAAGAAGATGATAGAAAGCGCAAAGGATGTTATAAATCGCCTAAAGGAATCCGAAAAGGAACAGAAGAATCAGGAAAAAAGTGCTAAGGCAGAGGGAATGGATAAAGGACCGCAGGCCGGCGGCGGTTCAGACCAAGCGGCCGAGGGCAAGCCCGAAGGGGAATAACCGAGAATCAAGCATACCGACAAAGGGGATGCGCCAAATACGGGGTTTGAAATTATGGCGAGAAAAAAAGACGAATTGAAAAAGACAAAAAAAACCACGCAAGACAGCCGAAAGGCCAAGGTAAAAACAGATAAGAAGAAGGAACCGGCCAAGAAAAAGAATAAGATTGTAGTTAAAAGCGCTTCGGTCGGGGGGAAGGTCCCATCCAGAGTGGCCCCAGCCTCTGAGGGCAAAACAAAGAAGAAGACAAAGAAGATAATTTTCAAGACCCCCAAAGAAAAATCCTTATCGAAGAGACCGGGAACCCCCGTTCAGGCACCTGCTGCCAAGACAAGAGAGAAGAGACCCGTATCTGATACCCAAAAAGTATTTTTG
>JAFGFD010000029.1 GCA_016931215.1 Candidatus Omnitrophota bacterium
AATACAAAGCAGGACTAGCGTCCGAACGGTTTTAAGGCGACAACTTTTTAGAAAAAAGTTTTCTCCTTAATGTTCCTCTTTCAAAAATAGCGGAGCTTTAGATACCGACACCAAAAAAGTTTAGGGAGGGGCGCTATGGTCTTGAACGGGAAAAAATATGCTTTCACTTTAATAGAGCTTTTGACCGTGGTTATAATAATAGCTATTATAATTCTCATCCAGATACCCTTAGTAGGAAGAGCCAGAGAGAGCGCCAGAAGGTCGCAGTGTGCGAGCAACCTCAGACAGATAGGTCTCGCCCTGCAGGTCTACTGCGACGATCACGACGACTACATACCTATAAAGCTGGCTTCTAGCGGTTTGAGCAACAATGACGAATGGTGGAAGGAGATGGCCACTTATTTGGATATTGTCGGAGACCCTTTTTATGCAGATGTATTTGAATGCCCTACCCTCGGTTTTTTATCGCCAAATGGATATCAATCCACAGCTCACGCCGTAGTGACAATCTCACCCGAACGAGTAGGAAATGAAGGACTCGCTTATAATATGAATTTTATTTTGGGAGGTTTGTTGGAGGCAGGCGTATATTGTCCCGGGAGATTTAGCGAGATTAAAGATCCTGTCGAGACCATCCTTTTTTATGATTGCGTGGACGATCAGCTCGATTGGCACGACTGGAGCGGAGGTTACACATCCGCAAAGGGGCAGCAGGTCGTATCAGACCGCCACTCAGGAGGTTCTAATATAGTCTGGGGAGACGGCCATGTGAGTTGGCACAAGAAAACCGAAATCGTAAATAATGCAGAATGGTGGAATAAGAATTGAACATAGATAATAAAAAAAATAGACAACATGTTACGTGCAGAGGCATTCTTTTTTTATTAGCAGCTCTAGTTTTTTGTTTAGTTACTATACAGGATATTTATGCCGTTGATATAAAGAAGGCGGATCTCGCCGGCAGCTGGTATCCCGGTTCAAAGGAAGAGCTATCGAAGATGCTCGACTCGTATCTCGAAAGCGCAAAGATGGCGAAGATAGAAGGTGACATAAAGGCTATTATAGCGCCTCATGCCGGAATAGCGTATTCCGGCCCCGTTGCCGCCTATGCTTACAATGCCGTAAGAGATAGAGGTTTCAAGACGGTCGTGATCCTCGGGTTTTGCCATAGAAAAAGATTCAACGGCATATCTGTTTTTGATAGGGGATCTTTCTCTACGCCCCTCGGCAACGTGGAAGTCGATGAACCACTGGCCCGCGACATCATCGATAGCGACAAAAGGATAAGATTTTATAAAGATGCGTTTGACGACGAGAATTCGATTGAAATGGAACTCATCTTCATAAAGAAGGTCTTGCCAGATGCAAAGATCGTACCCATAGCATTTGGATCCAGCGATTTTAGCCATTGCGAGCTTATGGCGGGCATACTGGCAGGTCTCCTGAGTAAAAGGAATGACGCCTTACTTGTCGTAAGCACGGATATGAGCCATTACAATAGCTACGAAAATGCCCGCAAGATCGACTTGAGCGCTATAGAGCTTTTGAAAGATTTTAACGCAAAAGAGATATACAAACGTTCCGTTACCGGCGAGCAGCTATTCTGCGGGTATATGCCGGTTGCCGCAGCGTTACTTATGGCAAGGTCTATGATGGCTGATTCCATCGATATATTGAAATACGCCAATTCCGGCGATGTCACGGGTGACAAAAGCAGGGTGGTCGGCTATGTCAGCGCTGCGATATATTCTGCTCTAGCCAAAAATTCTACTGATGACAGGGCAAAATCCGACGAAAAAAAAGAGTCGAGGGAGGGGGCTATGCTCAGCAACGAACAGCAAAAACGATTGCTTGAGATCGCACGAAGCACAATAAAGACATATCTTCAGACAGGCAAGGTTATGGAGATAAAGGAGGCAGATCCTCTATTTAATAAGGAGATGGGTGCATTTGTTACCTTGCACGAGCATGGACAGCTCAGAGGATGCATCGGCAACATTATCGGCAGAGGGCCACTTTATTTGACCGTAAGAGACATGGCCATAGAGTCGGCCACGGGCGATCCCAGATTCCCAAAAGTTACGCTTGCCGAGCTTGACGATATAGACATCGAGATATCCGTGCTATCCGAACTCGAGAAGGTAGACAGTGTAGATGATATCAAAATGGGTGTCCATGGCGTCTTGGTCAGAAAGGGGTTTTCGAGCGGGGTCTTTTTGCCTCAGGTTGCCGCGGAGACGGGGTGGTCCAAAGAGGAGTTCATGACAAATTTGTGCGCCCATAAAGCGGGCCTTCTGCCCGATGCGTGGAAGCACAAGGATTGCGACATATATATCTTTGAAGCCGAGGTTTTCGGAGAGAAGGGGCAAGAGGTGCCGAATGAGTAGGTTCTATGTGCAACCTCAATCGATCAGGGACGACAAGATCCACGTTGAAAAGGAGGAGAGGCACCATATCGTCGACGTGATGAGGTTAGGCGAAGGGGATGCCGTTGTTGCCTTTGACGGAAGGGGCAATGAGTATGTGGGAGTTATAACATGCATTGATGCAAAAGAGGTAATAATCGATATAAAAGAAGTAAAGACCCCGGACAGCAAAAGAAATTTCAGGATTACGCTTGCGCAGGCGATTCCGAAGAAAGATAAAATGGATACAGTCGTTCAAAAAGCGACTGAATTGGGTGTAGATGAAATTATTCCATTGTCTACCGAGAGGACTATTGTCAAGGCCGATAACGAGAGGATAAAATCTAAGATAGAAAGATGGAGAAGAATAGCTATCGAGGCGTCAAAACAGTGCGGAAGGACCGAACTTCCGCTAGTACGCCCTATGTTAAAATTTAACGATTTGATAGAGATGGTGGATAACTACAATTTCACTATTATGCCATGCCTGTCCGAAGACTCTATAAGTCTTTATTCAGCCTTGGCAGATATCAAGGAATCGGACAAGTCGCTGGTCATGATAGGGCCGGAAGGAGGTTTTACTGAGGCCGAGAAGGCGGCGGCGGCTTCTCATGGCGTAATTCTTGTCTCTTTAGGCGATCTTGTCCTGAAGAGCGATACAGCGGCGATTGCGACACTGTCCGTTTTGAATTACGAGTATAAATGTATGTAAAAGAATATATTTGCTTTAAGAAGTTGGCATGTATCCCGCGCTTTGCGGGATAATTTATTTTTGGGCGTAGGAGTATCTAGATCAGATTATGAAGAAGTTCTCTTTTTATACGTTGGGATGCAAGGTTAATCAGTACGAAACCCAGGCTATGAGAGAAGCCTTTATCAGAGCGGGGTACATAGAGGCCAACCCCTTAGATCGGGCTGACTTATATATCATCAATACCTGTACCGTTACTGCAAAAGCCGACAAGGAATGCCGGCGACTGATAAGAAAAGTTAACAGATGTAATCCGGCGGCAAAGGTCATCGTTACGGGATGCTACGCGGAATCAGACGAAGACGTCCTAGGTCGCATGCAGGGCGTTTACAAGGTTATTAAGAACAACGCTAAAGACTCAATAGTAGATATCATTGAATCGAGGAAAGATATGACTGATTCTAAGGTAATCGGGTATACACCCTTGTCCGTTTCCGGATTCAAGGATCACTCAAAGGCATTTGTTAAGATTCAGGATGGATGTGATAATTTTTGCTCTTACTGCAAAATTCCTTTTGTGAGAGGTAAACCCAGAAGCAGAGATATCGATTCGACCCTAAAAGAGGTAAGACAGCTCGTCTCATCCGGTTACAAGGAGATAGTACTTTCGGGAATATGCTTAGGTGTCTGGGGCAAAGAGTTACGCGGTCCCCGGGAGTTGCCCGATATTATAGAGAAGATCGTAGACATTGACGGCGATTTCCGCTTGAGACTCAGTTCTATTGAACCCGCGAACTTGAATGAACGTCTTATCGATTTGGTTCAGTCCGAGCATAAGTTGTGCAAGCATTTTCACATACCGCTACAAAGCGGGGATGACAGGATATTATCGGCCATGAACAGGCCTTATACAAGTAAGGGGTATCTCGGTTTAATCGACCTGGTCAGGGATAAGATAGAGGGAGTGTCTATAACTACTGATGTACTTGTAGGCTTTCCGGGGGAGTCTGATAGCTGCTTTCAGAATACATGCGACCTGTTGGAGGCGATTCAACCATTGCGTATACACATATTTCCTTATAGCAGGAGGCCTGGCACCATGGCTGCTGAGATGGGACCGGATATTCCTAGGGGGATAATAAAAGATAGGGCAAGGCGTTTACAGGCACTGGCAGTGGAAAAATCACACGAGTTCAGGAAGACGTTTTTAGGCAAGACTACCAACGTGCTTGTGGAAAATGAAAGAAATTTGTCCGACGGCCTTTTTCAAGGCTATGATGATAGATACATTAAAATCGTGATAAAATCCGACGCCGGAAGATGTCGTGGCATTGTTTCCGTGCGCGTAGACGGGGTCGATAGTGACCATACATGGGGTACCATTATATAATTATTATACGCTATCTTGACATTAATAATTTATTATGATATACTTTGGTGCTTTCCGTGATAAGTCCCGTATTAGAAATTTGCATATCGCGGCATGCTGTCGCTTATAGTCAAAAGGAGCGGATTGATTGGAAGCTATTGCTTATTTTAACTGGGTTGATTTATTGGTTTTTATTATAATGATACTAAGCACTTACATCGGGTCGCAAAGGGGTCTATTCGGTGAGTTGTTATACTTGCTAGGGTTGTATATAATTGCTATTTTGAGCATGCGGTTTTCATCCCCCTTATCTTACTTTCTAAACAGGTACATGTTCCTTCCGTTGAATGTCTGTTACGTTATAAGCTTCATATGTATAATCGGCCTATTATATTTCGTGTTTAAAAGATTATATGCCTTCCTGCTTAACATTGCGAAGATAGAAGTCTTCCACTCCTTGAATAAAATAGGCGGACTACTGATAGGCATGATGCGAGGTTTCGTTGTCTCCGTACTCGTCTCATTTGCCTTAGTACTTATGCCAATTCAGTATATATCAGAGTCTGTTAAAATTTACTCTCTCTCCGGAAATTTTTTATTGAATTCAGGAAGCACGCTGTATTCTAAAACCGTAAGTTTATTGACCGGCAAACAAGATGCGAGCGTTGAACATCTTTTATCCAGTGTCGAGCCGGCGCAATTCAAGATACTAAAAATAAAGAGAAAAAATAGTATTGAGGAATTTTTAGAGAAGTGATTTAAGAAGAAAGGAGGGTTTTAGTGAAGCTCAAAGAGATATATGAAATAGCGATCAAAAGAGGACTGCGGAAGGACCCTCGTTCTAAAGCCGCAATCGGAAAGGTGCTATCCGATGCGAGGAAGGAGTATGGAAAACTTTCGGCTCGCGCTAAAAAGTCATTCGATAAAGAGAGATTTAAGCATCCTTACGACGACACGCGAATACTTCACGGAGACTTGACCCGTGACGTCAAGACTATATTGATAGGCATAGATATGGAGGTCGGCGAACTCGTACTTGCGGATCGAATGATCGAAAAGGGGGTGGGCATAGATTTGGTGATGGCGCATCACCCCGAGGGCAAGGCCCTCGCCGGATTTTATCATGTCATGGGTATGCAAGTCGACATTCTCGAAAAATTAGGCATAGAGGAGGAGATAGGGAAGGATTTACTTAAAGAACGCATGGCTGAAGTCGCCAGAAACGTATCGGCCGCCAATCACATGAGAGCCGTTGACGCCGCGAGGCTACTCGATATACCGTTCATGTGCGTACATACCCCGGCTGACAACCATGTAACTTCTTATCTACAGAATCTTTTTGACCGCAAAAAGCCGAAAACCGTTGGAAATGTGATGGAGATTTTGAGAGGCATACCGGAGTATGAGATTGCGTCAGGAAAGAACGCAGGACCTTTTGTTTTGCTGGGCAAAGAAAAGGACAAAGCCGGAAAGATCGCAGTCGACATGACGGGTGGTACGGAAGGTTCTCAACGAGTATTCCCAAGGCTATCTCAGGCCGGCGTAGGCACGATTATCGGAATGCATTTTAGCGAGAAGCATTATACCAGCGCTCAAAAGGAACACATCAATATTATCGTGGCAGGCCACATTTCCAGCGACAATTTAGGACTGAACCTGCTGCTGGACGAACTCTGCAAAAAGGAAGATTTAGAAATTATACCCTGCTCGGGTTTCGAGAGGGTTTCAAGAAGGTAAAGTGCTATATGTCTCCGCTCGTTCCGGATAACGTACTGGATCAGATATTAGATAAATGCAATATAGTCGAGATAATCTCAAGTTATATCCCGCTTAAAAGAGCAGGACGGAATTACAAGGCATTATGTCCGTTCCACCACGAAAAGACGCCTTCTTTTATGGTCAATCCCGATAAGGGCATATTCCACTGCTTCGGCTGCGGGGCCGGAGGCAATGCCATAACATTTATCATGAAATACGAAAGGATGGAATTCGGGGAAGTCGTCAAGATGTTGGCAAAGAAGGCAGGAGTTATATTGCCCGAATATTCCTCGAAAGAATCCGCCGGGCGTACGTCTTTTATCGACGCTCTTTACGAAATTCAATTATATGCAAGCTCTTTTTTTCAAAGCATGCTTGTCTCCGGTTCCGGGAAGACCGCCCTACAATACCTGACGAACAGAGGAATTACAAAAGAGACAATGTCGGCTTTTAAATTGGGATTCGCTCCCGGAACTTGGGATAGTTTAGTTACATATCTGAATAAGAAAGGTTTTAGCCGGAAGGTCATAGAAAAATCAGGTTTGGCCATACCAAGGGAAGACAAGGCTTCTCATTACGACAGATTCAGGAACAGGATCATGTTCCCTATAACGGATCATAGGGACAGGATTGTTGCCTTTGGAGCGAGGGCACTGGATGACACGCTTCCAAAATACATGAATTCGCCCGAAAGCGAGGTTTACAACAAAAGAAAAGTCCTTTTTGGCTTGAATTATGCCAAGAAGGAAATATCCACTGAAGATACTGCTGTCATAGTTGAAGGGTATACGGACGTATTGATACCCCATCAAAGCGGAATGAAAAATGTTATAGCTTCTTGCGGCACTGCGCTTACGGACGATCATGTGCGTTTATTGAAAAGGTATACTCGCAATGTGATCATGATTTATGATGCCGACAAAGCTGGCGAGATGGCCACGCTGCGCGGCCTGGACACACTCCTTGTCCAAGATATGAAGGTAGGGGTCGCCAAATTGCCGCCTTCCCTGGATCCCGATAGCTTCATTCGAAAGTACGGCATAGACGCATTTAAGAAGATCGTTCGCACCCCGGTCGATTTATTCGATTATAAGCTCGGCATGTTGAAAAATACCTACGGCGTAACCGACGTGCATTCAAAGATAAAGATCGCCGAAGAGATGCTTAAGACAATAACGAAGATTAATAACGCCGTATTAAAGTCGGAATATGTCAAAAGGTTGTCGGAATCCTTGGGGTTGAACGAGGACAGTTTGAGGATCGAGATGAAAAAAATAAAGACAGAAAACGGCTCGACCCCCATTACAAGACCTATTCATATCAACGACGAGACGAGAGAGATGTCATCAGCCGAAAAGATCATAATCGGAGTTATTCTGGAGGACAATTCTCTTATCGGGGAAGTCAAGAATAGAATTACGGTCGGCGAGTTTACCAGCGAAGTATCACGCAGAATAGTCGAGGCAATCTTTGATTTTTACGATAAAAATAAGCCGGTCGGATATGCGAGCCTGATAAACCATGTTGAGTATGAAGGCATTGAAAATATTATATCTGAAATCGCAAATACGCAACATGTCTTTAAAGATAAGATGAAGAACTTATCCGAC
>JAFGFD010000030.1 GCA_016931215.1 Candidatus Omnitrophota bacterium
CCATTCCGGCCGTGCCCGGCCACGGCGTGCCGTATAAGTAATAATCTTTCCCCGTTCGGCGTATAATCAATCTATCATCGCTTAATACCTTAACGCCTCTTCTACCCATCCAAAGTTTGGCTATTGTGCTTTTGCCTTCGCCCGATTTTCCCAAAAATATAAAACCTTCGCCGTTAAGGACTATCCCCGAACCGTGAACCAAGATGGCTCCGTGCATTGGCGCAATATCGATAAATAGAAGATGGCCCATTATCCTCATGAGCTGCTCCAATGACCATCGGCTGCGTTCGTCTTTAAATCCGTTCTCGAAGTCGACATCCGCATCCGGCGATATATATAGTTTTGCATTCCTGCAATTATCGCTTACTCTGCAGACGCGGACAATCCGCTTAGAGCCGTCTTTGCCCGATGATTTATAAGTCTCGAAGATATGCTCGGTCCCGGCCTTGTAAAGGCACCAATTATTCTTTGCGTCGAAAAGAGTCTTGTCTTTGGGATAAGTCGGTAGCGCGCCCACTTTGACATCGCATATTATATCGCCCTTTCCGCGGTGAAAAAAATCCGCCAGATTCCTCCTTCGGTCTCTCAACTCCTCGACCGAGCAACCTTTATTTCTGAATAAAAATGAAACGCCGCCGATGCTGACGGTCCTGTCATCTTCGGCTTTCAACTTTGGCTTTTTGGAAATCATAATGGATGTCTTTTTCCAACAATTCTTTCGTGAACTCGGCCAACTTTCTGTGATAGGGTGGGCATGCGTTCAAATCGCCGCACTCAAGATAGCTCCTGGCGGGACATACATCGCAAAATCTAAAAAGGTCGCATTCGTGGCACCTATACGTCGGCCCGGGCGCCATGCCCTCTGCATAATCGCCCAACATCCTCCACCCCTCGGCAAAATTGCCTTTCAGAATACTGTACTTAGGCTCGGGGAGGTCCATGCATAGTTTCATCTCGCCGTAAGGGTTTATGACTACGTCTGTCCTGCCCGCATTACAGTTAAAGACGCTGTTGACTATTTTTCTCCTTCCAGGTGACTTTCGCTTCGTTGGCGCCCCTCTTTTTTGGAGAGGGCTTACCTTTTCGTATTCCGCTTCCGCGTCATCGCTTATCGCCTTCTTTATCTCGACTACGGCCTTGGGCTCAAGGCGGAATTCGAGATTATCTTTTGTGCCGTCCCAACGTGGAGTCAACCACGGTACCCATCTAAAGCGCGCTCCGTACTTTTCTACGGCCAGGCGCCTTATCTTAACCATATCATCCTTGTTTATGGTCATGGCCGCGGTCTTGAAATAAAAAGGGGTACCTATGACGGAGACGAGCTCTATCGCCTTTATGACTTTTTTATAAGCGCCGGGTGTCCTTACGAACCAGTCAAATTGTTCTTCCCTGAAACTATGAAATGAGATATCGATCTTGTTTAGCGCAAGTCTTTTCAACTTCGCTGCTTTAGCTGGAGTTATAAGGCTTCCGTTCGTCAAAAGGATAATATTGAATCCCTTTTTCTTGGAATATTCCAGTATGTCGAATATGTCTCTTCTGACGAGAGGTTCGCCGCCCGTAAATCCCACATTAAAGCAGCCGTTCAAGGCCAACTCATCCAAAATCTTAAATACTTCCTTTGTGCCTATCTCTTTTGCTCCATGAGAGACTCCTGGACAGGATGGTTGCGAATCAGAACTTTTCTCTCTGTCGACTTCTGTGTAAGGAATGTAACAATGGCGGCAACTGAAATTACATCTATATGTCAGCTCGAACACCGCATGAATGGGGTGTCTCTTCCTGACAGCCTTTCTAACCAACCTATCGTGAAGCTTTCCGTAGTCCGAGTACTTTGGCATGAAAAAAAATCAGCTTCCTATCGCCGAGCTCGAATCATTGGCGGAAGATAAAAACGATGCGCAATCATTATTACTGAAATGACAGAAGTTGAATAGAGTGCAAAAACCGAAAGAGCCCTGCTTTGGCTCGTAATTATCAAGGCAGCATGTAAGTACCGCCTGCTCCGGCTGCATCTTTACCTTTGCGATATCGGGTTTTTTGTATACCTTTCTCACCTTTTCCGATCCTTTGGCCGCGGCGGTTTTCTGTTTTTTAGGCCTTGTGATATTTATCAGTTTTTCGCCGTAGACGTCCTCTATAAACTCAAGTACGTCTCTTTCGATGCGTTCACCCGGTCCTCTATATTCCTTCTTCATCGCCTCCTGTATGTCGCCAACCGTGTTCCTCCCGTCGATAAGCTGCCATATCCTTGAACCCGTTTCATTCGATACAGAGTATATATACTGGACATCGTCCTCGGTCCTGCATAACGGCATAATAACGACCTCATCCAGTATAAACCGACTTACCCAATTCTTCTCGTTCTTAGCGAAGACATCTTTTAAGCTTATCATCTCACCACCCCCTCAAATTTATTTTTTTTCTGTAAACGGATAATATTAAAAATACTGTCTTTAAGCACACCTCCCTCCGGATATATAAACGTGTTGATATTTCCGTCAAACAGGTACTTGCGCTTCATACACAATCCTGTCAATATTCATCTTTTTAAATTGTTCTTCATCAAAACAGGCGTTTTCATAAAATTGCGTGTTTCCTTTCAGGATAATCTCTTTAGGCATATCGTCGTTGCGGAGTCTAAAGATATATTTCCGGCATTCCTTGGAACAGGGCCTGATCTTAACACGCGACTCGCCATTCTCTGTAAGTCCGGCCGTGGGGCAAAAAAACGTGGTAGTTATGTAGACGTACGGCATATATACTGACGCGGTTATCTTTCCAGCGGGCAGGTCCAAGCATAAGCCCTGAGCCGTATTATCGAGTTCGATCCTGTCTATGCGCTGATTTATCAAAAAATCGTGTATGATAGGCACGCTTGCGCTATTTGCCCCTTTGTAATAAAAATGGCTCTCCTTGGGGAGCTTCTTTTGGATTACGAACCCTTTTATCTCCGGATTCTGAATGTCTTTTAAAGGACGTACCACGGTCTTACGGTTCATCAATTCAGCGATCTTAGGACCTCGTTTTTGTTTTGTCAGAAGACGGCCCAATACAGGCCTAAGACCTCTATAGCTCTTATTGATAAGATTGAGAACGCCCCAGTCATTGACAATAACTTCGCAGTAAATATCTTCTTCGGCCAAGTAATCGAACAATGACGAAAGTCTCGCAAGTCCGTCGTTCGTCACATATGGAGTCACAAGCGAAAAATCAAGATCATTTCTTTTGCTGTATTCTAATGCGCTCCTCAGTTCATCAACGAATGGGATCAGCCTCTCGCAGAATTCTATGCCATAATACAGGCGGTTATATTTTCCGTTACCCGCCTCAGCCCTGTCGTCAAACAACTGGTCAATATCGGTGATGAAAAGCGCCTTCTCCATTTATTTACCGCCCATAAGATTGCTCTTGTATCTTTGTAACCTGAAAGTTATACGGCCGCTTCCTCTCGAATTTATTTATTACCTCGGGATGATAACAATTATTGCCTCTGCATTCATTTTCATATGCAAACGTTTTTCTATACAAACCCTGGACCCTCTTTATATAATCCTCGCGTCCTATACTTTCCCCGTCTTTCAGCATATCTAAGCACTTACGAATGAAGCCGACGCTGGCGATTCTTATCTTCGGATGAAGTTGACGGCCTACTATCTTTACCGCTTTCGTCATTGTGCGAGAAATATCGTAAAGGGCACACGCGCCGCATTCCACGCCGTCTCTAAGCTGCTTAAAAAATGTAGGGGTTAAATCGGCATAACTTATCTTTTCATTCGTAAAGGCATCGTACGGAGTTACCGAATATTTCAGACTGCACGCATCGGCCGTCGCGAGAGGGTCATGGGCCGTCATAATCACCGTCTTACCCGCAGATTCGGGATTCTTGCCAGAGACCTCCTCCATAGACTCCCGGCCGTATGTATGCATGAATGTACAAAAACCGTCGATGTAGACGCATAGCGTATGTAATATAAATACCTCAAAATCAATGTTGATATGGCGTTCTGCAAGCTCCTTCATCGAACTAAGCGTGACCTGTCTGTCCAGGACTATGCGCGATGCGCCTAAACTTCTATAAAATTCGACAGCCTCCGAGTTGAAGACCGTCCCGCCCGTAGAGA